>JBCCHN010000073.1:0-25332 GCA_039028695.1 Pseudomonadota bacterium
CTGGCGTGGGTCTGGTTTATCAATCTTTTCAATTTCATGGACGGCATCGACGGCATCACAGCCGCCGAGACCGTGAGCATTTGCCTAGGCTTGTCTCTGGTCGCCCTTTTGCAGGGTTGGGAACTTGCCGACTTTGGCCTGCCTTTGCTCTTACTTGGCGGATTAGCTGGCTTTTGGCCCTGGAATCGGTCACCCGCAAAACTCTTTTTGGGCGATGTGGGCTCCGTACCCGTCGGTTTTATGGTGGGGTGGCTCTTGCTCTCGGCGATGGAAAAGGGTCAATGGGCCGTAGCACTCATTTTGCCACTTTATTACCTGATGGACTCTTCCCTGACACTTGCCAAGCGCTTGTTGCGCGGCGAAAGGATCTGGCGCGCCCATCGCGAGCACTTTTATCAACGCGCAGTTCAAGGAGGTGAGAGTCATGCCAAGGTGGTTTGGCTTATATCGATTTGCAATCTTATATTAATATGCCTGTCTTTAATTAGCCTTTCGGGATACGATGTGCTATGCGCGTTCGCCGCCTTGGTTATCGTCGGGCTGATTTTGATGAAACTAAATTCGCCCAAGACTGATGCACAGCGTTGACCCGAACCTTATTGGGTCCTTTTGGGTGTGATTGTGCGGCGCAACTCCAGGGCTGTAGCTTCTGACCGCCCTGTGCTAGACTTCATCTTGAAGGGGCTAAAAAACGTCGTTTTTTGTTAGGGACCCATGCTAGGGGCTCGAGGGGCTGGCGGAAAAAATGAACCTAATACCACGTCGCATGCCAAGACGCACGGTGGCCTTTGTTCATGATCTGGCCATGGCGGCGCTTTCCTTTGTGATCAGCCTGATGCTGCGGCTGGGCGACTTCTGGTACGTGTACCTTCAACAGCATTTACTGCCATCTTTGGCATTGTTTGTGATCATTTGTGGCGCCGCTTTCTACTTTACCGGACTTTATCGGGGAATGTGGCGCTATGCCTCGATGAACGACCTGGTCGCCATCATCAAGAGCGTGACGCTGGCCATCCTCGTGTTCCTGCTGATCACCTTTATGCTGACACGGGTTCATGCCGTATCCCGCTCCGCCTTGGTGGTCAATTGGTTCGTCTTGATTTTTCTACTTGGCGCACCGCGCATGATCTACCGGGTTTTCAAAGACCGGGGTCGCGGCCACCTTTTGGAACGGGACAGTCATCTTAAGATTCCGGTCCTGCTGGTTGGCGCCGGCGATGCTGCCGAGCTTTTCATACGGGAAATGGCACGTAGTCGCCATGCACCCTTTGAAGTTCTCGCATTGGTGGACGAGAAAGGGGGACGTGTCGGCAGGCACATTCACGACATCCCCGTCATGGGCCACTTAGATGGCATTGAGGAGGTCATTCAACAACTTGCCACGAGGGTTCGCCCACCACAACGCATCATACTCACAAAACCTTTGCCACGACCCACCATGGAAGATCTGTTGGACATAGCCGATGGCCGTGGCCTTTCCATCGCCCATTTGCCCAAACTAACAGACTTTACCGGTCAATCCGGTAACGGAATGGCGGGCAAGGGCCTGACCAATAGGAGTCTGGCCAGCGGCGATCTGATGAGCAGCGATTTGGAGGTCCGCCCAATTGCTATCGAAGATCTGCTCGGGCGGACACAAAACAAGCTGGACCGGGGCGCCATGGCCCGCCTGATCAACGGGCGCCGAGTACTGATCACCGGGGCGGGCGGCTCCATCGGATCGGAACTGGTGCGCCAGGTGGCATCGTTGAAACCTGTCCACTTGGCCCTCATCGACAACAGCGAATACCAACTTTACAGCATCGATCTGGAATTGGGTGAAATTGACGAAAGCCTCTCCCGCACGGCAATTTTGGGGGACGTTCGCGATCGCACGAAACTGGACCAGATCATGGCTGAGGAAAAACCCGATTTGGTGTTCCATGCAGCGGCCCTCAAACACGTGCCCATGCTGGAATCTAACCCGGTAGAGGCGGTTCTCACGAATGTAATCGGCACCCGCAATATGGCCGATGCCTGTCGCAAAGCCGGCGTGCCCGCCATGGTGTTGATTTCCACCGACAAGGCCATCAACCCCTCGAATGTCATGGGCGCGACCAAACGTCTGGCGGAAAACTATTGCCAATCTTTGGATATCCTCGAACGGCGGCGCCGGGACGGATTGCGGGGAACTCGTTTTATCACCGTGCGTTTTGGCAATGTCTTGGGCTCAACCGGGTCGGTGGTGCCCCTATTCCAGCGTCAAATTGCCAGAGGCGGCCCGGTCACCGTCACCCATCCAGAAATCACCCGCTACTTCATGACCATTGGGGAGGCCGTGGAGTTAGTCCTGCAGGCCTCTGCGCTGGGTTATGAAGCAGACGATGAGGAAGCCGGCAAGATCTATGTGCTGGACATGGGCGATCCGGTGAAGATCCTAGCCTTGGCACAACAAATGATCCGCCTCGCAGGCCTTCATACCGGCGAAGATATTGAAATCAAGTTCACCGGGTTACGGCCGGGCGAGAAGCTTCACGAAGAGCTTTTTCATGAGTACGAATCCTTGCTGCCGACGAGCCATCCCGGCCTGAGGCTCGCGGACCCGCGCTCGGCCGATTTTGAGCTCCTATCGCGTGGACTTGACGACCTGCAAACATTGGCCGAACAACGGCACAGAGATAGTGTCTACGAAGCCTTGCAGCGCCTGGTGCCCGAATTCCAGGCGGAGGGCCGAGGACAACATCCGCGCCTGTCCGCCGCCGTTTCGTGATCTTCGAAAACACCGAGTATTTTGCACTGCCATCGTCGGATTTGGTCGGAAACCAGCATGGCTCTATTGCATTTGTAGTGGTTCTTTCATAGACCTATGGCCAATTGAGGCAAGCAGCTGGTCCTTCTCCGCCCCCGCACATCATTGGCGTGCATTGCGGACAGGTCTCCTTTGCCTATCAAAATTCGAGACAGCCTCCCATGACACCCAATCCTCTCATCAAGCGAGCCCTCATTTCAGTATCTGACAAATCAGGACTGGTTTCCTTGGCGCAATGTCTGACCGAGTTGGACGTGGAGATATTGTCGACCGGCGGGTCCGCACGCACGCTCAGGGATGCAGGCATCCCGGTGACAGAGGTATCGGATCACACCGGATTTCCGGAGATCATGGATGGGCGGGTCAAGACCCTGCACCCGACAATTCACGGTGGCCTCTTGGCCCGGCGGGATCTGCCGGAGCACCAAGCGGCCATGGCCGCCCATGGCATTGCACCCATCGATCTCTTGGTGGTCAACCTCTATCCCTTTGAAGCCACCCTTGCCTCAGGCGCTGATTTCTCGACCTGTGTTGAGAATATCGATATCGGGGGTCCGGCCATGGTGCGCGCAGCCGCGAAAAACCATGAATTCGTGGCTGTGGTCACGGACCCGGCCGACTATGAAGCCGTAGTTGCCGCCCTAAAAGACAACAAGGGAAGCCTGCCCGGTGAGCTGCGCCGTCATTTGGCGACCGCGGCCTACGCCCACACAGCCGCCTACGACACGGCCATATCGAGCTGGCTACAGGGCGTCAATGGCGAGACCTTTCCCCGCCAAAAGTCCCTGAGCGGCCGGCTTTCGGCCACCCTGAGATATGGCGAGAATCCCCACCAGACCGCCGCCGTCTATCGCACCCCCAACACCCGGCCGGGCGTGGCCAGTGCCGAGCAGATCCAAGGCAAGGCGCTCAGCTACAATAACTTGAACGATACCAACGCCGCCTTTGAATTGGTCTGCGAATTCGAGGCACCGACGGTGGCCATCATCAAACACGCCAACCCCTGCGGCGTGGCAAGCGCAACCACCCTAGCAGAGGCGTATCGCCGAGCTTTGGCCTGCGACCCGGTGAGTGCCTTCGGCGGGATTGTGGCTCTGAATGGCCCCCTGGACAAAGAGGTTGCGTGCGAGATTGTAAAACTATTCGCCGAAGTCATCATCGCGCCTGATATTGAAGACGGCGCCCGAGCGGTTCTCACGGCTAAGTCAAACCTGAGGGTCCTGCAAACCGGGGCGCTAGCGGATCCAAGCGAAAAGGCTCAGGTCATCGCCCCGCTGGCCGGTGGCTTTTTGCTGCAAGACCGGGACAATGGACGGATCAACGCCGCAGACTTGAAGGTCGTCACTAAACGGCCCCCGACGGAACAAGAAGAAGCTGACATGCTTTTTGCTTTCCGGGTGGCCAAGCATGTCAAGTCAAACGCCATTGTCTATGTGAAAAACCAAGCAACCGTGGGCATCGGGGCCGGTCAGATGAGCCGGGTGGATTCCTCACGGATCGCTGCTCAAAAGGCCCGCGATGCCGCCAAAGCTGCCGGGGAAGAAGAGCCTCGCACGCACGGCTCTGTGGTCGCCTCGGATGCCTTTTTTCCTTTTGCCGACGGGCTTATGGCAGCTGTGGAGGCCGGCGCGACGGCGGTCATCCAACCAGGCGGATCGATACGCGACGAGGAAGTGATTGCTGCCGCCGATGGGGCTAATTTGGCAATGGTCTATACGGGCATGCGTCACTTTCGCCATTAAGAACAGGCCTTATAAACTAATAAAAAGGGGACACATATTGTTGGTGGTGACCACAGAGGAAATTCAAGGCCACCCCATTAAGCGGCACCTGGGCATTGTGGGCGGTGATGCCATCGTCGGCGCGAACATGTTTCGTGACATGTTCGCCAAGGTGCGTGACGTGGTGGGCGGACGCGCGGGTGGTTACGAGACCGCCCTGCGCGGCGCCAAGGAACATGCCATGAAAGACATGCTGGAGCAGGCCAAGGAACTGGGCGCCGATGCGGTGGTCGGCGTAGACATCGACTATCACACGGTTGGTGATTCCATGTTGATGGTTAGCGCCAACGGCACGGCCGTGCGCCTGAGCAAAGCCGCTGCCCGGGGGAATGAACCCTCCTAAGCAGCTTAGCCGGACACCAATGATTTCAAGGCCCGGTTGGCTACGGCCAACATGGCGAAGTCCGGCGTTCCCGCGGATTTCAATTCCACCATCAGCTGCTCGCTGCGATCCACCATGGGTTTGCGTTGGCTGGTCCAAACCTCGACGACCGAGTCTAGGGATTTTGATTTGCCTTTGCCTGCGAGAATATTGCTGGCCATCTCCCCCTGGTGACCAAAAAAATCATCAATGATTGCTGTCACAGCTAGCTTGTCCCAGGCTGTATCCGTGGGCAGATGGGCCGCCGCGCGGCGCAGATAGTCGAATCCGAACCTTTCTCCAATTTTGAAATAAAGATCGGCCACGTCTTGGGTCGCCAAGCCGCTGGCGCTGGCAATGCGAATGATATCGCAACTCGATACAAGCAGATTGAGCGAAGCGATCTGTTGCGCGAGCGCCTTGGGGGCACCGTCACGGACGAACTCCGCGGCATGCTCCTCGAGCTGAGCCCGGTCCCCTTCCGCCACCAGTCGAATGATTTGATCGGATAGTATCTTTGCTCCCGGTCCAAAGGCAGCGATGCTCTCTTCGATGCTGAGCGGATAGCCTCCTTCGCGCAGGAACCAAACGGCAATGCGTTCGATCAGCCGGCCACACTCCAGCAACAAGCGGGATTGCAGCAAAGCGGGAACCTTGTTGTCCAATGCTTCGATTTGATCCCAAAGGTTCCGCATGCCAAAGATTTCGCGGGCGACGATATAAGCCTTAGTGATTTCATCCGCCGGCATGCCGGTTTTCTGCCGGACCTCGTGAATGAAAGTGATGCCCACCCGATTCACCAGGTCGTTGGTGATGACGGTCGTAATGATCTCCCGACGCAGGCGATGATCGCCGATCTCCTTTGCATACTTTTTCCGCAAAGGTGCGGGGAAGTAATTGATGAGATCCGTTTTAAAATAGAGGTCATCCGGCAGGGACGAGTCCAAAAGCTCGTCGTAGAGCACAATCTTGGAATAGGAGAGCAAGACGGCGATCTCGGGCCGGGCCAGGCCCACCCCCTGTTTCAGGCGATCGGCCACCTCCTCGTCGTCGGGCAAAAACTCGATTGCCCGGTTGAGCTGATCGGCCTTTTCCAAAACCCGCATGTAGCGCGCAAAGCGGTCCAGCAAGTGGGCGCCCAGCAGGTGGGTGATGGTTATGGCCTGGCTCTGCAGATAGTTGTCACGCAGGCATTGCTCGGCAACCTCGTCGGTCATCTTTTCCAAAAGGTTGTCCCGCTGCTTGCGGGTCATGCCGCCGGCCTGCTCCACGGCGCCGAGGAGGATTTTGATGTTCACCTCGTGGTCGGAACAATCCACACCGGCGGAATTGTCGATGGAATCCGTATTGCTGTGACCGCCGGCCAATCCATATTCGATGCGGGCCAATTGGGTCATCCCCAGGTTGGCGCCCTCGCCCACGACCTTGGCCCCGACCTGCTTACCATTGATGCGCAATGGATCGTTGGCCCGATCGCCAACCTCTAGATCGCTTTCGCTACTGGCTTTGACATAGGTGCCAATCCCACCGAACCACAAGAGCTCGGTGGGCGCCAGCAGCATGGCTTTGATCAGCTCGTTGGGCGTCACCTCGGCTTTGTCGATTTCAAAAAGGCTGCGCATTTGCGGGGTTGTTTTGATCGACTTGGCCCGCCTGTCAAAAATACCGCCACCCTTGGAAATGAGCTTGGCGTTGTAGTCTGTCCAAGCGGACCGGGGGAGGTCAAAGAGACGCTTGCGTTCCACCCATGACTTGGCCGAATCCGGGTTCGGATCGACGAAGATATGCATATGGTTAAAGGCACCCACAAGCTTGATGTGCTTAGAGAGCAACATGCCGTTGCCGAACACGTCGCCGGCCATGTCACCGCAACCCACGCAGGTGAAGTCTTCGTTCTGGATGTCTTTACCGAGTTCCCGGAAGTGGCGCTTGACCGATTCCCAACCACCGCGGGCGGTGATGCCCATCTTCTTGTGGTCGTATCCCGCCGAGCCGCCCGAGGCGAAAGCATCGTCGAGCCAATGGCCATAGTCGATGGAAACCCCGTTGGCGATATCGGAAAAGGTGGCGGTTCCTTTGTCCGCGGCCACCACCAAGTAGGGGTCGTCCCCGTCATAGCGAACCACCGACTTTGGCGGCACCAGCTTTTTGACCTTGAGGTTATCAGTGATGTCCAAAAGGCCGCGGATAAAGGTTTTGTAGCTCTCTATACCCTCGGCCAAATAGGCGTCCCTGCCGGCCTCGGGTGGCGGCGGGGCCTTCATCACAAAGCCACCTTTCGAGCCCACGGGCACGATGACTGCGTTCTTGACCTGCTGGGCCTTAACCAGACCAAGAATTTCTGTTCGAAAATCCTCGCGCCGGTCGGACCAGCGCAAGCCGCCGCGTGCGACCATGCCGAACCGCAGGTGCACACCTTCGACCTTGGGGCTGTAGACAAAGATCTCCCGGAAGGGTCGCGGCAGGGGAAGTTCCTCGATATTCCCCGAGTCCAACTTGAAGGACAGGTAGGTCTTTTCCTCGCCGCCCGCTGCCGGCTGGTAAAAATTGGTTCGCAGGGTCGTCTCGATCATATTGAGGTAGCGGCGAATGATCCTATCTTCATCGAGGTTCGCTACCTCATCCAAGGCCGCCTTTACTGCCGCAATGAGCTTGGTCGCCTTCTTGCCGGCACCTTTTGCCAAGGCCGGGTCGAAGCGCGTCTCGAAAAGCTCCACCAACAAACGGGTAATCGCCGGATTGTTGGCCAAGGTTTCTTCCATATAAGCCTGGCTGAAGGGGATGCGTGCTTGGCGCAGATACTTACAATAGGCCCGCAAGATGATGATCTGCCGCGCGTTCAGCCCGGCGCGAAGGACTAGCTTGTTGAAGCCGTCGTTTTCCATGGAACCGTGCCAGACCCGGTAAAATACGTCATGGAACGAATCTCGCACGGAGTCCAGGCTTAGGTCGCCGTCACCCACATCGTGCATATCGAAATCGTGAATCCAGACGGGTTCATGGTGTCCTGCCGGGCGGATAGGATAAGGCACCTCGCCGATGACTTTCAGACCCATGTTCTCGAGCATGGGCAGCACATCCGATAGGGGAACCGGGTCGCCCCCGACATAGAGCTTGAAATGTAGCGCGTGGTCGGGCTCGCCCTCACGATGATGCAGGTTCATGGCCAGATCCTGCTCGGCAATGGCGTGCTCCACCAATCCGATATCCGCGCAGGCCGTCCTCTGGTCAAAATGGTCCTGATAGCCGGCAGGCAGTCCGCGCTCGAAGCGGCGTAGGGTTTTGATGCCCTGTTGCTCGCCCCGGGTCTCGACCAATGCATCCGCTAAAAGGTCGACCCACGAGCGTGCCGCTTCGGCCAGCTTTTCTTCCAGATTATTGACCGAGATACCGGGGAGGCGTTGCTTGCGCGTGGTGACGACAACATGAATACGGGCCAAGGCCGCGTCGCCCAGTTGGGTCGAATAGGTGGTTACCGAGCCGTCATAGGCCTCTGCCAATATATCTTGAAGCTTTAGACGCAGGTTAGTGTCATAGCGATCCCGCGGCACATAAATCATGCAGGACACATAGCGCCCAAAAGAATCCTCGCGCACAAAAAGAGCCGTGCGTTGACGCTCTTGAAGATGAAGCACGCCAAGAGAGATCTTGAGCAGTTCTGCTTCGGAAATCTCGAAAAGCTCATCGCGCGGATAGGTCTCGAGGATGTGCATGAGTGCCTTGCCGTCGTGGCTGCCCGGCGAAAAGCCGGAGCGGCGCATGACGTTGTCCACTTTCTCTCGCAGGAGAGGGATGGACCGGGGGCTGCGCGAATAGGCGGTGGAGGTAAAAAGGCCAACAAAGAGGCGCTCGCCCTGGACCTTGCCTTTTTTGTCAAAGACCTTGATGGCAATGGCATCCAAACGGGCGGGCCGGTGTATGTTCGAGCGCCGATTGGCTTTGGTGATTCGAAGAAGAACCGGGCTGCGCACAAATTCGCGGATATCCCCCGGCAACTTACCCAGATTCCGCAAGCCTTCAAAAATGCGGAACTCCCGGTCGCGCAACAGGCCCAGCCCACTCTTGGGGTCGATCTTGGAGACCGCTTGGGCGCCCCGACCCTCGAACCGGTATTCCCGATAACCCAGAAAGGTAAAGTGGTCGTCGTCCATCCACTTTAAAAAAGCCGCGCCTTCCGCCGTCTCGGAATAGGGCAAGGGCGGCGGATTTTCCTCCAACTCAGCGACCAAGTCCCGACAACGCTGACGCATGCTGCGCCAATCCTCGACCGCCATGCGCACTTCATCGAGAACCATTTCCAAGTGGTTCTTGATATCGGGCAGGCGGTCGTCGCTTTGCTCGCTGATCTGCACATGCATAACCGATTCGGCAATGCTGCCCCGCGCGCCGGGCTCATCTTGCAGGGCAGTGAGCTTACCGCGCCCGTCCCGTTTTACCGCCATGATCGGATGGATCACCAAATGAACCTCGCCGCCAAGGCTATTGATGGCCGAGGTAATGGAATCGACCAGGAAGGGCATGTCGTCGTTGACGATTTCAATAATCGTGTGCGTGCTGTCCCAGCCATGGGTCTTGGGGTCGGGGTTGTAGACATTGACCTTGGCCGTCCCGGGCTTGCGCTGCTGCAGGGTATTCCACAAAGCAAGGGTTCCACCGGCCAGATTGGCAGGGGATTCACCGCGAACATCATCGGGCGGCACATTGGCAAAGAGTTTGCGGGTAAACTTATGAGCGATTTTGGATGAGCCACCCTTTGGCCGGGTTTTCAGCTCTTGAATGATTTGATTGATGTGCTTTGAGATCTCGGCCATGAATTAGCTCCCCCTGGCAACGACAGCGCCTCGACGACACCCCTTTTTCGGGCCTTTCCAACATAGTTAACAAAATCCAGGTCGTTCGGACAGCAAAAGCTGTCTCAATCCGGTAACCGAACGCGCCTTTTCTGCAATCCTTTGCGTCAGTCATTGAGGACGCTGTTCGCGCGCAAGCGGTCCACCGCCAGATTGACGAAGGCGCGCACCTTTGCATTGGCCTGGCGACCCTCGAGATGAATGATGCTGACGCTCACCGGATCGGATTCAAAGGGCTGCAAAACCACTTGCAGGGAGCCCGCTGTAAGCTCTTCGCTGATTTGATAGGACATGACTCGGGTCAGGCCGAAGCCCTGTACGGCCGCGGCGATGGCACCGCCGTTTTGACTGACCTCCAAGCGGGCAGAGAGCTTGACCGCTTGCTTCCTACCATCAGCCTCAAAGCGCCAAGTGGCAGAGGGTTCCACCGCCGAGGCCAGAATGATCTCGTGATCCGTTAAATCGGCCGGTGTTTGAGGTGTACCCCGGCGCGCCAAATAGGCGGGCGCGCCACAGACCACCCGACGGATCGTTCCCACCTTGGAGGCATAGAAGCTGGAATCCCGCAAGGGTCCGATGCGCACCGCCACATCGAAACCCTCTTCGAGAAGGTTGACAACCCGATCCTGAAAAACCGCGCGCAAGGTCACATCAGGATAAAGGTCCAAGTATTCAGTTATAATCGGCACAACATGCTTTTGACCAAAGAGGGTGGGCGCGGTCAGGGATAACAGGCCCCGCGGCGCAGCATAGCTACCCGAGACCGCGGCTTCGGCCTCCGCAACCTCCTCTAAGATGCGCTTACAATCTACGAGATAGCGATTGCCGGGCTCGGTCAAGCGCACATGGCGGGTGGTCCGATTGAACAAACGCACCCCGAGAGAGGCTTCAAGCTGAGCAATGGACCGGCTTACCGCCGGCGCGGACAGCTTCAGGGATCGGCTCGCCGCCACAAAACTTTGTTGATCCGCCGCTTCAACAAATATCCGCATGGTCTCAAGCTTGTCCACGGCGACCTCAAACCAGGGAACATATTATTTCAATATATGTAATAATAAGTTTTAAAATCAACGTATTATTTTTTTCTTAGTCAACAATATATTCACAGTCACAACATGTTATCGCACCCCAAACCATAGGAGACTGTCATGTCACGCATCCCCACCCCCGCCACGATCGACGACGCCCCCGACACCTCGAAAAATGCGCTGGAAGCCGTCAACAAGGTGTTGGGCAGCGTTCCCAACCTCTTCCGCATCACGGCCAACAGCCCCAAGACCTTGGAGGGATACCTAGGACTGAACGGAGCACTGGGCGCCGGCTCCTTGTCGGCGAAAACCCGCGAGCGCATTGCCTTGGCCGTTGCCGAGATCAATGGCTGCGGCTATTGCCTGGCGGCACACAACTACCTGGGCACAAATCTGGCCAAATTGACTGCGGAAGAGATCGAGGCGGCCCGTCGGGGCACCTCCGGCGACACCAAAGCGGCCGCCGCCGTCGAGTTCGCGGTCAAGATTACCCGCAATCGGGGCAAGGTCTCACAGGCCGATGTTGAAACCGTGCGCGCGGCCGGCTACAGCGACGGCGAGATCGTTGAAATCGTCGGCAATGTTGCCCTCAACACCCTAACCAACTACCTCAACGAGGTTTTGGGTACCGAGATCGATTTTCCGGCCGTTGAATCCTTGGCGGCTTAATTCTGCGGCTTAATTCTAACGTGGCGGGTGGTGCGCCGCGCGACCCGCCCCTTTCCTGCTGCCACTTTTTTTAAAAGGAGTCCCCAGCATGTCTCGGCCACCCCTCCCTCCCTTCACCAAGGAAACGGCGATTGAAAAAATTCGCCTCGCAGAAGACGGTTGGAACAGCCGCGATCCCGAAAAGGTCTCCTTGGCCTATACCGTGGATTGCCCTTGGCGCAACCGGGCGGAGTTCGCCACCGGGCGCGATGAGATCGTGCAACTGCTCACCCGCAAATGGACCCGCGAATTGGATTACCGGCTCATTAAGGAGCTGTGGGCCTTTCGGGAAAACCGGATTGCCGTGCGATTTGCCTATGAATTCCATGACGATTCCGGCCAATGGTTCCGAGCTTACGGCAACGAAAACTGGGAGTTCGCCTCGGATGGCCTAATGCGCCGCCGGATCGCCAGCATCAACGAGCATGTGATCAAGCCGGAGGATCGGAAATTTCATTGGCCCCTAGGCCGCCGGCCCGATGACCACCCAGGCTTGAGCGATCTGGACCTTTAAGGACAGGTGCCCGTTTCGGAGGATCGAAGATAATGACCTATTCCAGCGACATCGCTTTCACCGACACCATCAAGGGCATCCAAAGCCGCAAGGGGTCGAGGGACCTCTATGCGCGCATGGAGGAAAAAGGTGGCTGGCGGACCGAAATTACGCCAGATCTGGCAACTTATATCGCCGCTCAGCGGAGCGTCTTTCTGGCCACTGCGAACACCAATGGTCAGCCTTACATCCAGCATCGGGGCGGCCCGCCGGGCTTTTTGAAGGTTCTTAGCGAGAAGACCATTGCCTTTGCCGACTTTAAGGGCAACCGACAGTACATCAGTCAAGGCAACCTTGAGCAAAACGCCCAGGCCTTCCTGTTCCTTATCGACTATACCAATAAGACCCGGATCAAAATCTGGGGCACGGCGCGCGTGGTTGAGGATCGCCCCGACCTCATGGCGGAGCTCATGCCCAACCGAGAAGACTATCGTGCCCGCCCGGAGCAGGTGATCATCTTCACCGTTAAGGCCTGGGACGCCAACTGCCCCCAACACATTCCGCTGCGCTTCGAGCAAGAGGATGTGGAAAGGGCCTTGGCCCTGAGAGACACGCGCATCGCCGAATTGGAAGCGGAGATTGCCGCGTTAAAGGGTGAATCCCCCGAAACACCGACCCAATAGACCAGACAAAGAACGTGCAAGAGTTCGACAGGCAATGCGCCCTGCCATCCCAATCCATCAGGCCTTCAAATTTCACAGGGTCTTCCGGGCTCATGGACCGGACCTCACCCAGGCCCAGCGTGTATCCTTGGGTGAGCGCGAATTTAGTGCTTGCCGGCAAGTCCGTGACCACAAAAGCCGTCGATTCCAAAAACATATCCCGTTTTAGTCGTATATTAAACTGCGATACTAACAATGCGAGGGATCAGGCAAAAGATTCACAAACCTTCTCGTTCATGGCCAATTGACTTTTTAAACTTTTTACCTAAAACACTGCACCGCGTGTTGCATTCGATTTGCGCTACCTAAATGACCGCTCTGCCGGTTTACTTATTTATCCTCTGACAATGTAAGCGTACCCAAAAGCATGCCGGCGATCTCGGCGGTGTGTGACTTCTAAATCCTGTTAGGGGAACGAAAGATGCCTATCGGTACAGTCAAGTTTTTCAATACCACCAAGGGCTATGGCTTTATTCAACCGGAAGACGGCTCGAAGGATGCCTTCGTGCATATCACCGCGATCGAGCGGGCGGGCCTGAGCAGCCTCAGCGAGGGACAGAAAGTTTCTTATGAGTTGCAGCCGGGACGGAACGGCAAGTCGTCCGCAGAAAACCTGTCTTTGGTCGACTAAACTCGGGTGCGCCGGTTTCCGGAGACGGAGACCGGCCATTACCCCATTCTCTCCGGCCCCTGTATACGTGGACCCAATATCCTGGGACACAGCAGTATCCGGGTGCACCGCTCCCTAGCGGGTTTCGATATCCAATTGGAATCTGGGAGAAAATGGAGCGGGCGATGAGATTCGAACTCACGACATCAACCTTGGCAAGGTTGCGCTCTACCCCTGAGCTACGCCCGCATCAGCGACGGGGGAGATAGCGCCTTTAGCCCGGCATTGCAAGTGATTTTAAAAAGGCCTTACCATCACGAAGGTGAAAAGTGCCAAAGGGGCCAAGAGGGTTGAACGAGGTCGAAGGGACTGTCACAGCCATGGCGGCACCGGACCAGAAAAAGGTCAGCACCAGCCTCCCCACATCGCCCGAAGCGCTCTATGGGCGGTTGCGCGATTTGGAGATTCCTTACGAATCCCATGAGCACGCGCCGGTTTTTACCGTGGAGGAGTCCAAGGCCTTACCGGTGCAATTGCCGGGCGCGCACATCAAAAACCTGTTTCTTCGCAACAAAAAGGGCCGCATGTGGCTGGTGGTCTGTCAGGAAGACCGCAAAATCGATTTGAAGGCACTGGGCGAGCGGCTGGGCGCCGGGCGCCTGTCCTTCGGCAGCCCGGCCCGCTTGATGGACCACCTGGGCGTCCTGCCCGGCTCTGTTACGCCTTTGGCCATTGTCAACGATATTCAAGGCCTGGTGCAGGTGGTTTTGGATCGCTCTCTACTGGATCATGAGGTGGTCAACTGCCACCCCCTGGTTAATCACATGACCACAGTCCTCAAGGTCAGTGATTTGCAACGTTTTCTGGCGCTGGAAGATCACCCGCCAGAGCTATTGAGTTTCGACGACGGTGCTTTCTCAGCCGGGAACCGATCAACCAGGCCCCCCGCTAAAAAGAGCCAATAGCGAACGCACCTTGCATGGCGGGACTTGCTGGGCTTGCCCTAAGCTCCTAAAACAGCCATCTAATAGGCAGGGGCGACAGTGCCCCAGGGCGATATATCGGCGAGACAGTGATTGCCGCCGCACGGCAAAGGACGTTTTTATGGAAAGCATTGTTGGACTCTCCGGTGCAAACGGCGCCGACGGCGGCGGTGATCTCATCAAGGACAGCAACCAAAACGATTTTGTCCAGGATGTCATTGAGACCTCCATGGAGCTGCCCGTCATTGTTGATTTCTGGGCACCCTGGTGCGGGCCCTGCAAGCAACTTGGACCCGCCTTGGAGAAGGTGGTTAAGGCGGCTCGCGGTGCTGTTCGTATGGTTAAGGTCAACATCGACGAAAACCAGGAACTAGCCGCCCAATTGCGGATTCAGTCCATCCCAACCGTCTATGCCTTTTTTCAGGGTCGCCCCCTGGACGGCTTCCAGGGCGCCAAACCGGAAAGCGAACTGTCGCAATTCGTGAAGCGCTTGATCGAGGCCAGCGGCGGATCAGCAAGCAATCCCATTAGCGAGGCTTTGGAAGCGGCCGAGGCCCAGGTGGAGGCTGGCGAATTCGATGCTGCCATGGCCCTTTTCGGACAGATCTTGCAGCACGAACCGGACAACCGGGCCGCCATGGCGGGCCTCGTGGCTTGCCACATCGGTAAGGAAGACATTGTTGGTGCGCGCGAGTTGATTGACTCCTTCGATGAAGAGGTCACGAATAGCAGCGAGTTTGCCGCCGTCATCGCCCAGTTAGAGTTGGCCGAAAGCGCCGCCAGTGCCGGCCCCTTGGACGAGCTGATGGCCCGGGTGGCCGCACATGAAAATGACCATCAGGCGCGCTTTGACCTGGCCATGGCGCAGCAGGCCGCGGGACGATCCGAGGATGCCGCCGAATCTCTTCTGGAAATCGTTAGCCGGGATCGAACGTGGAACGACGACGGCGCCAGAAAACAGCTGTTGACCTTTTTTGAAGCCTGGGGCGCCACTGATCCCTTGACCGTCTCGACCCGGCGGCGGCTATCTTCTTTGTTGTTTTCATGAGCCGAACCGCCCAAGACCCCCGCTTTGAAGAGCTGCCGGACCGGCTGGCGATTTTTCCCTTGCCCGGCGTGCTTCTCTTGCCGGGTGGGCGGCTGCCCTTGAATATCTTCGAGCCCCGCTATTTGGAGATGTTCGATGACGCGATCGCGAGCAACCGCTTGATCGGCATGATCCAACCCAAGGAGCCGGAAGACAACGGCAATGTGCCGGCTCTCTATGATACCGGTTGCGTGGGCCGCTTGACCTCTTTTAGCGAGACCGACGATGGTCGCTATCTGGTGAACCTGACCGGCCTGATCCGCTTCGACGTAAACCTGGAACTGGAGTCGGGAAACTATCGCCTGGTCCAACCCAATTACCAGCGTTTTAAGGGCGACCTGAGCGAGGATAATGGTCCCGTCGACCGGGAGCGATTGTTGGAAATCCTGCAGAGCTATTTCAAGGCGCTTTCCATTGATGGAGATTGGCAGGCCATCGAGCGCCTCGGCGATGAATATCTGGTCACCGCCGTCGCCATGATTTGCCCCTTGGACAGCCCCGAAAAACAAGTTCTCCTGGAAACTATGACCTTGCAGGAACGGGCCGAAACCTTGATCGCCATTTTGGAAATGGCAATTCATAACAACAGCGACGAGACAGTGCGTCACTAGATGCGCGAAGCAGAGCGGAGATGTGAGACCATGCCCGGCGGTCAAAACAAGGTTAGCCCAAAATTGTTGGAGCTTTTGGTGTGTCCTTTGACAAAAGGCCCTTTGGAATATGACGCCAAAGCCGGCGAGCTCATCTCTCGCCAAGCCGGATTGGCCTTTCCCATTCGCGAAGGCATCCCCATCATGTTGCCAGACGAAGCACGACCCTTGACCGATTAAATTAACTTTGGGAAGGCTGTCGTGTCGAAAACAATTCAAGAAATCTCCGAACAAGAGTTAGAGACCAAATTCTGGCCCAAGGAAATTCGTTATAACAAAGCCGAAAAATCCTTGGAAATCGATTTTGACAATGGTCAGTCGTTTAGCTACAGCGCGGAATATTTGCGCGTTGAAAGCCCATCTGCCGAGGTTCAGGGACACAATCCAAATCAAAAAGTCACCATCGCGGGACGGCGCCATGTGGGCATCATGGAACTTGAACCGGTGGGCAATTATGCGGTGCGCCTCAAGTTCGACGACTTGCACGAAACGGGGATCTTCTCCTGGCAATATCTCTATAGGCTCGGCGCCGAAAAGAAGGTAATTTGGCGCCAATATCTGGCCGATCTGGAACGTCAGGGCCTGAGCCGAGACCCCTGACATCACCCAATAAGGAGCATTTCGAAGAGCGACCGTCAGCGCCTTTTTCGGGCCAGCGCCCCTTGCCGAGTCAGGTCAAAAAGGGTTCGAGCGGTGAGGGTCTGGCTGGGTGCGCCGGTTTTTTTACAGGCAGCCTCGGTGGCCATTAACTTACGCAAGGCTATGGAGAGAACCGCCGGCGTCCAGGCAGTCACTTGCGACCGAAAAGGCGCCGCAGATTTCCAAAACAAGGGTGGGCGAAGTTTTTTCAACGCGCCGTCCAGCTCCATGCCCTCGGCATGAAGGCCAGCGACCAATTGCAGCCTTTCGAAATGACGCGCGACGGATCGAAGAATACGAATCGGCTCCTGACCTTCAGAATAACAGCGGGTGAGAAAGCGCTCCAAGTCTTCAAAATTCCCGTCACCCACGGCAAAGGCCAAATCCTCCATGGTGAGCGCCGTGGAATCGCCGATGCATGATTTGGCGTCTTCGATTTCTACCCGACGCCGTTCGCCCTCCGCGCCCGATGCCCCCATATAGAGGATCAGTTTTTCCAGCTCACGACGGGTTAGTTGGCGATCGCCGCCCAGGTTGTTTGAGAGGTAAATCAGAGCATCCGGACTGATCTCGAGCCCGGCCTCGGCGAGGGCTTCCTTGATAACAGATTGCAAATTGCGTTGCTCATCGCGGTAACAGGCAACGGCGGCGGATGCCTTACCGCCTTCAAAAAGTTGGCGCAGACTGGAGCGCGCAGGCAGATCCGCCGCTTCGACCACAACCAGGGCCTCGCCGGCAGGGTCTTGCAAAAACCCCTTAAAGGCAGCTGTGATCATGTCCCCCGCATCGCGAATCCGCACCACACGGCGCCCGCCAGTAAAAGACAGGGCCGCCGCCTCATCGGGCAAGCGGGCCGGATCATTCTTTAAATCGGCACCGGTAATCTCGACGACACGAAAGGGGTCTTTAGGATCGTCCACGACCGATTTGACCAAGTTCAAACCCCGCTCGCGTACCAGACCCAGATCCGGGCCATAGAGCAGAATGGCTCGACATTTGGGGTCGGGCTGCCGGCTAAAGCGATCACTGGCCGCCGCCGATATTTTCATGAGACCTTAACTTCCCGGGGTATTTTAGCCGTGACGCTTCTGACGCCTTGGAGCTTTGAGTTTGTGGGGCTTTATGTTCTTAAAGTCTTGAGCTTGTGGGCTATTAAATCTGATTCGCTTCGAAATAGACTGCAAGGCGCGTCTTCATTTGATCCGAAAGGGCCGTCAGAGCGCGCTCCCGCGCGGAATTTTCCGATACGTAGGTGGCGAACTGATCGTCCAGAATATCATAGCTATTTGTGGAAAAAGATTGGTCTTTAAAGAGGACCTTTTTGGTACGCAAATCCACTAAACTGTATTTTGCGGTCATCGTTAGATTTGCACGAGTGGCCGTGGCATCCCGCCGGATGCCCAAAGACTTAAGCTTTTCCTTCAAGGACACCCTAAGGCCATAGACCGGCTGGTCAGGCTGGCCCAGGGGATTGAGGCGGTCACGCAGTAAGTTGTGCATCTGCTGACCCGTACGATCGCTGATCGGATAGACGACGATGGCAGAAAGGCTCTCATTAATTGTCGCCTGGCCGGGCTGGGTCTGTTTTTCCCCATAAAGAGGTCGGAAACCACAGGCCGAGACGAACAAAAGCATCGCCATAAGCAAAGCGACCCATGGAAGCCGCCGTTCGTATAGAGGGCCAGACGCCTTAAACGACCACATTGACGATTCGGTTTTTAACAACGATCACCTTCCGCGCGGGTTTTCCTTCCATCGCCCGCCGCACAGCTTGGTCCGCAAGCGCTTGGGCTTCCACATCACCTTCGGGCAGATCCCTTGCACACTCAATCAAAGCCCGTTTTTTGCCATTCACCTGAACCGCCAACATAACGGTTTCATCCACAATAAGCGATGAGTCGGCAACTGGCCAAGCTTGTTCTACCAACAACCCGGTTTGGCCCAGCTTGTGCCACAGCTCTTCTGCCAAGTGGGGCACCATGGGCCCAGCCATTTGGACGAGGCTTTCCAAGGCCTCGCGCTCGACCCACTTGTCATTTTCGTCTTCCGGCCGGAAAGCCGCCAGGCTGTTGCTAAGCTCATAGACGCGGGCAACGGCCCGGTTGAAGCGGAATTGGTCTAGATCGCCGGTGAAGGCGGCAATAGTCTTGTGAACGGCCTGCCGCAGAGACTGCGCCCCGGTCGACAAGTTCGAAGGCAGGGCGGCGCCGGCGGGTGGTAGAGAATCGATGCGTTCGTCGACCTGGCGCCAGAGGCGCTGCAGGAAACGAAATGCCCCCTCGACACCGGATTCGGTCCAATCCATATCCCGGTCCGGCGGACTGTCTGACAGCATGAACCAACGGGCCGTGTCGGCCCCATAGGTTTCGATGATCAGCGCCGGATCGATGGTGTTCTTCTTGGACTTACTCATCTTTTCCGACCGGCCCCGGGTCACCACGCCGCCGTCGGGCCCAACAAGGCCTCCGTCGTCACCGGCATGGATATCGCCAGGCGTCAGCCAGCGGCCGTCCGCGCCCTGATAAGTCTCGTGACAAACCATGCCTTGGGTGAATAGGCCGTCGAAAGGTTCTTCCACATCCAGATAGCCCATGCGCTGAAGGGCACGGGTGAAAAAGCGGGAATAGAGAAGATGCAGGACGGCATGCTCGATACCACCGACGTATTGGTCGACGGGCAGCCAATAGTCTACCGCCGCCCGGTCCAGAGGCTGATCAGATCGCGCCGCGCAGAAGCGGGCGAAATACCACGAGGAATCCACAAAGGTATCCATCGTATCCGTGTCTCGCTGGGCCGGCCCGCCACAAGAGGGGCAGTCCACCATCTTCCAAGTGGGATGGTGGTCCAGGGGATTGCCCGGTTGATCAAAACTCACGTCCTCGGGCAGGGTCACCGGCAGAGAGTCGCTGGGCACCGGCACGACGCCACAGGCTTGGCAATGGATAATGGGGATCGGACAGCCCCAGTAGCGTTGCCGCGACGCGCCCCAGTCGCGCAACCTGAATTGCACGGTGCCTTGCCCCGCGCCCAGATCGCCCAAACGCGCGATGACCTGGGACTTGGCAGCATCCACCTCAAGCCCATCCAGGAAGCGAGAGTTGATGGCCGTGCCGGGGCCCACATAGGCTTCGTCTTGGATGGAAAAAGCAGCGACTTCGTGGCCGGGCGGCAAAATCACCGGGGTAACTGGCAGCTCATATTTACGCGCAAAATCCAGGTCCCGCTGATCATGGGCCGGGCAGCCAAAGATGGCACCGGTTCCATAGTCCATTAGGACGAAGTTGGCGATATAAAGGGGCAGCTCCCACGTCTCGTCTAAGGGGTGACGGACCTTTATCCCGGTATCGTACCCCTTTTTCTCCGCCCGTGTGATGGCCTCCTCACTGGTGCCCAGCTTGTTGCACTCGGCAATAAAGGCAGCAGCAGCAGGGTCCTTGGCACCGATCTCGCCAGCCAAAGGATGGTTGGCTGACAGGGCGCAGAACGACGCACCGAAAAGGGTGTCGGGACGGGTGGTGTAAACCTCCAGCTTTTCGTCGCGGCCGCATACCGGAAAATAGACCCGCGCCCCTTCGGAGCGGCCAATCCATTTTTGCTGCATCAAGCGCACCTTGTCGGGCCAGCGCTCCAAGGACTCTAGAGCCTTGAGCAGGTCATCGGAGAACTCGGTGATGCGAAAGAACCATTGGGCCAGCTTGCGCTTTTCAACCTCGGCGCCTGAACGCCACCCCCGGCCGTCAATCACCTGCTCGTTTGCCAGCACGGTGTGATCCACCGGATCCCAATTCACCCAGGCCTCGCGGCGATAAACCAAATCGTGTTTCAGAAATTCCAAGAACAGGGCTTGCTGGTGCTGGTAGTAGCCGGAGTGACAGGTGGCCAGCTCCCGTTTCCAGTCGATGGCCAGGCCCATTCCTTTGAGCTGATCCCTCATGATCGCAATATTATCGAAGGTCCAAGCGGCGGGATGAATGCCCCGCTCCATGGCCGCGTTCTCGGCCGGCAAGCCAAAGGCGTCCCATCCCATGGGATGCAGAACGTTAAAGCCCTGCGCCCTTTTGTACCGGGCCACCACGTCTCCCAGGGTGTAGTTGCGCACGTGCCCCATGTGAATGCGCCCCGAGGGGTAGGGAAACATATCCAACACATAGTATTTTGGGCGCTTGGGATCTTCGGTCACGCCAAAGCAATCGGCCTCGGCCCATTGTGTTTGCCATTTGGATTCGGATTCTTTGAAATTGTAGCGGGATGCCATAACCTTGGGGCCCAGTGTTCGCTGCTTTTTGATTACCGGACCGCTCTATAGCGCGCCTGGGCCGTTGTCACCACCCAAAATCCACTAGGAGCGCCTGCACTGTGTTATGCGCCGATATTAGGCGCCGAGTGCTTCACTGGGCACTGGCGATCCGCAGCTGGCGGGCCCTGGTCAAAATGGCGTTCTCCAGATCGACGGGTGTTTGCGACTCGACGGAAGCATCCACCCAATTGCCGTTGTTTTCTTGAAGCTGGCGAAAAACAGCGGCGCGAACGCCATCCGCCCGCAGGTCTCGTCCCAAAATATAGACATTGACCTTAAAGCGTTCCGTTTTGGATTCGGGCGGTGAATACCAGTCGGTGATAATCACTCCGCCAAAAGGGTCCGCCGAGGAAAGAGGCATGAAAGAAATGGTATCCAAGGAAGCACGCCAGAGAAAAGAGTTCACGCCAATACCCGAGCCGCCGCCGCCAAGGTCGCCGCGATTGATGCTGTCACCCTCACCGCCGAAAATGGTAAGGCCATCACTGCCGAACACGCTGCCCTGCCCTTCGCTGTCGTAAAGGTTCTCACCGCCCTTTTTCCGGTTATCGTCTTCCGGATAGGTGGTCTTGCCATCACTTGAAAAATCACCGCAGGCAGTCAAAGCCAAGAGGGCGGCGGCGCCCAAAAGACTTTGCAGGAGGTAAGTAACGCGGCCAAAGGATCCCATGAGCTGCTCCGCATTCGACATCATGTTCGCGATTCGCAAAAAAATACCCCCTATTGAGGGAAACTTCCATAGGGGAAAAGGCCGAATTGGTGTGATTTTTGGGTGATTTGCCTCGAAATCCGGATAGTTTGCGTTAATTAAACTGTTTCACACAGGCTTTGGGTTTATTTTTTCCACCCAAAAGCATTCCGCAACTCTTTGGGTAGGGCCTCCCAAGCGGCCGCCTTTTGCTTTTTCGTGAAGGCCTCACGCCACTCCTCGGTTTGGCCTTTACGCAAGTGTATGGTCTCCCCCTGGGCACTGGCATCATAGAGGGATTTATCCACACCTAGGGCTGCCAAGGCCTGATCCATGTAGCCTTGCGGATTGTCCAAAAACTGCTCGAACGACAAAAAGGTCACCGCAAGGCCACTCTGCGGGTCCTGGGCGACACGCCACCAGCCGCCAATAAAATCCAGAAGTGACGGCAGGAAACGCGCAATGCACCAGTCAATCAGCCCCTCGTCACCCGCTTTGAGTACATCGGCGGGCGGCACGATTTTGCGCCAAATGGGGCCCATCATGCGCATCGAGACGTCGTCCCTAACGAAGTGCGCCCAGGAAAGCGCCACCTGGCGAGGGTCCCGCACGTGAAAAATCAGGCGCGTCACACCATGATCCCGCAAGACCTGAAGGTTAAAGGGCGTGGCGGGAATATGCTCCTTGGCGATGAGGCCACCGCCCTGCGCCGAGCGCAAACGGTCTGGGATCAAGCAACAATCTGGATAGACCGCTATGGAAAGATGTCCCTGAGCTATTCCCAGGCCCTCAGCCAGCTGATTCCAAATGCTCTCGCTGGCCGACTTTGGGACCGTATTGATCAAAAGCAAAGGAATTCCCCTATCCCGGCCTGCGGTCATGCGGGCGAGAAACTCTTCCTGGCTCGCCCGAATGGGATTGATGGGAAATTGCAAGCCAGCCGCCAGCTCTTGCGCCTCCGCCGATTGCTGCCGCGCGAACAAAAGATTGGTGAGGGTTGCCTGCGCCCCATAATGGCCCGGGAAATTGACCAGGTCGTTTCGCAAAACCTCTATGGCCCGATCCAAATAGGCCGCCGCCTGAACGTCGTCACCGGACTGGAATGAAATAGAGCCCAGCATAATAAACGATTGGGAATGGCCGGGCGCCTGTTTTAAGAGTTCTTCATAAAAACCTTGCGCCTCTTCCAATCGACCTTGCGACTGGTGTTGGCGGGCCATGTTGAACAGTGTTTCAGGAGAGAGTGTTCGATCGATTGTGGACTGCACGTGATTGGCTCTCGGAAAGTCATTAATTGGTTGGCATTGCTACCATCAAATTATGGCGAAGGGTGTCCATGAGAACAAGGCGGGCATAGTCATACAGCTTGGAGACTTGTTCGAATCAAGAAAAAAAATTAAAAGCCGCGCCGAAGACGTTTTTCCAGCTCGAACTCGAGGAGCAAGCGGGTGAGCGGCATCATTTGGTTGGCATCCTATCCGAAATCCGGCAACACCTGGACCAGAGCTTTCCTGGCCAATTACATGAGCAATGCCTCGGAACCAATTCCGATCAATGACCTGCCAAATTACATACTCGGCGACGGCTTCAAGCTTCACTATGAGCAATTAACCGGCAAGGCCTTTGCGGACCTATCCGACGACGAGGTAAATGAATTGCGCCCCAGACTTCACCAGTGGTTCGCCATGTCGAGGGGGGAAACCGTTTTTGTTAAGACCCATAGTATGATCACAAAGGTCAAGGAAGTCCCCACCATCACGCCGACAGCCACAGCTGGTGCCATTTACATCGTGCGCAATCCCTTGGATGTCGCTGTTTCTTCAGCCTATCATTATCAAACATCGTTCGAACAAGCTGTCGAGACGCTCTGTGAAACACAAAACTCGATGGAGGCTGTAGATCGACAAGCACCGGTTTATCTCGGCAGTTGGTCGGGGCATTTCAAAAGCTGGACAAATGCGCCGGGTCTGCGACTCCATCTCCTGCGATATGAGGACATGTTGCAAAAGCCGGTTAAGGCCTTTGGCAGCATTATTAAATTTCTCGGTCTTCCCAAAGAACCAGACCGCCTTAAGCGGGCCATTCGATTTGCGTCATTTAAAGAATTGACCAAGCAAGAAAGCGCTACAGAGTTTGTCGAGGCCAGGCCAGATGGGAAATCGAAATTTTTCAGGCAAGGCAAAATTGGCGGATGGCGGGATTTTTTAACCGACGAACAGTCGCAAAAATTAATCGACATAAATCGAGCGGAAATGACCCAACTGGGCTACCTATCACCAAAGGGACGCCTGAAGGGCATCTAGCTAGCTTGGCTGATTGATTTGCTAAGAAATTGTTAAAATTCTTACCATTTAAGCCCCTGAAAGCAAAAAAGACTTTGGGCCTCATCCTCAGCCTGTGACGAAAAAGTCACAGTGATGGATTTTTACCACAAATACCGGTCAAATTGTTGACGCCAGGCTGCCTGAAAGGGCTATATATCCGGGCTTTCCGCGGATTTGTTCGATTGGGGGGGTTCCTAAGGAACGTAATAATCCGGCTCTCGCAGGGGCCGTGTTTGAAATCTCCCGAAAGACTTAATCGCTTCGTGTTACGTAACGCTTCGAAAAGAGAGGCAAGAAATGAAAAAAGCACTTTATGGCTCTACAGCCTTGGTCGCAGCCGGTGCCTTTGGTGCCGTCCCGGCCGCCGCTGAAGAAGGTGTAACTGTCGGTGTATCTGGCTACTTGAACACCATGTTCGGTGTGTTGAATGTTGATGACGACGCACAGTCAGCGACGGTTGGCACGCCTCGTGATTTTGGCAACACTGCTCAGATCACGGACGGTGAGGTTCACTTTAAGGGTAAAACCACCCTTGATAACGGCATCACCTTCGGCGTTCAGATCGAGTTGGAATCCCAGGCAACTGGTGACCAGATCGACGAAAACTACGCCTTTGTGGAAGGCAGCTTCGGCCGCTTCGTCATTGGTGGCGAAAACCAAGCCGCTTATCAGATGCACTACGCCGCGCCGTCAGTGGGTCAGCCTTTGAACTCTGGTTGGCAAACGGCCTGGATTCCGGCTCCCCAAGGCGTCGTCGATGCAACTGGCGCGGTTGTTTCCTTTGCCACCGGGTTCCGTCGTCCCTCTTTGTCAACTTATGTTGACTTTGGTAACGACGAACACTCCATCACCTATTACACGCCGCGTTTCTCGGGCTTCCAGTTCGGTGCTTCTTATGCGCCGGCGGTTGCTGGTACCGGTGACGGCCAAAACCGTCCTGCCAACAAAAATGCTCAGCTGCATGATATGTGGGCTGTTGGTGCGAACTATGTTCAATCCTTTGACGGTATTGATGTGGCTGTTTCTGGCGGTCTGGCCGGTGCATCGTCCACCAATGGTTCTGGTGCTGACGATCCCTTGGTCTACTCGGTCGGTGTAAACCTTGGATTCGGCGGCTTCACAGTCGGCGGTTCCTGGGCTCAGGAAGACAGTGACACGGCTCAAAACGGTTGGGGTGCGTCAGCTGGCGTGAGCTATGCGACCGGTCCTTGGTCGGTTGGTATCGATGGCTTCCTCAGTGAAACCGACGGTACGGGTGCCGACGATCAGAATTTGACGTCTGCGCAGATCGGTGTCGGTTATCAAGTCGGCCCGGGCATCAGC
>JBCCHN010000074.1:0-24881 GCA_039028695.1 Pseudomonadota bacterium
CGTCTAAAGCTTGAAGAAGAAGCCGAGGAAGAAATCGAGGCCAACCCGGACATTTTCTAACGATAAATCTTATACCTTCTTCATAGTGAATTGTTTTTAAAGGAGATTATCAAAAATGAATCGTCGTTCTTTGATGGCCGGAATGGCCGCACTCGGCGTTCTAACCACGGTTGGGGGCCCTTTTGCGGTGGCCGATGAATTAGACGATCTAAGGGCTTCCGGTGCGCTAGGGGAAGGCTTCGACGGTTTTGCCGTGGCCCGAGAAGACAGCGCGGCCGCCGCGGTCGCCCGCATTAACGAGAAAAGACGGAAGATCTATCAAAAACAGGCGAATAAAGAAGATGTTCCGATCAGCGCGGTCGGTACAATTTTTGCCAAAAAGATCATGAAACGGGCGCCAAAGGGCACCTGGTTCCAAAATGAATCCGGGCAATGGGTTCAAAAATAGCCAACCCAACCGCCTCGAAAGCCTTAGAATCCTAGGATTTGACTGTTCGTTCGATAAAATCCACGAAGCGATCATAGATTTGTGGATAGTCAAAGAGATTGCTGTGCTGCCCCTCCGGCAGGTAAAAGGCCTCTTTAGGTTCCACGGCTGCTTCGAAAAGACGCCTCCCGAATTTTTGAGGTACCACGTTGTCACGGCCGCCGTGCAGGATCAGCAAAGGTGCATCGATATGGGCGATGTGATCGGTGGATTTCCATTGATCCAGCAAGAGCCAACGGGCAGGCAAATACCAGTAGTGGGACTGGGCGACATCGGCAATTGACGACGGCGGGGCTTCCAACACCAATGCGGCCAGGGGCCGTTCGGCCGCCATCTGGGTGGCCACAGCGCTGCCGAGGGATTCACCCAATATAACCGTTCTTTCGGGGGAGATACCCTGCCCGGCCAGCCAGTCCAACGCCGAGCGAGCATCAGCCAGCAAGCCGGCCTCGGTGGGTTTTCCCGAGTTACCCCCATAGCCACGATAGCCCGCCAGCAAGATGCCATAGTCGGACTTTTCAAAGAGATCCCGGTGTTTGTCGACCCGGTCGCCGATATGGCCCGCATTGCCGTGAAAGAGCACCACCACCGGGTTCTCCGCCGCGTTGGGTCCTCGGGGCGGGCGAAACCAGTGAGTCAAGGTTATTCCCGGCTCGGGCTTGGTCTCAACTGCTTGAATGCTCAGGTCAGGGTAGCGTTCAAGCCGAGGCACCTCTTTGGAGGCCGGATAGAGCAAGTTACGCTGCATAAAAAACATGAACAGGCACAAAAACAGATAGGCGCCAAGAATCGCTACGATCCAGAACATGAGAGGTGACCTCTTCAATTTTGAGCCTTTTTTCAAAATCCCGGCCTATCCCATTGTTTATAGGCAGACTGTTTATAGGCAAGCTGATCTGATGCCCATTCTCTTGCGAAAATGCCCGCGGGACCTTGTCAGGGACCCCAGGGACTGGAAAGATGTTTGATAAGAGAGATTCTGCGCCATGCAAGTAGAAAAGCGTTAACCTGGAACGGGGGAATGAAAATATGGATGTCCGTGCCGCTGTGGCCTTTGAGGCCGGAAAGCCGCTATCGATTGAAACCGTGCAGTTGGAAGGCCCTCGTGAGGGCGAAGTTCTGGTTGAAGTAAAGGCCACCGGGCTTTGCCATACCGACGAGTTCACCAAGTCCGGCGCCGATCCGGAAGGGATTTTCCCGGCGATTTTGGGGCACGAGGGTGCTGGCGTGGTCGTGGATGTGGGCCCAGGGGTGACTTCGGTGGAAAAAGGCGATCACGTGATCCCTCTTTACACCCCCGAATGCCGCGAGTGTGATTATTGCACCAGCGGGCGGACCAACCTTTGCCAGGCCATTCGCGTTACGCAAGGTCAAGGCCTTATGCCCGACGGCTCAAGCCGCTTTTCCCTGAATGGGGAAAAGGTCTTCCACTATATGGGGTGCTCCACATTTGCCAACTATACGGTGCTGCCCGAAATCGCCGTAGCCAAGGTGCGCAAGGACGCGCCCTTTGACAAGATTTGCTACATTGGCTGCGGGGTTACCACTGGCGTCGGCGCCGTTATCAACACCGCCAAGGTTCAGCCCGGCGACAACGTCGTGGTCTTTGGCTTAGGCGGCATCGGCCTGAACGTCATTCAAGGGGCTCGCCTGGTGGGCGCCGATATGATCGTCGGCGTGGACATTAATCCGGACCGCAAGGAAATTGCCGAAAAGTTCGGCATGACTCACTTCGTCAATCCCAAAGAGGTCGAGGGAGATGTCGTCCCCTATCTGGTCGATCTAACCCGCGGGGGTGCCGATCATTCCTTTGAGTGCATCGGCAATGTGACCACCATGCGCCAAGCGCTCGAATGCTGTCACAAGGGCTGGGGCGAATCCACGATCATCGGCGTGGCCGGCGCGGGCCAGGAAATCGCCACTCGTCCCTTCCAATTGGTAACCGGCCGGGTATGGCGAGGTACCGCCTTCGGCGGCGCTCGGGGGCGCACTGACGTGCCGAAGATCGTCGATTGGTACATGGAAAATAAGATCAACATCGACGACCTTATCACGCACACAATGCCCCTGGAGGAGATCAACAAGGGCTTCGATTTGATGCACTCGGGCGAATCCATCCGCGGCGTTGTGGTCTACTGATAAGTGGGGCCGAGCCTACCCCTCGGCCCCTTCCCCTGCTCCTCCCTTGCTCCTTCAGCCGCCCCTAATTGCGGCCCATCCAAGGAACCGACGATATGTCCGAATTGACGGTGGTCAGCCAGCAACGCTGTTTCGGCGGCACGCAAGGCTTCTATAGCCACCCCTCCGCGCTGTGCGGCGGCGAGATGAAATTTGCCGTCTTTCAGCCGCCCCAGGCCCTCTCCGGTGCCAAGGTACCGCTCTTGATCTACCTGTCCGGCCTGACCTGTACGGAGGAAAATTTCGTTGTTAAAGCCGGTGCGCAAAGTCTGGCGGCCGAGTTGGGCATGATGATCCTGGCGCCGGATACCTCGCCTCGAGGCAGCGACTACCCAGGCGAACATGACGCTTATGACTTCGGCAGCGCAGCGGGTTTCTACCTGGACGCCACGCAAGAGCCCTGGTCCAAAACCTACAAAATGTACAGCTATATTACCCAGGAACTGCCAGCCGTGATCGCCGCGCACTTTCCGGCCGATATGGACCGCCAGGGCATCACCGGCCACTCCATGGGTGGTCACGGGGCTTTGACCATTCACCTAAAAAATCCGCAAACCTATAAAACCGCGTCGGCATTTGCCCCCATCTGCGCGCCGACCCAGTGCCCCTGGGGCGAAAAGGCACTGGGCGGTTATTTGGGCCCAAACAAGGAGACGTGGCGCGCTTATGATACTTGCGAACTGCTGAAGGATGGGAACCGCTCGGAGGCCACGCTTCTGGTGGATCAAGGCGACGCTGACGGATTCCTGGGTGAGCAGCTCAAGCCTGAACTTTTGTCGGCCGCCTGCGAGGCCGCCGGTCAATCATTAGAGCTGCGCATGCAGCCGGACTACGATCACAGCTACTATTTCATCGCCACTTTCATGGACGACCACCTGCGTCACCACGCTGCAGGACTTGGGCTTTGATGAGCCTCGAGAGTCTCGCTTAAAGATTGGCTTGGATCAGGAAAGGACCGTCGCTCCTCAAGCCATAGTCAAGCAAACGATTAAAGCTGGGCGCATCGTTTGCCGCCTCAGCCGCTACACCCATACCCTGGGCCAACTTAACCCAGTCCAAGTCCGGCCGATCCAGATCCAGCATATCCAAGGCCCGTCTGCCTGGGTTCCCGGCGCCCACATTGGCCAGCTCGTGGTGCAGGCTGGCATAGCGCCGATTGGCGAAAACAACGGTTGTCACGTTTAGGTTTTCCCGAGCCTGGGTCCAGAGCGCCTGTAAGGTATACATGCCGCTGCCATCCGCCTGGAGGCCCAAGACCCTCCGGTCCGGACAGGCCACGGCCGCTCCGACCGACAGGGGCATGCCAATGCCGATGGCTCCACCGCATATTTGGAGCCAATCATGGGGAGCAGAGCTGCGGGTCATCTCCGGCACCAATCGACCCGAGGAGATGCCCTCGTCCACCACGATACCTTGGTCCGGCAAAAGGGCGGCGACCGACTGGGCAATACTCTGGGGCGATAAGGCACCCGAGGGCAATTCAGTTTTTTCGTGGTCCGTGACTCCCACGCCCGCGGGCGGCGCACCAAGCCGATCTGACAGTTGGCTTAGCGCTGGAACACAATCCTCTTCCCGTGTTGCCAGCGTATGAATGTTGCAGCCCTCGGGGTAGAGAACGCTGGGCTTTCCGGGATAGGCAAAAAAGGCCACTGGTGCCTTGGCGCCGACCAAGATGATATGCTTGATACCGTCCAAGGCCGTCAAAGCTTGATCGAGGGGATACGGCAAGCGCTCCACGTTCACCCGACCGGCGCCCCGCTCCTCTCGGCCGTTATTGGTCTGTGCCATCAGACGCGCACCGGTTACGGCGGCAATCCGACCGGCTTGACGCAGAGCCTCTTCGCGCAGGCTTTGCCCGGTCATGAAAAGAACGCTTGGCTCGCCGGCCTTCAGGACTTGGAATGCGCCTTGAATGGCCTCGTCTGACACTTCCGAACGTCTGGCCGCGGCGACCGCTTCGGCCGGGCCATCTGCTTCGTCCCAAGCCGTGTTGGCCGGCAGGATTAGAGTGGCGATTTGTCCCGGCGGCTTTAAAGCTGCCGCTATGGCTGCCGCCCCATCCGTTGCCACAGACTGTGCATCTGGTGAGGTCTTGATCCAATGGGAAACCGGTGCCGCTAAACCCTCTATGTCCGAGGTCAGGGGAGCGTCAAAGGCCCGGTGATAAGTCGCATGATCGCCAACAATGTTGATCATGGGGCTGCCGGCGCGCCCGGCGTTGTGGATGTTGGCAATGCCATTGCCAAAACCCGGGCCCAAATGGAGCAAAGTCGCAGCCGGCTTGTCGGCCATGCGCGCATAGCCGTCTGCAGCGCCTGTGACCACCCCCTCAAACAGGCCCAGCACACACCGCATGCCCGGAACTCGGTCCAGCGCTGCGACAAAATGCATTTCCGAGGTGCCCGGATTGGCAAAGCAGGTATCCACCCCACCTGCCAGCAGGGTGCGCACCAAACTTTCCGCGCCATTCATAATAAGAAGCTCCGCGTCACTGACAGAGCGTTGCCCTTGGGACCACTCTAAAGATGCGCTTTAAGAAAGGATGCTGATATCCCCAGAAACTTGCCCGCCGCCTTCGATGATAATCCGGCGATAACGCACTTTGCCGTTGACTTTACCCGAGCTCCCCAAGGTCAACTCCCCGTTCGCCGCCAACTCCCCGTCAAAGTCACCGGTGATGTCGGCCTCCTCGACTTCGGCCTTACCAGTAAACCGGCCTCCCGAGCGCAGTTCCAGCTTTCGGACCTTCAGACTGGCTTCCACGGTACCTTCCACGACAAGGGTATCGCAGGACTGAATGCCACCTTTGACCTGAATGCCGGGGCCTACCACCAAAAGCCCCTGGGGCGCCGCATCCACTTCCGGGTTCGTCGTTTGATGGGTCGCTTGGGGGGCCGGCGCTGCTGCCGGATCAAGGCCGGCGCCACGACGGGCCGTACCAGGGACGATCCCCGCTTGGGAGGAGGTAAAAGCTTGCGGCATGGGCTGCCGGTTGCTGGTCATGGCCATAATCTGAAATTCCTTATCGTCTTCGAGGCATCATCTTCGAGTCGCACGGCTGATTTTACCGGGGTCGCCGAGTCCCAGCGAGCGCTATTATGAGAATTTCAGAATTAAATTGGCTGGACTATGCGTCTGGCCCGTTTTTCACCGCATCCACATGGGCCGCAAATCCCGGATCCGCCATTAAGGCCTTACAGCGCTCGAAGCGGTTGATGGCATAGGCCCAAAAGTCATCCGCGGGATTCTTGTTGGCATGTTGGATGAGCCCCCACAAAGTCCAAAGCAAATCGCACATGGCTTTATAGATGACCATGCGCCCCATCAGATGATTCGGCACCGCGCCGCCACAATAAGCCTCCATCATTTCCCGGTCCTGTTCCGGGCCAAAGCAGGCTTCTACGGAGAGATCACCTAAATCCCAGTAGGGGTCGTTCATACCAGAGTATTCCCAATCGACAATCCACATGCGCTTGCCGTCATCAAGGAAATTTTCGCATAGGGGATCGCAGTGGCAAGGTTTTAGGTCCACGGGTTTTGCGTCCAAAACCGTGCGAATCTCCGCCGCCTCGGCGACCACATCGTGGTATCCAGGCGGTAACTCCGCACCCAACTTATCCAAAACCGAAAGGTAATCTTCGATCATGGCGAAAAGCTCGAAGCGAAAGCGAAAATCCTCGCCACAGTCGTGCATTTGCTTCATGGCCAAAGCCGCCCGACCGGGGGCACCGTCGGTTACCGGAAAGCTCTCCGGCGTCATGGTCACGCATCCCTCGATATAATCCGCCAGCATCAGGCCATCGGCTTCATCAAAGAACAGGACCTGGGCGCTGACACCGGCCCGCGCGGCAACCTGAGCATTGTGCCCCTCGATGCTGCGGTCGATGTAGTCGCCCGTACCCTCACCCGGAATGCGCAGTAAATAAGTGCGCCCGCTCGTTGTGAGCTTGAAGACCAGATTGGTAAGCCCGCCAAGACGCTCGCTTTGCACATCGTTCCCATCAAGGCCGCTAAAGTGGGAAAGGCGCTTAAGCGCCGATTGAAGCTGTTCCATATCCTAGCCTTTCAAACGCTGCATTTTGGGATCGTAGGGGGCTTGGTCAAGCCGGCTTGCCGGCACCGGATTGCCAAAGCTCTCTATAACAAAATCCCGATGGGCAAGCTGTTCAGCCGGCAGGTAGCCCAAGGCCACCGGTTTGCCGATAAAGTGCCCGAAATTTGCCGACGTGGTTACCCCCAAGACCTTTCCGTTTCTCAGGATGGCTTCTCCACCGAAAAGAAGGGCCGACTGCTCGAGAACAAAGAGGCAAAGGCGTCGCGTGATCCCTTGCTCCCGCTGTGCTAAAAGCGCAGTTCGTCCCATAAAATCACCCTTGCCAAAGGCCACCCGGTTGTCCAATCCCGCCTCCAACGGCGTATAGTCCGGGGTGATGTCACCGCTCCAATAGAGGTAACCCTTTTCCATCCTGAGGCTATCGATTGCCCTATACCCCACGTTGGTGATACCGGCGTCCTGACCGGCCTGCCAAATGGCATCGTAGACCCCCGCAAGATAGCTTGGTGGCATGTGCAACTCCCACCCCAACTCGCCCACATAACCGATGCGCAATGCCAGGACTGGTGCGCCGGCTAAAAACACGCGCCGGCAGGTCGCAAAGGGAAAGTCCTCGTTGCCCAGGCCGCTTTGGCAGAGCCCCTCCAGGACCTCGCGGCTGCGCGGCCCGAAAACATTGACTACCCCAAAGGCTTCGGTCACTTCCTTGAGGGATACCGAACCATCGCTCGGCAGATGGCTTTCAATCCAATGGCTGTCATGAACACCAAAGCCTGATCCCGTAACAATGTAAAAATGATCCGGCGCCAAGCGGCAAATGGTAAGATCTGCCTCGATCCCTCCCCTGTCATTGCACATTTGCGTATAGATAACCGACCCCACCTTCTTGTCCATGTTGGAGACGCAAAGACGCTGAAGGGCATCCAGGGCGCCTGGTCCAGTGAGATCGTATTTGCTGAAGGAGCTTTGATCTACAATGCCCACCGCGGTGCGGGCCGCCTGGTGCTCCGCAGCCACCGGCTCGAACCAATTGGGCCGCTCAAAGGAGGGTTGATCAACCGCGACGGCGCCCGGTGGGGCAAACCAATTCGGTCTTTCCCAGCCAAACTTGGAGCCATAGACCGCACCCGATTCCTTAAGCCGGTCATAGAGCGGAGACCGTCTCAGGCCCCGCCCGCTTTCCGCTTCTTCGCCCGGCCAATGGATCTTGTAGTAACGCCCGTATGTTTCAATGGCCCGGGCGTGGAGGAAATCCCGTCCCATGTGATGGGGGCCGAAACGACGCACGTCAAAGGCCCAAAGATCCCGGCTGGGGCGCCCCTCGACGATCCACTCGGCCAGGGCTTGCCCGGCCCCGCCGCAGCCGGCGATGCCGGCGGTAAAACCACAGGCCAGGTAAAAGTTGGCAACATTCGGGCTGGGACCCAGGATGGGCTCCCCATCCGGCGAGGCTGGGATTGGCCCGTTGATCAAGGTACGGATACCGATCTCGTTGACAATGGGCAGGCGTTCCGCCGTCGGCAGGATAATCTGTTCGAAGCGTTCCATGTTGCCGTCAAACAGCTCCCGGCCAAAGGAAAAGGGAATACCCTCTTCACCAAAAGAAACCGTATTGCCTTCCCACCCGCCGATGGCAAAACCGCCCACCTCCGGCTTCAGATAAAAGTTCTTGTCCGGGTCCCGCATGGTCGGCAGGTCGGCGGGAATATCCGATAAATTCTCCGTTACCAGATATTGATGCTCCAGGGCCACGGCCGGCACCCCGACGCCGGCCATTTCACCGATTTGACGCGCCCATAGGCCGGCCGCGTTCACCACCAGGTCGCAATCAACGGTTCCATGATCGGTGATGACTTGACGAACCCGGCCTTGCTCCACCACCAAATCGGTGACGCACACGCCCTCGCGAATCTTGACCCCTTGTTGGCGCGCGCCCTTGGCCAAAGACTGGGTCAAGCTGCTTGGGTCCACATAGCCGTCGCTGGGTATGAAGGCGGAACCGATGATGCCCGATGGATCCATGATCGGGAAGCGTTCGAGTGTTTCTTTGGGATCAAGCAGATAAAGCTCGAAGCCAAAGGACTTCGCCGTGGTCGCACTTTTTTCCAGCTCCTGCCAGCGATCGGGCGAACTGGCCAGGCGCAGACTTCCGACCGCCTTCCAATCGGTTGCCTGTCCTGTTTCAGCTTCAAGCTCGCCATACAGCTTGGCGGAATATTGCATCATGCGGGTCAAGTTTTGCTTATTGCGAAGCTGCCCGACCAAGCCGGCCGCGTGCCAGGTAGCGCCATGGGTCAAGCCTGCCTTTTCAAGCAAGAGCACATCCCGCTTTCCGAACTTGGCCAAATGATAGGCCACCGAGCAGCCGACCGCTCCACCACCGATGATGACAATTTCCGCTTTGTCGGTCCAAGCCTCGCTCACGATCGGATCCTTTTCATCTCAGGATCATAAAGAGGCTTTTCCTGGTATCGACAGGGGATCCGCTCGCCAGCGACCTCCAACTCGTAGCGTCCTTGTGAGAGGTATTCTCCATCCACACCATTGGGGTTGCGCACATAGCCATACCCGATGTTTTTTTCGATGCTATATCCCCAACCGGCCGAACTCAGCCACCCCACACGCTCACCGTTGCGGTAAAGGGTTTCGCGCCCGAGCAGCACCACTGCAGGATCCTCTACCGTAAAACAGGCAAAGCGTTTCTGGAGTGGCTCTTGGCGTTGTGCTAGCAACGCCTCCCGTCCCAAGAACGGCAGGTTGCTCTTAAATTTCACAGCCCAGCCAAGGCCGGCTTCCAAGGGTGTATGGTCCGGATTGATATCGCTGCCCCAGGCCCGATAACCTTTTTCCAAACGCAGGGATTCAATGGCGCGATAACCCGCATTCCGCAGACCATGCGCCCTACCCTTGTCAGTCACGGCCCGGTAGAGGCCCCTGGCTGCTCCCACCGGCAGGTGAAGTTCCCACCCCAATTCGCCCACATAGGTGATGCGGAAGGCCCATAAGCGCACCCCGGCCACCGTCATCTCCCGACAGGTTCCGAACGGGAAGGCCTGGTGGCTCCAATCGTCCTCGCTCAGATCTTGAAGCAAGCATCGCGCGTTGGGGCCCATAAGGGACAAGGTGGCAAAGTCCTCTGTAACCTCAGCCAGGTTCGCTTTTATTCCTTCCGGCAAGCTTCGCTTGATATGGGCGAAGTCATGGGTTGCGAACCCGGTTCCAGTGATCAGATAAAAATGGTCCTCAGCTTTACGAGCCACGGTAAGATCGCATTCAATGCCGCCGCGGCTATTGAGCATTTGGGTATAGGTCAAACTGCCTACAGCTTTGTCCACGTTATTGGCACAGATCCAATTTAAGGCATCGGCCGCTTCCGGGCCTTCCACGACGAACTTGGCAAAGGAGGATTGGTCAAACAGCACCACGGCTTCGCGGGCGGCCCGATGCTCCTCGCCCACCGCTTCGAACCAATTTTGGCGGCCATAGCTATACTCATCTTCTGGTTCTTCGCTTGAGCGAGCAAACCAGTTAGGCCTTTCCCAACCCAGCTTTTCGCCAAAGCAGGCACCGGCCGCCTTAAGATCCTCATATAGCGGGGACACCCTGCTCGGTCGATAGCTTTGATGCTCCTCAAAGGGCCACGCCATGGTGTAGTGCTTGCCATAAAGTTCCAAGGTTCGGGACCGCACCCAATCGATTGACTGATGCGGCGGACCGAAACGACGAATATCTACAGCCCAAAGGTCCATGGGCTGCTCGCCACCGACCACCCATTCGGCCAATGCCTTGCCAGCGCCGCCACCCCCAGCGATGCCATAGGCGTTAAAGCCCGCCCCCACAAAAAATCCGGCAACTTCCGGCGCTTCGCCCAAAATGAAGGAGCCGTCGGGTGTGAAGGACTCAGGGCCATTGATCATCTGCTTGACGCCCACCTGCGCCAAGGCCGGCACCCTGGCCAGGGCCTGCTCCATCAAAGGTTCAAAGTGATCCACGTCGTTTTCCAAGAGGGAAAAGACAAAACCGTCGGGGATACCCTCTTCTGCCCAAGGAATGGGATTGGGCTCATAGCCGCCCATGACCAAACCGCCCACTTCCTCTTTGAAATAGATCAGGCGATCCGGATCCCGAAGCGTGGGCAGCGTTGAGGCAACCCCCGGGACGGTCTCGGTGATGAGGTATTGGTGCTGCACCGAAACCAGAGGTACGTTCACGCCCGCCAAGGCGCCTACATCGCGCGCCCATTGACCCGCGCAATTGATCACTACCTCGCAGTCGATGGCTCCTAACGAAGTGTTCACCCCAAGGACCCGACCGTCCTTAACCATGACATCGATAACCTGACAACCCTCGAAAATCGTCACACCGCCCTGGCGAGCCCCCTTTGCAAGGGACTGCGTTATATCGGATGGGTTGGCTTGACCATCTGTGGGCAAAAAGGCCGCACCCACCAAATCGTCGATTTCCATCACCGGCCAAAGGTCCCGCGCCTCTTGCGGAGAGAGCAGGTGCATTTCCAGACCAAAGGAATGGGCCGTGGTCGCTTGGCGCTTGATTTCGGTCATGCGTTCCTGATTGCATGCCAACCTCAGGCCGCCGTTTTGCTTCCAGCCCGTGGCCTGCCCGGTTTCCGTCTCCAGGCGGTCGTAAAGCTCTACGGAGTACTTCAGCAGCTGAGTAATATTAGCGCTGGAGCGCAACTGCCCCACCAACCCGGCTGCGTGAAAAGTCGAGCCGCCCGTCAACTTGCCCTTTTCCAAAAGGACCACGTCCCGCCATCCCAACTGGGCCAAATGATAGGCTGTCGAGCAGCCGATGATCCCGCCGCCGATAATGATGGCGCGTGCGTGCTGGGGAAAAGATGCCATTGCCCCCTATGCCTCCCCTTCGAATTCCGAATAGGCCCTTTCAAAACGGGCCATGTTTTCTGCCGTATAAGCCTCAAAGTCGAAGTCGAGGCTTGAATGTAGCTCCGAGACCATGGACCACATGGTCTCTCGCAGCAAAGAGGCCGACGCCATGGCCCGAAAAGCCGCTATTACGTCTGGGGGTATGGCACCGCCAAAATAGGTCTCGAGCAACGCGCTCTCCTGGTCCCGATCGAACTCATTGTTGGAGGCCAGGTTCGCCAAATCGAACAGAGGACTGTTCATGCCCGCATAGTCCCAATCGATGAGCCAAAGGCGCGATCCGTCATCGATAAAGTTGGCCGCCAAGAGGTCGTTGTGGCCGAAAACCACCTTGATGGGGCCAACCGCCTCCTCCAGGCGCACGGCCTTGCTCAAAAGGTCGGGCAGCAACTCGAGGCAGCGGCTTTGCCCATCCCGCAAGAACCCGGCATAGCTTCGGACCACCTGAAAGGGCCAGAACATCAAAACCGGACCTCGCATATGATGGGGCATTTCCCGATGGCAACGCCGAATCAGATCAACCATCGGCACCAAATTTCCCGCTTCGCGAACATCCTCGGGCGCGAAGGTTTTCCCATCGATAAATTCGGTAACGAGTAAACCCGGCTCGTGATGAACCACATCAGGGGAAAGCCCTACTTGGGCCGCCGCCTTGGCCGCAGCCAATTCGTTAAATCGCATTACCCCATGAACTGGTATATCAGCCCCACTGCGCAAGAAGTACCGTGTCCCTCCGTCGGTGACCACAAAGTTTAGATTGGTAATCCCACCGCTCAGCGGCTCGACCGAAATCTGTCCGGACCAGCAGGGCAAGCCCTCAATCCGTTCAATCAGCTTCTCATTGCTTGTCATATCATGTCGTTCCAAATCGTTGCTTCGCCCACAGTGAGTGCGCCACCTAGTCCATCCCAAGTTCTTTGCGTTTGCGTTTCGCCCAAGCGTTAATGAGGCGATCGGAGATGATCGCAATAAAAGCCACTGATAAACCGGCCACGATACCCCGCCCCGTATCGGCCTTGGTCAGCGCAATATAGACCTCCTGGCCCAGATCCCGTGTCCCGACCAGGGCAGTAATCACCAACATGGACAAGGCGAACATGATCGTCTGGTTGATCCCCAGCATGATCTCAGGCAAGGCCAGGGGCAACTGCACCTTCCACAGGATTTGACGCCGCGTGCAGCCCGAGGTGATGCCAGCCTCGACCAGTGACGGGGGCACCTGAGAAATGCCATGGGCCGTATAGCGGATGGCCGGCGGCAGGGCGTAGAGCACAACGGCGATCATGGCGGAAAAATCCCCCACTCGGAACAGCATCACCACCGGCATCAGGTAAACAAAGCTTGGCAACGTTTGCAGTGTATCGATAATGGCGCTTACCACTCTATTTGCGGAGCGGTTACGGCCAGCCCAAATGCCAATGGGAATACCGATGGCAGCAGCGAAAAGAACCGAAATGCCGCAGAGATAAACCGTGACCATCGCTTTGGGCCACTGTCCAGTGACGGCAATAAAAGCAGCCAGTAGACTGACCAATACCATCAGACGCCAGCCCCCTAGTTGTAACCCTCCCAAAGCCAGCAGCACGATGATGGCTGTCCAAGGCACCTCCAACAGCAAGCGCTTAAAGGGAATGAGAACATTGAGCAGTAAGAAGGTTTTCACCGCCTCAAGCTGATCAAAGAAATTGATATTGATCCACTTGACCAGATCATCCCAAAAGGGCCCGGTGGTAATACGAAGGCTCTCTGGATAGCTGTGCAGAAATGGCCAGAAGAGGCCTACAACGGTTGACCCCACCAACAACAAGAGCGCCGCCAAAAGGTAGGGGTGCCGCCGCCATAGCTCTTCCGGCACCTCGGCTGGGGGTGGCGGCTCTTTCTGGGCATAGGCTTGTGATAGGCGGTCCAGCGCAATGGCCAAGAGCGTAATCGCAATTCCAGCCTCCAAACCCGCTCCTATGGCCAGGCGTCGCAAGGATGCCAAAACGTCATAACCCAGTCCACCCGCCCCGATCATGGAGGCGATGATCACCATATTCAGCGAGAGCATGATCACCTGGTTAACGCCCACCATAAGGCTTGGCCGGGCGGCCGGGATCAAGACCTTCCACATCATCTGCCGACGGGTGCAGCCGGCCATGCGGCCGTACTCTTTGATTTCCGTCGGGACCGACTTGAGCGCAAGAATGGTCACGCGGACCATGGGCGGCATGGCATAGATGATGGTCGCCGTCATGGCCGCAACCGGACCGAACCCGAAGAGGAAGAGTACCGGCACCAGGTAAGCAAAAACCGGTACGGTCTGCATGAGGTCCAAAACCGGCGTCATGGCCAGCTCGGCCCGCCGGCTGCGATAACCCCATATCCCCAGAAACAGGCCGCCGGCAACGCCGAGGGGCACCGCCACCACGATGGAAGACAGCGTGGTCATGGCACTTTCCCACTGCCCAAAGACGGCCAGATAGACGAAGCACAAGCAAACCAACAAGGCTAAGGCACGGTCTTTGATCTGATAGGCAAAAAAGGTCAGCACAGCAATGAGGGCCAACCACGATAGAGGCGGCGTTTGGTAAAAAACGTCATCGCCGGCTTCATCCACGCCAAGGGGAATCTTGAAGCCCTCGGACAGTAGTGCCTTAGCAAGAGCTAAAGGCCACTCGAGCACCCAGGCGATGGAACGGGTAAATTCCTTAAAGGTAAATAGCCCGAAAGACAGATCGTTGATCAGCCACTTCATGAAGCGGGTGATGTCTTGCTTCAACGGTAAGACCCAGGCCTTTGGATAAGAGACCGCCCAGGCCCAGTAATCCTCCCCCAACCAAATTCCGAAGCAGAGGATGAGCGCCAAGGGCCATGCGATCAACCAGGGACTGACGACGGCCTTTCGCGCTAGGGGGTCGCTCGTGGTAAGGCTGACCATCTTTATCTAGCTCAGGTGGAGCAAAACATGCGGGCCGTGAGGCCAAGAAAGGGTTGGAAGATGAGGTCCGGCATTTTCCCGTGAGAGGAAATGATCATAGCCGGGGTCCTCATCATCCAATCGTCACATCAAAGTGACTTAAAAGCCCCTAGCCGGGGCGTCATCGGTTTATTGGGTCCAGGCCTGCCAGGTGCTTTCATTGGCCGCCATCCAATCATCGACGGCTTGATCAACGCTCTTGCCTTCCAAGTCCACTTCCACAATCAAGCCGGCCATGGTCTCGTTATCAATGGTGAAGTTACGAACGGCCTGATAGGCACCTGGCCACTTATCCTCGCCGCCGGCCCAGCCTACCGCCTTGATCCAGCCCCTCGGCTTGCCACAGTCATAGGCCATATCCGGGTTCACGCCGACCGACGGATCATTGTAGCACTCGTCGCTATAGGTCGGGAACTCAACCCACTCGCCCTCGAACTTGGCAGTTGCCCAGTGCGGCGCATAAACCCAGGCCAAAATCGGCGCCTGCCGGTCGTAAGCCGACTGGATTTCAGCAAAAAGCGCCGCATCCGTTCCGGCATGGACCACTTCATAATCGAGCCCCAAGGCTTCCGCCCGCTCGTCGTCGTAGCCACCCCAGGTGACCGGGCCGCCGAGATAGCGTCCCATGGGAGCTGTCTCAGGCGTGGAGAATGCCTCGGCACAGTCATTCAGAGCTTCCCAATTGGGTAGGCCCGGGCACTGTTCCTTCATGTAGAGGGGATACCACCACTCCTCGATGGCATCCATGCCGGTTTCTCCCAAGTCAACCGTATTGCCGGTAGCCAAAGATGCCTCCAGCGCATCTTTGCCCGTGGTTTCCCACATTTCCATGGCCACATGAAGGTCACCCGATTCCAGCCCAGCAAACTGAGCGATGTAGTCGGCTTGGACATATTCCACGTTATATCCCATGGATTGCAAAATCTTGCCCATCAAATTGGTCGTGATGAGCTGACCGGTCCAATCATGCAGGGTCAACTTAATCGGATCTTTGGACTCCACGTCCGCCGCAGCCGGCAATGCCAAAAGGCCTGATAGGGCCATGGTACCCGCCAAAGCGGTTGCCACTAATGTTTTTCTCATGGTCATTCGGTCTTCCTCCCGTTGGACTTAAACACTCTTTTCTGGAACACTTTTTTTCTGGAACATAGTCTGTTCCGGCGCCATTCATCTTTCTGCACACATCCAATTCTTCTGAGCCATCGCCGCCTTACTGGTTCTGTCACGTTCGCTCAGACGAGGTGATGACAACACCCATCCTAGAAAGCCTAGAGTGCCGTCCTCAGGAACTCAAATCAAGAAAATTCCACAAATTTCCACAATATCCCACAAACTGTGTTATCCTATTTGTTCATTCATAATCATGAGACTGCCCGGTGCATCAAAGCGAAAGACAAACGGTCATCCTCCGTTCCCTCGAAAAAAGGGGCGTCTGTACCGTGACGGATCTTGCTGGACGGCTTTCGGTTTCGGATGAAACCATCCGGCGAGATATCAAAGCCATGGCCAATCGAGGTCTGGTTCAACGTGTCCATGGGGCCGTGGTACTGCCGGATCTCTTTCGCGAGCCAACCTTCCAGCGCCGCCTGTCGAGGCATGCAGAAGCCAAGCAAACCATCGCCAAGCTGGCGGCAGACTGCGTCGCCGATGGGGATTCGGTGATGTTGGACACCGGCAGCACGACGGCCTATGTGGCGCGAGCCTTGGCCGGTCACAGCGGGCTTACCGTGGTGACAAATTGCTGTGAAATCGCGGCAACCTTGGGGGCGAGTGGGCGCAACGACGTCTACTTGGCTGGCGGAAGTTATCGGTCAGACGATTCGGCCGTATTCGGAAACAACGCCATTGAATTCGTCCGCCAATTCCGGGTGCGCTTGGCCTTTTTGTCCATTGGTGCCATCAATTTAGAAGACGGCTTGATGGACTATCACCTGAACGAGGCGGAGTTCTCTCGAGCCGTGATTGGTCAGGCCAATCACACATGCGTGGTGGCGGATTCCTCAAAGTTCGGCAATCAGGCGCCCATGAAAGTTTGTGGACTAGAGACAGTCGACAGCATCATTGTCGAAACCGAGCCCAAATCTTCCTTTATCCACGGCTTGCAGGACGCTGATGTCACCGTAATCACCCCACGAGCAGACGAATAATTCAAAGCAACGCTGCGAGGTACATCAAGGAGCCGGGCGGCTTCCCTCGCCCTCTGCCGAGAGGGCAATGGCGGGGCTTACCCGATCCGGCGGAAAGGTGACCGTTACTGTGGTGCCCTGCCCCACCTCGGATTCCAAAAGCATGTCTCCACCATGCAGGTCGACAAGATGGCGGGTCAACGGCAAGCCCAGGCCTGTCTCGTCGAACCGCCGTGTCATCTTCGCATCCGAATTGCCAAAAGGTTCCATTACTCGGACCAAATCTTCTTGCGGGATGGCGCCCTTGCCCGCGTGAACCACAAACTCCAAACCCTTAGATTTGCTGGGCCGCAGGAGCACGACCACTTCGCTTCCCGTCGCCGAAAACTTGATCGCATTTAAAAGGAGATTCACAAGAATTTGCCGTAGCGATCCCGCATCCGCCCTTAGATTGGGTAGATGGGGCGCGATGTCGAGCCGCAACCGGATGCGGTTGGCCTGGGCGCGCTCTTGCACGGAACGAAGCACCGAATCGACGAGCACCGGCGCTGCAATGGTCTCCTCTCGCAAAACAAAAGAACCGGATTCGATTTGGGAAAGGTCCAAAATATCGTTGACCAAGCCCAACAGATGGGTACCACTTTCATAGATATCGTCGGCGTATTGGCGGTATCGCCCATTCCCTACCTCGCCGAACAGCTCATCCTTTATGATCTCGGAAAAACCGATGATGGCGTTCAAAGGGGTTCTCAGCTCATGGCTCACATTGGCATAAAAATCGGCCTTCGCCTGATGGGCCCGCGCCGCTTCTTGACGCGCATCATTGAGCTGACGCTGGGAGGCGTAACCGCCCGTGGCATCTTCAATGGATAGGAATGAACCGCCGCCGGGCAAGGGACGATGCCGCAAGGCAATTACCCGTCCGTCGGTCAAAAAGTCTTGTGCAACCTCTTCACGTAAGGAGCGAACCATGGTCAAGCGCCGCTCCCGAAAGCTGCCGGCGGTGTCCGACAAGACGGTTCCGCGGGTTACTGAAGCATTGTAAATATCGGCCAATGGTGTGCCGGGGGTCCCAAAATCTTCGGGTAGATCATAAAGTTCGAAAAAGCGGTCATTGGCTGCAATAAGATTGAGGTTCTCGTCAAAAAGGCCGATGCCTCGGGCACTGCCGTCCAACGCCATGCGGAGCCACGCCTTTTGATGGGCCAACTCAGCCTGCAAACCCGCGTTTTCTTCCTCGCGCAAAACTTGATCGGAAACCGGGCTCGCGATCACAAAGGAGCCGCTGCCGGGAATGTTGCGGAAATTAATGTCGTAACTTTCCCCATTTCCCGTTTTGACGCGGCGTTGAATCATGGAACAGGGCATATCCGGTGTCGACTGCCCATCAAGAATTTTTAGATCTGTTTCCGCATCAGGCCCCAGCAAGGAAAACTGTCGATTTCGTAATACCTGCTTGCCGTCTTTATCGAATAAAGCCACGCCGCAAGGAACAGCTTCGAGCGCTTGACGCTCATCATCGCTGCGACTTTGTGTCCAACGACGCAACCGCTTCTCGCGGGACAGCAGCGCCATCAATACCACACAAAGCATGCTCAAAACTGCAACGGCCACGAGGCTCCAAAGCGAGACAGTCGCAATCCCTCCAGCTTGGGACCAGAATTTCATCGAAAAAACGTCAACAGCCCAAGCGGGACCGGGGACCAGCGCTGATAGGCCCGCTCCGGCAACCGCCCCATAGAACAGCCAACTTTTTTGGAAATTAGTCGCCCCTCGGCCGATCACGGTGCCCTTGTCCCCCACACCATTTCACTCCGACCAAATCCCAGTCGTAGTCTGGTTAACCCGAAGTAAATGTTTCCCCGATAATTAGCTGCTTATAAGAAAAATTCTGGTCAGGCCCAAGGATTGTTTAACAAGTCAAACAGCCAGACAGAATAATTTGTCGGATCTCTGCTCAAACTCTTTCGTCTAAAGTTTCGATTTTTCCATATGGCGCTTGGGTTTTTTAAAATTTGCGCAAATCCTTGGAGTGCAAATCCTCTAATGCAAGGCAGGCAATGCCAAAGGCCACAGATTTCTTGAAACTAGGGCCCGGTCAGTGCTTTATGTCGCGAATCGACGTCAAATGATGGGGTCAAACCTCTCGCTGCCCCATCGGAAAGGACAACTGTGGATATCAAGAAGATCCCCGTAGGGACCAACCCCCCTTGGGACGTCAACGTCATTGTGGAAGTCCCAATCGGCGGCGAGCCGGTGAAATATGAGATGGATAAAGAATCAGGGGCAATTTTCGTCGACCGTTTCTTGCATACCTCAATGCACTATCCAATGAATTACGGCTTTATTCCCCATACCCTATCGCAAGATGGCGACCCCACGGACGTATTGGTTGCCGCACGTACGCCCATATTCCCCGGCGCCGTAGTACGTGTACGCCCAATCGGGGTGCTGATCATGGAGGATGAGGGCGGTCAGGACGAAAAAATCATCTCCGTGCCGGTCGATAAGCTCTTTCCCTACTACCGGGATGTCTCCTCTTATCGAGGCTTACCCGCCATCCTGCTTGAGCAGATTTCTCACTTTTTCGCCCACTACAAGGACTTAGAGCCGGATAAGTGGGTTAAAGTCGTGCGCTGGGGGGAAGCGGAGGAAGCCTGCCGCATGATTGAAGCTGCGATTCTGGCGCACAAGGAACAAAATCCGGACGAGACCAAGGGTCTTGGAGGGTCTTAAGAAGTCCCGATTAATACCGGACCTTTGAGAGTCATCGGCAAGCCGGCCGCCACAAAAATAACCGACTGTGCGCCAGCCGCTACAGTCTGGTTCAATTGCCCCGCCAAATCCCGAAAACGCCGCGCCAGGGCGTTGTCCGGCACGATTCCTAAGCCAACCTCGTTACTCACTGCAACGATGGGGCCTGGCAGATTGGCCATACGCTGGCTAAGGGACGCAATTTCTTCATTCACATCCCGTTCGGCGAACATGAGGTTGGAGAGCCATAACGTTAGGCAATCCACCAACACAATGGGCCCCTCGTCCCCTTCTGAACGATCGGCAGCACCAAAAACATCAGCGAGTGTATCCCCCAAGGCCAAAGGGACTTCATGAGTTATCCAACTGTCGCCGCGCCGCGCCTGATGGCGCGCTATCCGTTGCTGCATTTCCAGATCCCCGGCCTCGGCCGTGGCGACATAATGGGGAGTCTTGGCCTGATCGAGCACCAATCGCTCGGCCAAGGCGGATTTTCCGGAACGCGCCCCACCTAAAACGAGGGTTAAGGGGGGCAAAAAGCAGTCAGCGGGCATGGAATATCAAAAGGTGGCGTCAGCAGCGCAAGGGAATAGCAATCCATCGAGCCGGGCGCAACCAGGGCGGCCCCTGGTAGGTTACTTTGCCACGAATATTAGGGTTACGGCCTGGATGACCGATCCCTTGCGTCGACGTAAATGGCTGAAAAGTTACTGATTTGAAGCTTGAACCATCGCCTTTTGGTCTGCGCTCATCAAATTTTCCGTCTCGCTGAGCAAGGCATTGGACAGGGGATAGCCTGCCTCGTCGGAGCGTTTCAGCCAGTAGTAAGCCTGGACCAGGTCCTTGGGCACGCCGTGGCCATCCAAATAAAGGCCGCCGAGGTAAAATTGGGCGCGACGAACGCCGCTTTCGGCCAGGGGCAACCAACTTTTGTAGGCCGATGCGTATTCCCCAGCCCGATAGGCATCCAAACCCGTTTGAAGCTGTTCAGCGATCGGGCTAACTCCGTCTCCGCTGGCCTGGGGAGAAGCCTCAGGCGCGGATTGGGCAACCTTTTCGGGCGCTTGAGCCTCCGATTCAGGGATCATGGCCGGTTGGGCATCCGATACCTGAGTTTCAGAGGAGGCTGTTTCTGCGGTCGCCGGTTGGGCCGCTTTCGTTTGAGCCTGCTCTGTGTCCGGCGCCGTTTTGGCGCGCGCCACATCATTGGTTAGAACCTGGCTTTCGCCTGATTGAGGCTCTTTTGGTGCCGCCGCCATTTGAGCTTTTGTTGACTGTTGAGCATCAACAGTTTGCGTATCAGCCGGCGCTTCCATTTTTTCGGCTTCCGCGGCAATGGCTTCGTCGACCATAACGTGACCGTCAATTTGGGCTAGAAGCTGTTTTGCGTATTTGTATCCACCCCTATCGGATTTGGTAAGCCAGTCAGAAGCTTGGGCGTAGTCTTTTTCGACGCCATGGCCATCGATATGCAGGCCACCCAGATAGAATTGGGCGCGCGGGTTGCCAGCCACGGCGAGGGGATGCCAAATCGCGTGCGCTTGTTCGTAATTGCCGCTGCGGTAAGCTTCCAAACCCCGCTCTAATTCGCTGGCCGTGCTGCGGGCAGGCGCGGAAGTGTTCGGCGACGCAGTCAGATCCGCGCCATTGGTTGCGACCTCCTGCGCGCTTGCCGTGTCGGCCACCGAAGCGACCTCGGAACTCGCCGTTGGCGTCTGTTGCCCGTCGTTGTTTTGCACCGCAACAGTCTCTGACGGGACTGCTTGTGGCGCGGAGTCGTCCGCGGCAACGGCAATTTCGGCGTCTTGCGGCAGATTCAAGCTTGCCAATAATTCTTGAGCACGGAAATAGCCCGCGCTCGCTGACTTATTCAGCCATTCAACTGCCTGAGCTTCGTCTTTAGCCACGCCCCGACCATCGTAATAGAGGCCGCCCACGTAAAACTGTGCCCGTCGATTGCCTTGCTGGGCGAGCGGGATCCAATTGACATAGGCAGCTTCGAAATCACCATTACGGTAAGCGTCCAACCCCTTGGCAATTTGATCCTTTGCCGAGAGTGATGATGCCATGGCCGCATCCGCCTGAGCCATTGATTCGGCGGGCGCCTGAGCTGCCTTTGCGATGTTAGCCTCGGAATTCGAGGGTTTAGATGCCGTTTCGTCTTGCGAACCCGACGAACTGCTGTTCGACGAAGCAGCGGCTACGTTTAGCGGCGCTGCCGGCATATCCGCCTTGGCGACTGAAACCGCGGTAGGCTTATCTTGGGCGTCTTCTAACTCAGCAACGGATAATGGCTCTTGCCGATCATCAGCCGGAGCTCCTGTGCTGCCCCCCACACCGGCAGCCAACACGTCGCCACCCCATTCATCGTTTCCGTTTTGCACGGTCTGCGCGGCAGCCGGCTCGCTAGTCCATGTGGCCTCAGCCACGTCTTCCTGTTCGTTATCCCAATCCTGGCTTACAGCATCGTTCTCAGTCCAAGGCATCGCTTCGGATTGGTCTACAGGAGTGGCCATTGAGTCTTGGCCGTCCCCTTGATTGGCAGCCAAATCCTCGCTTGGCGGGAGTGCCTCAATCGCCATTGCCAGGTTGTTATGGCTGACATTTCTGGCATTTGGATCGGCAGTCACCTCATTGAGCATGGCAATGGCCGCATCACGCTGCCCAGTTAGGGCTAGGGACAGTCCCAGATTGTTCTTGTATGAAATGTTGCTCGAATCCAGCTCAAGCGCGGCGCGATAATGGTCCTGGGCTAGGGTGTGATTACCCTTCTGATCCAGTAAAACCGCGATCGCGTTGTGATTTCGCGGATCCATAGGGTCGTTCAACAAGGCATGATTAAAGGCGTTCATCGCCTTAGCGTCCTGGCCCAGATCCATATAGGTCTTGCCCAGACGATAGTGCACTTCTGCATTATCGGGATGGCTATTTAGCAAAATCTTATAGGCCTCAGCCGCGGCCTCAAGCTTTTCGGCGCGGATGAACGTGTCTGCCAACATCATCAGCGGAAGCGGATTGGTGGGATCCAACTCATGGGCCCGCGTACACATGCCCTGGGCCAATACCAGCTCGCCGGAATTGGAAAAACGCTCGCAATAAGCCGACAAGCGGTCTACCCGGCCGCGGGTGTCTTCATCTGTCTCAGCGCCATGAATATTGACAGATTGCGGCGCGGAGGCCGTAGAACCAGCACAGCCTGTAGCCAAAAGGGCTAAAAATACCGCTGTGCGACTTCCAAAGATGCCAGAATATTTTTGCATTATCCGAAATCCAAATCCAACATTGACATTGAAAAACTCGGCCCATTTACCGGCGCGATCGAAAAACATACCGGCCATTTTAGTTTCACCACTTGTCTATATCTCTCGGTCAAAAAAGCGGCCGAAATTCAGCCAATCCTTGAAAGAGAATTATAGGAAGCGGCACTTAACAGGGGCTTAATTATAATCCATAGAATTCGCCCCAATTTTTGACTGGATTATTTACTTTTATTCAAATGACCAGATCAGGAATAAATATTATCAATTCCTTTTTCACTTCTTAACAAAATGTATTTTTCTGACTAACAAACTTTGAAGTCTTCCAGTTCCTGCTCTCAAAGGCCTTGCTTCCATGAAGATTAAGCGGCCTGCTCATGCTATTTTCAGATGTCAGACCCGGCCATTGCCATCCCGATGCCAATCTGATAGATAAAAAACTAGCTTCAGATCAATTACGGTATACCGACACCCAAATAGATAAAAATCTCTAACAAATTATTGAATAAAAACGTTTTTTATGGATCTGGAGGTTCCCGTTCATCCCCTCATACCCATACGGGAAGCATGAGGCTGCCGCAATTCTCTTAAAATTAGGATGCCATTAATTGCCAAGACTTCAATAGGCCAAAACCGGTGCCCCTCCCCGTTTAACGCCCTGCAAATCTGCTGCTGCCGCGGCACAGCTTACAAACAGTCTAACAAGCAGGCAAATCATAATAATCGTATTTTTCATAAATTTATTTATTTATTTTCTGACATTTTTATTTATTTATACGAAATATTAATTCATAGTTTGATAATTTTTATTTACAGCCCATCAACATCTTAACCTGATATTAAGATTTCAGGTGCCATATTTGCGCCACGATTTCACCGCAATTCACCAAGGTCGGACCCCATTCAGAAAAACCAAAAATAAATTACAGATTGGGCCACAAAACGCATTTGAGAAACGGGCAAGATATGTTCAATCAGGCTAAAAAAGTAAAAGTCAGCACGCGCAATTGGAAATCAGCTCTCATGGAGACCTTTTGCCGCGAAATGCACGCGTTACGCATGGCCCAAGATGAGCGCGCTTTTTTGGCGACGAGTAAGGGCACAGTCTACTCAGCACCGGTTTCGGTCGATTAATAGCCTTTCCATCGCCCGAGCCGCTTCCTTAACCGCCTGGCGCGTTTTTGATAGCTGTCGATGCTTGGGCGATAGACAGGGGAGGCAAACCGGTTTCGGGGCATGGCCGGGATGCCTCCCCTCCTCAATTCCAGTCCACAATCCCTAAAGATTTCTTCTATTCACTCCCAAGGTCGCGCCGCGTCCAAGCAATTAGGCTTTGCCAGTTGGCGGGGTCTGGATAATATAGCAACGACTAAAAAACGCTGCAAAAATTCCCGACCGAGGCTCAATGGGACGTGAACTTCGAAGTATTCTATTAACCAAGACAGAGGTTGATGCGGCAGTAACCGGCCATATTGCATCCCTTTCCCACCAATCCAATGTCCTTGCTGTGGATGTGATTTACGATTCCTCAGCCGCCTGCCGCATTGAACTTGATAATCCAGCGCTCGACGGGCGCTCAACCATCATCCTTGAGAAGAGTGAATTCATCGAGGCGCTGATAGCCTTTGTCCGCAGCAAGGGCCAACCCCTGCCCCGCCGAGGATCTAAAGAAATTGCTGAAGTTAACGGAGAACTGGCTCTTATGATCGAACTCGACTGGTTCTAAGTCTCGTTTTGCCTTGGCAGGGCCCGCCCTATTTAGCCCGCCTACATGCTTTCAATAAGCCCGACCTTTTGCCAAGCCATCAACGTCTCAGACAAAAGGGACGGCTCAAGGTCCTGAAAAGCCTCTACAAAAACCACATTTGAAAAATAATCCCGATCCAGGGCCCATTGCACCATCTTTGCCCCGTCTTGAGTGAGTTCTCGCGGCCCTGAGGGTCCGGTCAATTGAGGGCGACCCTCCTTCTCTTCAAGGCGATGGCTCATCCAACGGACACGAAAATGGCGGAAGTCGCCGCGATTAGGCAGGTCAAACTCGACGATCCCCTCAAAGGCTTTGCTGTGGAGAAATTGGCGCAACTCCTGGGCGATCTGTTGGGTCGACAAAATGTCGGACAGGCGCCCGCTCAAACGCTTGCGATAATCCGTTGGACCCA
>JBCCHN010000075.1:0-24575 GCA_039028695.1 Pseudomonadota bacterium
AATAGCAGCACACTATCGGCGGCCGGCTCGACAGGAGTCGGCGTGAAGTGGTCAAAATCCTCTAGATGGCTAGCCACCAGTACGACAAGGCCAACGACTAAAACGCCAAGGGTGGCGAACAAACCGACGATACATTTCAGCAAAAAGAGAATGACACGCATAATAACTCGATTTTGATATTTTGCTCGAATGGGCAGAGGGAAAAAGGCAAGACTTGCACCTTGTGCCAGGGCACAGCATAAGGCGTCAAGAGATCAAGGCGTAAGAGCGATAGGTCATCAAGGATCTTTTGATTCGCTTTTGAAGATGCCCGCCTTGAATGAGAGGAGAGGAGATGAGGCGCAAGGCCCGACGGGGCGGTGGCCGTCAGATGGAAGTGACCGTGCGTGCCCTGGGCGCGCGGGGCGACGGCTTGGCGGAATGCGAGGGCCGCCCCCTTTACCTGCCGCAAACTCTGGCCGGTGATCGGGTCTTGGCGCAGGTCACGGGCAAAAGGGGGAGCGGTTTTAAGGGGAAAGTCGTGGAACTGCTGGCCGAGGGCCCCGGGCGGGTGGAGGCCCCTTGTCCGCACTTTGGTCCCTGCGGCGGCTGCAGCGTGCAGCATCTAAAGACCAGCCTTTACGAAGAATGGAAAACCAACCTGCTGAAAGCCGCCCTCGCCCGCAACGGCCTTGAGGGCGTCGCCATTAGCCCCTTGGCGGTGGTGCCGGCCCAAAGCCGACGCCGGGCCGTGTTAGCGGCGCATAAGCGCGGGAGCACCTTGAGTTTAGGGTTTCATCAAAGGGAAAGCCATGAGGTGGTGGATCTATCGGCCTGCCAGGTTTTGACGCCGGGGCTGATGGCCCTTTTGGCGCCCTTGCGCCCCGTGTTAGAGGCGGTCTTGGAAACAGCTCCGCCGTGCGGCCAATCCGCCGATGTCTATCTGCTGGAAAGTGACGGTGGACTGGACCTGCTCCTGACCAGCCGCGCGCCTTTGACCCTGGCGGGCCGGGAAGCACTGGCGGCCTTTGCCGAGGCCCGGGACGTGGCCCGGATATCCTGGGCCTGTCCGGGAGAAGAGCCCGAGCCGGTGGTCCTGCGGCGCGAGCCCAAGCTCGCCTTTTCGGGCATTGATGTGGTGCCGGCGCCGGGCGGCTTTCTGCAACCGACCTTGGCCGGTCAGACTCTTTTGATCAAGGAGGCTTTGAAAGGGCTTTCCCAGCGGGCGAGCCGGGCCCTGGACCTTTTTTCCGGCTGCGGCACCTTTACCTTTGCTCTGGCGCGGGCCGTGCATGGCCTTCAAGTCCATGCGGTAGAGGGGAATGAGCCCGCTCTGGCGGCCCTCTGGCAGGCGGCGCGGCGGGCCGACCTGGCCGGGCGGGTTACGGTCGAGCGGCGGGATCTGGCCCGCGAGCCCCTCTTGGCCCATGAATTGGAGGACAAGGATGTGGTCTTATTCGACCCGCCGCGGGTGGGCGCTAAGGAGCAGGCGGCGGAGTTGGCCAAATCGCCGGTGCCCCATGTGATCGCCGTGTCCTGCAATCCGGCGACCTTCGCCCGGGACGCAAAGGTCTTGGTGGACGGAGGCTACCACCTGGCCCGGGTGCTCCCTGTCGACCAATTTCCCTGGACCGGGCATTTGGAGATGGTCGGTCATTTCCGGCGAGGACCGGTTTAAGTATATCGAAGCCGATTAAATGCCGAGTATACAGGAGCGAAAAGTTATGGGGACATCTTAAGAACATGCTCGTTGAAAGCTTGACCATAAATCGGAAATGACCCGCCCCATGGCTTGGTCGCGACGGCGAATGGCGAAGATTTCCGTATGACGGGGTGGGAATCCTTCAACGCGCAAGGGGACAAGGGCACCCCTTGCAAGGTCAGCTTCGACAAGATGGTCGGGCATGCCGCCCCATCCTAGGCCCGCCATGATCACTGACTTTTTGGCCTGAAAATCGGATACGGTCCAGCGCCGCCCGCCTGTCATGACGTCGCGGCTTTGTTCGAAGTCCCGGCCGCCGGTTCCAGACACGACAACTTGTGTATGGGTCTGCATTTCTCTGCGGGTGCGCACGCCTGGGTGTCGCGCCGCGGGGAATTCCCGATGGGCGACCGGCCGAATGGTCACCGTTCCCACGGGTGTGGTCTCCACTTCATCAAGGGGCACAGCTTCCAGGCCTGCCACGATCATATCAGCATCACCTGCCATCAAACGCGCCAAGGGACCGCCCATCATTTCAGTTGAAACCCGGATATCCGTGCTGGGGTATTTCTGTCCGACCCGCCCAACAGCGGTGAGAAAGGATTCCAACGGCAGGGTCGCCGTGAGTGCAATGCGGACAATAGGTTCTTGATCGCTTCGTAGTCCCGCGGCCGTTAATTTTAAGCTGCGAACCTGTTCTAGGACACGGGTGGTTTCCCGGAAAAACACCTCGCCTTCGGGTGTCAGGCGCGGCCGATAGGCGTCACGGGAAAAGATCCCGAAGCCGATTTCGTCTTCAAGCTTACGAATTTGATGACTGACGGCGGACTGCGCTTTGTTCAAACGCTCCGCGGCCCCCCGAAAGGTCCCGCTGGCGACAATGGCATCCAAGGCAATGAGCTGATCCAGGGTCATGGACTGGTCTTCCCGTTCATACAGACGGCGATTGCAATATGATCTAATTAAAAGATCATTATCATGAGAACTTAATATTATCAATCAGCCATCCGGGGCGCTATTTGAGTTTTGTAAATCCAACCAATGAGATCACGATGAAACTCTTTTACATGCCCGGCGCCTGCTCGCTGGCGAGCCACATAATGCTGCAAGAGGTGGGTGAATCCTTTGACATTGAATCCGTTGATACGCAGGCTGGACGAACGGAGAGCGGCAGGGACTTCCGCGAGATCAGCCCGAATGGCTACGTTCCCGCTTTGGAAATCGAAGCCGGGGTCACTCTCAGCGAGGGTGTTGCCATCTTGCAGTACATCGCCGACCGGCATCCGGAAAAAGCCTATTCACCGGAACCCGGATCGGTCGCGCGGGCCCGGCTGCAGCAATTCTTAAACTTTGCCGCCGCTGAGCTGCACAAGGCCTGGGCACCCCTATTCGCCGCCGGCACCTCGGCGAACGAGAAGGCGGCGGCCGTCAAGAATGTCCGGTCCAAGTTCGGCTATCTGGAATCCGTTTTATCGGATGGGCGGGCGTTTTTGGTGGAAAACCGCTTTTCCGTCGCCGACGCCTATATCTTCGTGGTGGCGAACTGGGCGACCGTGAAGGCAATCGACCTGTCGGAATGGCCCCATTTGGCAGCTTTTGTGAAGCGGGTCGCGAGGCGACCCGCCGTGCGGGCTGCCATGGCCGCCGAAGGACTTTTGTGATGCGCGCGCGCGAGGAAGCGGAGGTTCGAGAGGTGATGGCGGTTTATTTCGAGGGGCTCCACCATTCCGACAGTCGGGTCTTGCGGCAGGTGTTCCATCGAAATCTCCTCTATGTCAACGCCACCCCTAGCCACCACGAATGCTTGGATCTGGACCATTACATGGCGCGTATCGACGCGCGACGATCACCGGCCTCTCGCGGCGATCCAAGACAAGAGGTGATCGAGCGCGTGACCGTCAAAGGAGGGCAGATGGGTCTTGTCGAGGCCCGTATGACCATGCTGAACCGCGCCTATCAAGATCTGCTGACCCTGATCCATACCGACGACGGCTGGAAGGTAATCGCCAAAGTCTTTTCATTTGTCGAGAAAAAGGAGTGATACAATGCCTTACGTGAACATTAAGGTGACTCGCGAGGGCGGCCCAGCAGGCATCGGCCCCACATCCGAAGAAAAGGCTCGGCTCATTGCCGGTGTCACCGACCTTCTGGAACAGGTGTTAAACAAAAACCCGGCGGCGACTTTCGTGGTGATCGACGAAGTTTCCTTAGACGATTGGGGCGTTGCCGGCCGCCCGGTCCGCGACATCCGCACGCAAGAGGGGTGAGTTTTTCTTGTTGGGCCGGCGTAACCCTTTTACGCCGGCCTCTTCCCAAAAATAGAAAAAAATCGGATCTGGCGTCCGGCTCACTAGGTAATATGCTCAACTAGCCGGTCCATGAAGGCTTCGCAGAGGTGGAGCTGTTCCAGGGACACGTATTCGTCGGGCTTGTGGGCTTGGTCGATGGAGCCGGGGCCGCAGATCACGGTGGGCATGCCGGCTTGATGAAACAGGCCGCCCTCAGTTCCGAAGGAGACCTTGCCGGTGCTATTACTGCCGGAAAGCGATTTGGCCAGGGCGACCACGTCGCTGTCCGGGTCGGTGTGGAGACCGGGATAGGCGGCCTCGCGAGTCCAAGAAAAACCGCTCGCGGGATCGATGGCTTTCATGGCCGGCTCGATGTCTTTTTGTGCATGGGACTGCACCCGGGCCAAGAGGGCTTGGGGATCGTCGCTGGGCAGGTTGCGAAACTCGAACTGGAATTGGCAGTGGCCGGGCACGATGTTGAGCTGGGTGCCGCCGCTTATGACCCCGGTTTGAATTGTCGTATGGGGCACGTCGTAGTCATGGTCAAAGGGGCCCAACTGGGCTTTTTCCGCTGCCAGGTCGGCAATGAAGGTGACCAATCGCGCCGCCGCGTCGATGGCATTCACACCGTGCGGCGCCAAGGAGGAGTGGGCTTCCTTGCCCCTTACGTCACAGGTCATGGCCAGCTTACCCTTGTGGGCGGTGATGACCTGCATGGAGGTGGGCTCGCCGATGATGCAGAGCGCCGGGCGGATCGGTTGGTGAGCCAAGAAGTCGAGCAAATGAGGCACGCCCTTGCAGCCGATTTCCTCATCGAAGGAAAAGCAATAGTGTACGGGAATTTTCGGATTGGCGGCCAGGATCCTCGGGGCCTGCGCCAAGGCCACGGCGATAAAGGATTTCATGTCGCAGGTACCCCGTCCATAAAGGCGACCGTCCCGTTCAGCAACGCGGAAGGGATCGCTCGACCAGTCCTGGCCGTCCACCGGGACCACGTCAGTATGGCCGGACAGGGCGATGCCACCCCTGTCGCCAGGGCCCAAGGTGGCATAGAGATTGGCTTTGGTTTTCTCGGGATTATGCACCAGGGTGGCGGTAACGCCGAGCTCGGCCAAGTAATCGGAGAGGCAGGCGATCAGCTCCAGGTTGGAGTAGCGGCTGGTGGTGTCGAAGGCGATGAGGCGCTCGATCCAGTCTCGAGAGGCGTCACTTACGGTGGAGGCAGTCGTGCTAGACAAAGGGTTTTATCCTAGTTTCTCTGGGTCTTGTGGGGCGGCGGCGCCGCGTTCAGGGGCGTGGTGAAGGCGGGCAGGCCCTGAGCATCCGTGCCTGAGTCGGCAGCCTGCGCCAAGAGCCATTCACGAAAAAGGGCCACGTTGGGATGCTCCGCCCGCTCCGGCGGGGAGACGACGTAATAATGAAAGGGCGCCCGCACCACCGGACCGAAGGGGCCAACCAAACGCCCGCTGGCCTGATCCTCCCAGGCGAGAGAGATGCGCCCAAGTGCTACTCCCTGGCCATCCATGGCCGCCTCCATCACCATGGTAGAATGGCTGAAGGCTGGTCCCCGGCTGGCGTTCACGCCCTTGACGCCAGCGGCACGCAGCCAGGAGATCCAGTCGTTGGAACTGGCGTCGTTGCGGGCCATGTCGTCGTGCAGCAGCGTGTGGTGCCGTAAATCTTCCGGCCGCTCGAGAGGCGGCAGCCCCTTGGCCAGGTGGGGCGAACAGACCGGCAAAACGTGGTCGCCCATAAGGTAGTCCGAGCGCAAACCTGCGTATCGCCCCGTGCCGTAGCGCAGGGCCATGTCGAAGTTTTCCTTGGCGAAGTCGATCACCACGTCCGTAGCCGAGACCAGAACATCGATTTCGGGGTGTTGAGCGCGGAATCGCCCCAGGCGGGGCAGGAGCCATTTGGCGGCGAAAGAGGGCAGGGCGGTTACCCGCAACGCCCGGTTCATGTCCTCCTCAAAAAGTTGGCCGGTGGCCTGCTCCATCTTGTCGAAAGCATCCCGTAGGGGCGGCAGATAACCCTGACCCGCGTCGGTGAGCATGAGGCGCCGGTTCAGGCGGCGAAACAAGGGCACGCCCAGATGATCCTCCAAGGCCTTGACCTGGTGACTGATGGCGGCCTGGGTCACAGCCAGCTCATCAGCGGCTCGGGTGAAGGAGAGATGGCGCGCGGCCGCTTCGAAAGCGCGCAGAGCATTGAGGGGCGGCAAGCGACGGGGCATGGCGTGGGCTACATATCACATTAAAAATTCTAATCCGAAAGATGAGATATCATCGTTTGTGCCGTCGCACAAGAGCCCTTAAATCATCATTATTGCAAGGCGAACAATTGGTTTGCCCTTGATTTGAGGCCCATTCGGCCTCCCTGTCGGATTAGGAGAAATAAAATGGAAAAAGCAGTCAAATTGGATGTTTTACGGCCCCATCACGGCGCGATCGGCGCGCAATGCCAGGACAACGGCCGGGTCACCTTTGCCAATGCTTTGCGTCTCGACCTCCTGGTCGCGGCGGTCTTCCGCACCCTCCTGACTTGGCAGGAAAGGGCCTCACAGCGCCACCACCTGGCCCAACTGGATGAGCGCTACCTAGAGGACATGGGCATCAGCGCCGCCGAGCGATCCGCCGAGGTGCGTAAACCCTTCTGGAAGGAATAAGGAATTCCCTGCACTCGCTTCGTTGAGTGCCTTCTTGGCCGCCGGCCGCCGGGTTGTCTTCCGGGCCGGCGGCTTTTTTGTACGGAACGAGAAGTTACCGGTTCTGATAGCGGCTTAGATCTAGGATGCCGGCTTGAATGGGTTTTTCGCGGGCATATTCGGCGTTGAACCAGTCGGCCAGGTCCCAAATGGCGTGATTCGTTCGGCGCAGGCCGAAATGGCTGACGAAGATTTCATAGTCCTCGCGGGTTTTTATGCGGGTGATGAGCTCGGCGAAACGCTCCACCTCCGCGATATCGATGTCGAAAAAGAATTGAGGGTAGGAGCCTTCGATTCCCTTTATGACCGTGAGGGTATCTTCGTTGGGATCGGCGTTGGCCTCGTCTTGGAAGATGGAGCTGATGTTTTTGTATTGCCGATTGCGGATCAGGCTATAGGCCAGGTCCCGTTCCCCCTCAGGCGTGCGCACGCGCAGGAAGGCAAGGTCCGGGAAGATCTGTAAAACCGCGCCCTGGATTGCGGCGACACGGGCCATGGCCTGATCCGCCGCTTTTTCCGCGGAGCCGGCCACTTGGGAGGTGCAGGGCCTGCCGCCGCAGGGGTAGAGGCTTTCATTTGTGATGCCCAGAGGTCCTAAGCGCTGCTCGATGTTTTGGTAAAGCTCGCGCTGGGGATCGTCGCTTTGATAGCCTACCACCGCCTGGACAGAGAGCCAGTCTAGGGGCTGTTGGAATTCATCGTTCATGGTTTCGCGCACGCCCACATACCAGCTATCGCGAATCTCCTTTCGGTGCTCGGCTGGCAGGAATACCAGGAAGTGGTCCTCGCCCTCCATGCGCAAAAAATCCATGTAGAGGCGGGTGTTCAACTGATGACCCACGTTGCCGTAGACGTTGAAGCCGGCGACCAGAAGGTAGTGAATGCGCTCGAAAACGGGATAGTCCAAGACCCACGCAGTTTCAGGGTAATCGCCCAAGAACCCGAAACGCACCGAGGCAGAATCGAAATGGCGAAAGACCGTCAGGGCCGCGTTGGGGTTTTCACCGTCGCCGTCCCAAAGGTAGGACATGGCATCATCCAGGTCGTGGGTATGGATCTTTTCAAAGGCTGCTTGCTTGGCCGCCAGATATTCCTTTTGCTGTTTCCAGAATTTGCGCCAGATGGCCAGGAGTTGCAGGGTGTCGCCTTGGTCGGCGGGGGTTTCCAAATAGTCCGACATGCGGTTTAAAAAATCCGGATCAAGGGACAGCTTAACCTTGTCTGGGTCGAAGAACATAACCCAGAACTGGTCTTCAATGACGTTAAGAGCAATTTGCCCGCGGCAAACAGGACCTTTGATGAAGCCCTCGATGAAAAAGCGGGCATCGTCCAGCAAAAAGCGGTAGCGGGATACGGGCGGTATGGGCTCAAAGACCTTGAAGGGGTTAGACTGACCCTCTTGGGCATAAAGAGGCAGGGTGGTGACCCGATAATCCGGCTCCAGGAACAGCTCTTGATAGCGGGCAAGCTTGGCGGCGGACCACTGATAGACCACGTGGTTCTTGGCGACCACGATGGGTTCGTAGGGCCGCAGGCGATAATAGAAGGGACCCTTTCCCGGGTCGTCGAAGGGCCGCACCGTGGGGATTTCTTGGATCGTCTCGCCGGGCGGGGTGGATGACCGGACCAAGCGGAAGAATTCCCGCTCGGGTGCGCCCTCGAAATGAATATGGCCCAGGAAAAGATGCTCATAGATGTAGCGGCTTACGAGCCGTTGCTTGTTCGAGGGACCGTTCAGGAAAGACTCCCAGACATCGATTTGGGTAAGGGTCTCCCGTGAGATCTCGGCCGATTCTGAAGCGGGTGCTCCTTGGGCCAACCACTGGACAATGGTGCGGTAGTCCTGATCGTTGAGGTTCGGCATGCCGTAGGGCATGCCCCAGCCGGGGTTGGCTTCGGAGAAGGCGTCGAATTCTCCCGCGGCTGGACAGACCTGGGACCGATCCAGGGAGATATCCGTCGTCTCGGGCAGCATGCCGATCCGGGGCTGGGGATTAAGCTGTTTTAGGCGCAGGGCCTGGTACAGCACTGAGTTGCGCAGATTGCTCTCCGGTGAGGGGTCATCGGTTTCGTTGAGGACCGGATGAAAGCCCTTGGCGCGCCACTCCTCGGTGGTGCTGGCGTCAATGAAGAGGCGGGTCGGCTCGACCCCTGAAATCCGCGCCCCGTCATAGACCAATTCTTTGGAAAGGCCCCTATGAATCCCCTCAAGAGAGGTCAGCTTCAACTGACACGCCGCGTCGTAACATCCATGGCAAGCCACGCAGCGCTTTTCGAGAATGGGCCGCACGGACCGGGCATAGGAGATGGGCGCCTCCGGCAGGGTGGTGAGAAGATCGAAATCTACATCCGCCTGCTGTTCGGTGACTGGGGGCTTCTCACCCAGGGAGCAAGAAGACGCCAGGACCAAAAGGCTCAAGGCCACCACCCAAAGAAAGGGTTTTTGGGCCCTGGCAGCGCGGGAGCCGGGAGCAAGGTTATTTTTGATTGGATTTCTCCCCAGTTTTTTTGCGCGGTCACCTTTTGGACACTATCAGTCGTGGACCCGGTGGGATGCAAACAAAAGCGGTTCCGTGGCGGCGGATAAGCCTTAGGTTTGACCGTCAGGCTGCAGAGGCCCTAGACTCGCTCGTTCTCCGGCAATCTTGGTGAAGCCATTATGTTAACATCGTCTCCCCTTCTTGACCTTTTAAAAATCGAGCGACCCCTTCTCCAGGCACCCATGGCTGGGGCGAACGACGGCGCCATGGCCATCGCCGTGGCAAGGGCCGGCGGCCTCGGGGCGCTGCCTTGTGCCATGCTGGGGGCTGAGAAGATTCGCGAGGAAGTCGCTAAGATACGGCACGGGACCAATGGTCCCTTTAACCTGAATTTCTTTTGTCATCAGCCGCCTGAGGCTGACCCGGACGGTCAAGCGGTCTGGAAAAAGCACCTTGGCGCCTATTACGAAGAATTGGGCCTTGACCCCGCAGCCGAGGCACCCGCGGTGAACCGTGCGCCCTTCGATGAGGCTATGTGCGCGCTAGTTGAGGAAACCCGCCCGGCCGTGGTGAGTTTTCATTTCGGTCTGCCGGAGAAAAGTCTCTTGCAACGGGTCAGGGCGGCGGGATGTCGCGTTCTCAGCTCGGCCACCACGGTAGAGGAAGCCCGCTGGCTGGAGGCCCAGGGATGCGACGCCGTTATTGCTCAAGGGAGCGAGGCGGGCGGGCACCGGGGCATGTTTTTGAGTGAACTTGCCGCGTCGCAAGTGGGCACCATGGCCTTGGTGCCTCAGGTGGTGGATGCGGTTTCCGTGCCAGTCATCGCTGCCGGCGGGATTGCCGACGGGCGTGGGGTGGCCGCGGCCTTCCTGCTGGGCGCGGCCGGGGTCCAACTGGGCACGGCCTACTTGTTCACGCCGCAGGCCACCATCAGTGCGCTCCATCGCCAGGCCCTTGCCGGCTTCCGCGATGACGGCACGGCGCTCACGAATATCTTCTCGGGCCGGCCCGCGCGGGGGATCGTCAACCGGGTGATGCAGGAGGTGGGCCCGCTCACCGATCTGGCCCCAGCCTTTCCCACCGCCGGCGGCGCCTTGGCGCCTTTGAAAGCGGCGGCGGAAGCTCAAGGCAAGGCTGACTTTACGTCCATGTGGTCGGGTCAGGCCGCCGGTTTGGGTCAAGCGCTGGATGCGCGGGACCTTTCCCGCAAGATCATGGACGATGCCGAAAGTCTGCTAGCCAAGGCCGCTTCTGCATAAAGGTTGGAAAGGCGCTAGGCCAGGAACTGTTCCTTGACGATGCGTTCGTCCAGATTGTGGTCCGGGTCGAAGAGGATCTTTAGCTCCAGGGATTCGTCCTCGTGCACCGCCACGGAAACAACCTCGCGAATTTCTGTGAAGTCGGCGGTGGCGCTGACCGGGCGCTTGTTGGCCTCAAGCACATCAAAGCGGACCGTGACGCTGTCCCGCAAGAGGGCACCGCGCCAGCGCCGGGGCCGAAAGGCGCTGATGGGTGTAAGCGCGAGCAAAGGGGCCCCGATGGGCACGATGGGTCCATGGGCCGAAAGGTTATAGGCGGTGCTACCGGCCGGGGTCGACAGCAGCACGCCGTCGCAGATCAACTCGTCCATGCGGGTGACGCCGTCCACATGGATGCGCACCTTGGCGGCTTGGCGGCTTTCTCGGAAGAGGGCGACCTCGTTGATGGCCACCGCTTCCTCGTCCTTGCCGTCCCGACAGGTCGCCGTCATGCGCAAGGGATGGAGAACTTCCGCTTGGGCCGCGGCCAGACGGGCGGGCAGATCCTCCTCATCAAAGCGGTTCATCAAAAAGCCGACCGTGCCGCAGTTCATCCCATAGATGGGGATGTCCTTTGTTATGTAATCGTGCAGGGTTTCCAGAACAAAGCCGTCACCGCCCAAGGCGACGATCACCTCAGCCTCCTGCGGGGGCACGGTGGCGTAGCGGCGGTTCAGCCGCGCGCAAGCTTCCTGTGCATCCTCGGTGGCGCTGGCGACCAGGGCGAATCGCGGTTCTGTCATAGGCGTCCCATTTCCTCTGCGCTCCCCCTATGGGGGCGGGTCTTGGCGGAGAGTATAACTCTCCTATCAGACCTTGCCAGCCCCGAGAATACATCGGGATTCCGTCACTTTTTTGAGACCGGGCAGGGTCTTTGGTTGCAAAGGACCGCCACGTAGCCCAGGCTGGCGGCACAATTGAAACAGCTAAGGAACAGGGAGCTGTGGCGGAATGTCTGTGACCATCAAGTTTGGATTTTTAGTGCTCGGCCTGTTGGCGCTGGCGGCTAACGATAGCCGCGTGTTGGCCCAGGAAAGCGGCGAGGATGCCGACCGGCATGCCGGATACTATTACCCGGCACCCGAGGCGCCGCCCGAGATTTACAACGCGCGGGCCAGGACCATGGTCGAGGCCAGCCGCTCGCTGCGCATCGGTTTTGTCACCGGCATTGTTAAGGAGCAGATCAAAAAGCCCTATCCCCAAACAACCGCAATTTTCGCCAAGGGGACCGAAGCGGAAAAGCTGATCATTGTGGCGCTGGAAGACGGGCGCATCGATACTATCTATCGGGCGCGGGCGATCTTTGCCTCCATGACCGGCTCGGCCCGGCTTCTGCCCATCTTCAACGAGTTGGGCGTGCAGGAGTATTTTACCTTCTTCGACCTGTGCAAGATGCTGGGCTTTAAAAAGATCACCATCTCCAATGGCCGGGACTTCACCCATCAGGTGATATTGGAATGAGGACGGATTAGAGTCGGGTGACCAGCCGCAGGAAGTTCTCCACCAAGCGGCCGCCGGCATCGCTTTCGAAATAGTTTTCCATAAGCGCGGGCGCCTCGTTGCGCCAGGCAGCCCCCAGGGTTTCGTGAGTGCCTTCGGGATGAAATTGGGTGGAGTAGCAGTGATCGCCGAAGTCCATGGCGGCGATCGGGACCGGGCCGCTTGCCGCCAAAAGGGTGGCACCTTTTGGTACGCTCGTCACATGCTCGAAGTTGGCGAAATGGAAAGTGGCGCCGCTGCCCAGCCCCTCCATAAGGGGCGAAGCTTCTCCCTTGGCCGTTAAGTCGATGGGGAAGGTTCCCGCGTAGGCCCCGCCTTGTGACCCATAATTCACATGGACCACATCGCTGTCCAGCATATGAGCGAGCAACTGGTGAGAGCCGCAGATGGCCAGAATGGGGATTTTGTGGTCCCGCATCTTGGGCAGCCAGGCGCGAACGGCTTCTTGCCAGGGTCGATTGTCATGCACCGAATTGTAGCTGCCGGCCAAGACGAGGCCGTCGACCTCGCGAGCTTGGGGCAGAGGCGCATTGACGCAAACATTGCACGTCTCGATGATGAGACCTGGCATATGATCGAAGCGTTTTACGAACCACAGGCCTTCCTGATCCTTGTCCTCGAAGTGGTCATATACCGAAGCGTCGTAGCTGCCCGGCTCGCCCATCATCTCCACAAAGACAATGCGCTTAAGGGAAGGGGTAGGGGGCTCTGTCACGGCGGCTTTTCGTCAGGTGATCGATAAGGAGCACGAGTATAGCAAATCGTCCCGCCGAGGCCATCAGCCTTTGAATGACCATGCCGGCAAGCCGGTCACCCCAGGTTCCATGACAAAAAGGCTGCCGGAGAGAGGGGCTTCGCGCAGCTCATCTTGTGTCATGCCGAGCCGGGCCGTGGTGATAAAGAGCTGGTCCAGGTTGGGGCCGCCGAAGGCCATGCTGGTGACACGCGGCACGGGCAGGCGAATAATCCGGTCAACTTTGCCATCGGGGGCATAGCGGCAGATTTGCCACCCGTCCCATCGGGCGCTCCAGATGTAGCCTTCCCCGTCGACCGTCAGACCGTCGGGCAAACCCTCAGCCGGGTCCACCTGGGCAAAGGTGCGCCGGCCCTGGAGGTCCCCGGTCTCGAGATCGAAATCATAGGCATAGATCGCCCCGGCGCCGCTGTCGGTGAAGTACATGGTGGTGCCGTGCGGACTCCAGTCCAGACCGTTGGAGACGGTAACGCCCGAAACCTTTTTGTGTACTTGGTGGTCCGGGGTGACCATATAAAGGGCGCCGATGGGATTTACTTCTTGACGGTCCGTGCTGCCGACCCAAAAGCGACCGCGCGGATCACACTTGCCGTCGTTAAAACGGGTGTCGGCTAAGTCACCTTCCGGTGAAGCGAAGGTTTTTAGGTCTTTCAGGTCTTGGTCCACAAAGGCCAGACCGTTTTCCAGGCCGGCGACAAAGCCACCCTTTTGCCTTGGTGCCAGGCAGCCGATCTCATGGGCGATGGGAACATCCTTTTGCTCCCGGTCCTGGAAATTCCAGCGCAGGATCTTCTTGCCGTCCATGTCCACCCAATAAAGGCATTGTTGCTCGGCCTGCCACAGGGGCGCCTCACCTAGAATGGCCTTGGCCTGCCAAATGCACTCAAGCTTGCTCAAGGGAAACCTCCACGCTTTGGCCGGTCATGACTTGGTTTGCCGGCGCAAGAGGAGCTGCGCGGCGATCAAGAGGGTCAGGGAAACCGCCAATACCATGGTGCCGATGGCGTTGATCTCAGGCGTGACGCCGCGCCGGATTGAGGAGAAGACATAGATGGGCAGGGTGGTTTGAGAACCGGCCACGAAAAAGGCGATGATGAAATCGTCGAAACTGAAGGTGAAACTGAGCAAAAAGCCCGCCAGAATGGCCGGAAAGAGTTGTGGCAGGGTCACCTGGCGAAAGGTTCCCCAAGGAGTCGCATAGAGGTCTGAAGAGGCTTCGATTAGCGCCCGGTCCATGCCGGCGATGCGCGCGCGAATGATGACGATGACCAAGGCCATGGTGAAGAGGGTATGGGCGGCGATCAGCGAGCCGTATCCCAGATTCAATCGGGGTGGGGGCCCGCCCTCGGTTCCACCCAAGACCTCCAAGAGGGGATTAAGGAAATTGAAAAGGGTTACCAGGGCAATGAGTGTTGCAATCCCGATGACGATCCCAGGGATCATGATCGCTACATAGATCATGCCATCATAAAAAGCGCGCAGCGGACCGGTTAGGCGTTGTAGGGACAGGGCCGCCATGGTGCCGATGGTGCTTGCCAGAACCGCGGTGCAAAAGGCCACCGTCAGGCTGGTCAACAAGGCCTCCACCACGAAGGGGTTGGACAGCGCCTTGCCGTACCACTTAATGGAAAAGCCCTGAAAGTCGCTGGCGTGACGACCGGCGTTAAAGCTGAACAGTACGATCACCCCAATGGGGATGTATAAAAAGAGATAGACGGCGATGGCATAAAGGCGCATGGGGTCGGCCACCTACATCAAGGATACATCGTCGCGCTGGGCAGCGGCTCGGCGCATCAAGCGCATGTAAAGGGTCACGACCAACAGCATGACCAATACCAAGGCGGTCGCCACGGCCGAGCCGAAGGCCCAATTACGGGACTGTAAAAAAAGATCCACCAGGGCATTGCCCACAAAGAAAACTTTGCCGCCGCCCAACAGGGCCGGGATCAAAAACTCGCCCATGAGCAGGATGAAAACCAACATGCAGCCGGTGGCCACGCCGGGCAGGGACAGGGGCAAGGTCACTTGCCAGAAGGTGCCAAAGGGCGTGGAGCCCAGGTCGTTAGAGGCTTCCAGCAAGCGTTTGTCCAGTTTTTCCAGGCTCACATATATGGGGAAGACCATGAGGGGTAAATAGCCATAAACAATGCCGACCAGGACAGAAAAGGGCGTGTTGATGAGGCGAACCCCCTCGATGCCCACGAAGTCCAGCAAAAAGGGCACCCCTTTGCCACCGAGGATGAAAATCCAGGCGTAGGTACGAATAAGGATGCTGGTCCAGAAGGGAACGATGACCAGGACCAGCAATAGGGTCTTTAATTTCGGGTCGCACTTAACCGCCAGATAGTAGGCGAGGGGATAGGCCGCCAGAAGGGCGGCGATGGTGCCCAGGGGCGCCAGGATCAAGGTGTTCTTAAAGGCGGTGAAGCGAGCCGGCAGGTTGGCATATTGATCCAGGGTAAAGGCTGGGACATAGCCGCCCGCGGCGCCCCGTTCGCCGAAGCTGAAGACCAGCACCACGAGAAGGGGGAGGACCAGCATAAATCCGAACCAAAGCGAGGCCGGCATCAACATGGCACGGTTGACCCAGCGTGTTGATCCCGCGTCGGTCACGGTCGGTCCTCCCCCACAGGGAACTCTAAAACCCTAGCTCAGCCTGGTTAGGCCGACTTAAAGCGGGCCAGCAGCTCGGCCCGGTTGGGATCGGTCAGTGTGGCCGCGGCTCCGAACTCCAACGCATCCAACAACTCTGTGGCCGGATAAAGGATGGGGTCCTCCAACAGGGTCGGCGGCAAGAGGTCGTTGGTCCGGCTGTCCGCGACAGGATAGCCGTGGGCCAAGACTTCCTTGGCGTTGACCGCCGGATCGAGCATGTAGTTGATTAGGGCATAGCCGGCCGCCCGATGGGGTGCACCCTTGGGAACGGCGTAATAGTCGCTCCAAATCTCGCCACCCTCAGCGCCCAGGACATAGATCATCGCGGGGATATCCGTGTTGAGCTGCTTGCCGTCGCCGGTCCAGCACATGGACATCCACGCATCCCCGTTGCGCAGCGGCGGCTGATAGTCACTTGAGATGGCATAGAGGTGAGGCTTGGCTTCGAGCAGCAATTTCTCGGCTTCTGCCAATTCGTTGGGCTCCACCGAATTGAAGGAGTAGCCGAAATACTTCAAGGCATTGCCGATGGTGGTGAGCTGATAGTCATGCACCATGGTCCGCCCTGAATAGCTGTCCATTGTCATGTCCCAGAATTGCTTCCAGGTGTCAGGCGCCTTGCCGTCATTGTGTTCGGTGTTGATCACATAACCGGTAGTGCCCCAGTTTTTGGGCATGGCATAAGCCTTGCCGTCCACCGTGCCCGCATCGGCGAAGCGGGGATCAAAAGCGGATGGATCGTAGTTAGGGATGAGGCTCAGATCCAAGGGCTCGATCAAGTCCTCGCCCACATAGGTGGTGATGGTGTAATTGGTCGGCACGAAGACGTCCCAGCCGCTGCCGCCGGCCTGCAACTTGGCCAGCATTTCCTCGTTTGAGCCGAAGACATTAACCTGTACGTTGGCACCCGTCGCCTCGGTAAAGGCATCGAAGTTGGACACGTCATGATAGTTGGGCCAGGTGGCCAAGATCACCCGGTCGCCGATATCGCCGGTGGCCCAGGCCTTGCGCGGCTTCAGACTCGGAACGGCGGCGCCCATCACGGCGGCGGCCATGCCAAGACCGGTCACGCCCAGGAAATGACGACGGGACACCGATCCCTTTTGGTAACGGCGCAGCTCTTCGATAAATTGTTTCCGCGAGATTGGCAGATTGTCTTTGTAGCTTTTACTCATCGCTTCTACTCCCTGTTTTTGGTCTATTGAAAGAGGTATCGGTTTTAATCTCGATCCTTTGCTTGGGTATACTCCCCTTAATTATCTTCTAAGGCTAAAGCGGTATCGTTTTTCCACCCGATGGTGACGTCCTGACCCACATCAAAACTTCCCCTGATGCTTTCCACATGTTTAGGGGACAGAACAAGAACCTCACCATGGCCGGGCGTTTCAACCAGGTATTCGGTGTGCTCGCCAAGGAATATGCGGTTCTTAACCCGACCCGGCAAAGCCACATCGATATCCATGGCCGCCGCGTTGCTGTCGCTTTGCCCAATGACGATCAACTCGGGGCGCACGGCGATACTGGCGATGCTGCCGATGGAAAAGGCACTGCTGTTGAGAATAGGACGGCAGGAAAAATCCTGACCCGAATTGCTCTTGATGGTGACCGACGTCCCATTCACCCGAGCCACGCTGCCCTCGAAGAAATTCGACTTGCCGACAAAATCGGCAACATAGCGATTGACCGGGCGGTCGTAGAGGTCCCTTGGCGTGCCGGATTGGACGATCTGCCCGTCGCGCATGATGCAAATGCGATCGCTCATGGACAGAGCCTCCTCCTGGTCGTGGGTGACCAGAATGAAGGTGATGCCCACCTCGCGCTGCAGGTTCTGTAGTTCGATCTGCATGTCCCGACGCAACTTGCGATCCAAGGCCGCAAGCGGCTCGTCCAGCAATAGGACGGTCGGCCGGTTGATCAGGGCACGGGCGAGGGCGACGCGTTGCTGCTGGCCGCCCGATAATTCCCAAATACGCCGTCCGCCGAAGCCGGCGAGTTGAACCATTTCGAGGGTCTCGTCAACGCGCTTGGCAATGTCCGACTTTGCCGGGCGCGGCCGCTGCTGGCGCAGGCCGTAGCCGATGTTGTCAGAGACGGTCATGTGGGGGAAGAGAGCGTATTGCTGAAACACCATGTTGACCGGCCGCCGATGGGGCGGAATCCCGACCACCGAGGTGCCTTCGATCATCACATTGCCCGCGGTGGGCTGCTCAAATCCGGCGATCAAGCGCAAAGAGGTGGTCTTGCCGCAGCCCGATGGCCCCAAAAAGCTGAAAAACTCGCCCTTTTCGACAACAAGGCTGATCTGATCCACCGCGACCACGTCGCCATAGCGCTTGGTCACGGACTGGAATTCGATATCCGGCGATGCTGAGCGATCCCCTTGGCCCATTCTTGATGCGGGCTCCTTGCCATTCGTGCGTCGCGGGTGGGCCGTTCCGAACGCCGGCACATTTCGCCGGACCGCAGCCTCCCCAAGCTTATAACCATGCCCCAAGCTTAGGGGGGCTGTATATATCCCCCAAGGTATATAAACTTGAAAAGCGGGTCGCCGAGAGATATTACCTCTAGCTATGGTTTTGCACGAAATGCCTATTTTGAAGTTAGACTCGAAAAGCTGGCACGAGGAGATTTCCCAGGTCATTGCGGCTCAGAATACGCCGGGATTCGCCGCGGCCTTGGTAGAGGCATTGCGCTGCGTGGTGCCCTTCGACTATGCCGTCTTTTTCGTATACCGAGGTCAATCGCGACCGCTTTGCGTTTACGATACCTTCACCGCGGAACAGCGGGTCGTCTTCGTCGAGGACTACCAGGAGGGTCCCTACCTCTTGGATCCCTTTTTCAAGGTATCGGCGGACCATTTGGCGCCGGGCCTATACCGGTTGCGCGACATCGCCCCGGATCGCTTCTACCACTCCGAATACTATCGATCATACTACCGCAGAACGGGCCTGGCCGAGGAGATTGGGTTTCTGGTCTCGCTGGATTTTGGCGGCATGCTGGTGATGTCGCTCATGCGTGCCGGCTCTAGCGCCCCTTTTAGCGATCGGGATTTCGGCAAGCTGAAGAAGGTCGAACCTTTCGTCAGCACGTCGGCGGGGCGCCATTGGCAAGATCCGGCCCACCTGCAGGATCATCACAAAACCCCTAAGGGTCGCCGGGTCAAAGAGGATGACCATGTGACCAGCGCCTTTGAGAAGTTCGGGGAAGGGACCCTGACGCGCCGCGAAGGTGAGGTGGTGCGCCTGGTCTTGCGAGGACACTCCTCTGAATCCATCGGCCGTCAATTCGGGATCTCCACCGGGACCGTTAAGATCCATCGGCGTAACATCTATGCCAAGCTGGGCATTGCCTCGCAGTCAGAGTTGTTTTCCCTCTTCATTTCGGAACTTTGACGTCTGAAAAATTTGGCTATGGAGCTATCACGGGAGGAGGGGTCAATGGGTCACAGATCGTGGAGCTGACCATAATGCACCTTTTCAGGATGTGCGCTTGGTTCGGTCTTGGCCTCTGTGTGGTGGCTCTCGGCCTGTGGGGGGCTTTGGTGATTTGGTTCACCCTGCCCCTAGCGACCTGGCTGCTCGCGGTTCTGGGCGGCGGATACGTCATCGTCGGCCTTTTGTGCCTTTATGGCGGCTACCGGGCGGGGCGGCCCATTCGAGGGCTTCTTCCCTTTGCCCTTCTGACAGGGGTGGTGGCGGTCTGGTGGTCACAAATCCAAGCGCGCAACGACCGGGATTGGCTCGCCGATGTGGCCCAGCTGCCGAGTGTTGAGGTCGAGGGGAGCCAGATCCTTCTACGGAATGTGCGCAACTTCGACTATTCCAGCGAGACGGATTTCGTGCCACGTTGGGAAGATTGGTCCCTTGAGTTGGATCAGCTGCAGAGTCTGGATTTAATCGCGGTCTATTGGATGGGAGATACCATCGCCCACACGATTTTGAGTTTCGGCTTTGGCGAGCGTCAGGTGGCCATCTCCATCGAAATCCGCAAGGAAAAGGGCGAAGGTTTTTCAACAATTGCCGGCTTTTTTCGCCGCTACGAGCTCTATTACGTGGTGGGCGATGAGCGGGACTTGATCGGTGTGAGGGCCAATCATCGCGATCCGCGCGAGGATGTATATCTCTACCGGGTGCAGGCGCCGAAGGTAAAAATTCGTGAGCTTTTTCTGGAATACGCAAAAAAGATCAATCGTTTGCGGGAGGTGCCCGAGTTTTACAACACCCTGACCACGAATTGCACCACCAACATCGCGACCCATGCCTGGGCCTTGGGCGGTGACCTGCCGGTGAGTTGGAAAATCCTAGCCAGCGGGTACTTCCCGGAGTTGGTTTATCAACACGGGGCCTTGGACCAAAGTCTTCCCTTTGAGGAGCTAAAGCGGCGCAGCCTGGTCAATGACAGGGCCCAAACTGCCGAGAGGGAGGGGGACTTTTCGAAGCATATTCGCGCCGGCTTGCCCGGGATGTAAACCGGGATGTAAAAAGGTTGCAAAAATCATACACGCGAAATACCTGTGCGGAAAAACGATCTGTCCGATTGATTTTCGCGGGTAATGTCGAGACAGTCGTGTTTTGCATCCTGGCCCTAGTTTGATCTTGTTCTGAGAGAGGAATCGTCCTTTGCCAATGCGTCAGAAACAAATGGCGATCAAGAGTCTCTATCTTGACACAGGTCGCAAGCTGTCGGGATTGCTGTTCTGTTTCTTGATCCTCGGCTGCGCCGAGAACCGCCTTTTGATGCCGACGCCCAACTACTACACGGAAGAGGCGGCGGTTTTGTTCGAGACCTTGCCGGACGAATATGCCAGCACTCAGGTTGAGCTCATTTACGTAACCGATCGCGCGCCCGAGCGGGATGAGGAGGGTAAGCTGCGCTATGGCTATAACCGTTCAAATTCACTGGCGGTCGGCACGGCCATTGTAGATCTAGGGGGGGACAACAGCTGGGACGATCTGGTGGATGCGAGCCAAACAAACGATAGGACCTTGGACTTCGAGCCGCGACTGGTGTCGATCAAGGAGTTCGCGCGCTTGCCCCCAACACCCTTTCCTTTTCAGATCATCGAGGGTGTTATTGTCGAGGACCCAAAAGTGGTTGCCGAGAACAGGGCGAGCTTGGTCAAGCTGCAGGCAGAGGCGCGCCGGCGCCTGGCGCTCTCACCGCAAAAAGATGCCTTTATCTTTATTCATGGCTTCAACAATAGCTTTGAGGATGCGACCTTTACCCTAGCCGAGATATGGCATTTTCTGGGACGCGAGGGCTTGCCGATTGTCTACACCTGGCCGGCGGGTTATCCGGGGATCTTCGGATACACCTATGACCGGGAATCGAGCGAGTTCACGGTCTTTCATTTAAAACAGCTCATTAAGTGGTTGGCCGCCCAGCCCGAAATCGAAGACATCCATATTCTCGCCCATAGTCGTGGTACGGATGTGGCGGTTTCCGCCTTGCGCGAGCTGATCATCGGCGCGCGGGGCGACGGTGACGGCGGGGGCATTCGGGAAAAGTTAAAAATCAAGAATTTCGTTATGGCCGCGCCCGATTTGGATACCCAGGTCATCGGCCAGAGAATCGCGGCAGAGCGCCTGACGCAGGGTATCGACCAGGTCACCATTTACACCTCGCCGAATGACAATGCGATCGGCTTGGCTGAATTGCTGTTCGCCAGCCCGCGGGGCCGTTTGGGGACCTTTGACGTGGAGGATCTCAAGTCTTCGGAGGCGAAACAGCTCCAGTCTAATGAGGGCCGGGTGGCGATCATTTCCTTTGATGGTGAACAATCATCGGGGCATGGGCACGACTATTTCAGGACCAATGAAGCGGTCAGCTCCGATATTATCTTGATGCTGCGGTATGGCTATCGGCCCGGCGACCGTGAACGACCCTTGGAGGATCTCGGCTTCAATTTCTGGCGAGTGCCGGAAAACTATCCGGCCGGAGCGGACAACTGACCCCTTCTTTTGCACTGCTCGAGCCTCCGCCTTTGCGAATCAACCGCAAGGCTCATAAGGGGACCCTTCATCCGGATCGGGGGCGAACAAGGAAGATGCCGATCATCAAGAGGGCGAGGGCCGCCCAGATGCCAAGCGAATGATTCTCGCCAAAAAGCACAATGCCCCAGAGAACGCCGGAGAGAGTCACAATATAAGCGGCCTGACTGGTAAAAACCGGACCGGCCCAGGCGATCAGGAGGGCGAAGAAAAAGTAGTCAGCCGTCGTAACGGCCGCGACTCCCAGAACAACAAGATCCGTGGCCGTCGGCGGCCAGCTGGGGACGACAAAGCTTCCGGTCGCCCAAAGCCCAGAAACCCAGATCATGGGCAAAAGGACCAGCGCTGCGCCAGAAAACATCACGCAAAGCATTAGGTCCAAGGGGGCGTCTTTTGGCGCCCGGCTGGCAAAATAGAGGTGCTCAATGGCAAAGCAAAAGGCCGCTAAAAAGGTCATGAGGACCCAAAAGCTGTCCTCTGGCTTGGGCAACGTGGCCTCGGGCAGGATCAGGATTGCCCCGGCTATGGCACCCAGCAGGATCCCCGCAATGCGACCAAGGGTGGCTTCGTCCTGGCGGGTTGCGAGGGCACCCAAATAGGTGAGAATGGGGACCATAGCAATGGCCAGGGCAATGATCCCGGCCGGAATTTCTCTGGCCGCGTAAAAAAAGAGGACGCCGGGGATGACCGTTCCCAAAAGGCTCCACAAAAGGCAAAAACGGATCATGCCTCGGTTCAACTGTTTAAAGCGCCCGCGAAGCGCGGCTGCGCCGCCGGTCATGACAGCAGACAGGGCCGCAAACCAAAAGGTCAGGCCGAGAGGATGGGCCCCGTCGGCCACGGCCACCTTGATCATGGAAAAGGAGCTACCGAAAAGCGTGCCGGAGGCGAGCAGGAGGGCCCAGCAGATGAGTTTTGATGGTTGACGCGATGGGGCGGTCGCTTGATGGTGCATGTGCGAATCTTTTGCGCCGGTGGGAACGGTTTCCAAAAAAACAAGGATCGCATGACGGGATCGCAGAACAGGAATACAGAACAGTACTACAGCCCATGCCCGCCAGCCTAACTCAAGTTTTGCTATGAGCAGATCGAATTCTAACCTTTCGGCCCAAGGGGATTGACTTTGGAACGCCGCCTTTCCGCTATTCTTGCCGCCGATGTGGTTGGCTACTCCCGCCTGATGGAGCAGGACGAGGTGGGAACCTTGGCGGCTTTGAAAAGCCTGCGAAAGGAAATTCTTGGCCCCCTAATCGACGAGCATGGTGGCCAGATTGTCAAGCTTATGGGCGATGGCTTTTTGGTTCGGTTTCCCAGTGCCGTCGCGGCAGTTGAATGTGCCCTAGCCTGGCAGGACGGCCGCATTTCCGCGTCCGCGAGCTCTAACGCCTTGCAATTCAGAATTGGCGTCAACCTGGGTGACGTCGTGATCGACGAAGAGGATATTTTCGGGGACGGCGTTAACATCGCGGCTCGATTGGAGAGTCTGTGCCAGCCGGGTGGAGTGTGCATTTCCGATATCGTGCATCAAAACGTGGTCGGGCGACTTGAAACGGTATTCGAGGATCGCGGCGAGGCCGCGTTGAAGAACATCAATCGAAAGGTCCGGATCTGGTCCTGGCCGATCGGCACTGCCGTGGGTGGCAGAGTCCCTTCCGAGAAGGCGTCGCCGCCGGAAAAGTTCCTACTGGCCATCCTGCCTTTCATAAATCTCTCTTCCGATCCGGAGGTTACCCAGTTTGCCGAGGGCCTGACCCGCGATTTGGTCACCGAAATCGGTAAGTTCTCGCTCTTTTCGGTGACCGCGCCCGCGGCTCACAATCGCGGTGCCAATCGGGATGCCGGGGCACTGGACGTCAGTCGGGACTTGGGCGCTCAATATGTTCTGGACGGTACTGTTCAGGTGGCCGGGCAGCGCATCCGTGTGTCAGCCCAGGTCACCGATGTAGAGATGGCAACACAGATCTGGGCGGACCGCTACAACGGCAGCACAGAGGACCTTTTTACCTTGCAGGATGATGTGACCCACAAGATCAGCGGCAATCTGTTTCATCCTTTGATGAAACATGCCGCGCAACGCGCCCGGATCAAGTCTCAAATCGGTGCGAAGACCTACGACCGCTACCTGCATTGTTGGCACCTTATAGAACGCCCGACTGCGGCCGGCATCGAAGAGGCGCGAGTCGACTGCGAGAAGATCATCGACAGCGATCCGGACTTTGTCCTGGTCTACGAGCTTTTGGCATGGGTCAATATTCATGGTGCCCTGAATGGCTGGGTCGAGGATCCGCAAGTTGCTCTGAGTGAGGCGCGGGAGGCCGCTTTGCGGGGTATTTCCTTGGATGAAAAGGAAGCCTATCTTCGCAGTGGTCTGGGCATGGCGGAGGGCTTGCGGGGCAATATCGACGCCTCGCTCAGGGAGTCCCAAGCAGCGATCGATGCCAATCCCTACGATGCGGAATATCCCACCTTCATGGGAGCGTCGCTGGCCTTTGCCGGACGCTTGGACGAGGCTTTGGCAGCCTTTGAGAAAGCAGATCGGCTAAGCCCCGGTTACCCGCCGATCGCCCTCTTCCAAGGCACGGCCTATCTCTTAGCAGAGCAGCCAGGCGGGGCAAAAGCCCACTTGGAACAATCCCTCATGACCCTGCCAGAATACAACTGGATCAGAGTTTGCTTGGCCGCCGCTTTGGTGGCACTGGGGCAGCCGGACGCGGCCCGACGGGAAGTTGCCAGGCTGATTGATGAAGCGCCCCGTTTGACCCAAGGCTATCTCCGCACGCTTTTGACGCCGGTGAATTCGCAAGCTTGCGACTCATTGATCGTGGCCCTTCAGGAAGCGGGCTTGCCGGAATAAGGCTTTGGCTCGGTACCTGTCCGGCGCGATTGTTTTTCAGAGACAGGGGTTTTTACTGGGCTTGCTCTTTCGCCACCGGGACTGATCAAATGTTTTGGGTTTGGCCTCTCAACGCGTTAACCTTCGGCCTCTTCGGATTTTGTGGTTTGGCTCAGCGTGAAGATCGGCGGAAAATTATGAAACAGATCCTCTTGCGGCTGTGCTTTTTGGTATGTGGGATGGCTGCGCTGTTCCTGGTCGACAATGCGCCCGCCCAAGATGCCGGCGTTCGCCCCGCCACCCACCCCACACTGGTCCAGGCGGATCTGCCCGACTTGATTCCCGTCGAGACCTTTTTTTCCACCGCCCAGGAAAGCTGGGGTCATCGCGTC
>JBCCHN010000076.1:0-24420 GCA_039028695.1 Pseudomonadota bacterium
ACGTCTTCCAGGCTGGCCACGCCCTCACAAACCAGATGGATAGCCTCGCGCCAAAGGGCCGCTTGAAGACGATTGGCCACGTGCCCCGGCACTTCCTTATTCACCCTTATGGTGACCTTACCACATTCGGCAAAGAAAGCCTCCGCCCGATCGAGAGCCTCCAAAGAGGTCTTATCGTTGCCCAGCAGCTCGACCAAGGGAATAAGGTGGGGCGGATTAAAGGGATGAGCCAACAGGAAGCGGCTGGGATCGGCAAAACCCTCTTGCATATCCCGCACCAGAAGACCCGATGCACTGCTGGCCACGATAGCATCAGAACGCAAGGCCGGCTCGATGGCCCGGTAGATTTCGTGTTTGATAGGCAAGCGTTCAGGAACGCTTTCCTGCACGAAGCCAGCCTCCTCCACGGCCGCGGCGGGATCGGAAAAAAAGCGAACGCGGGCTGGGTCCGCGTCTGCGGCCATGTTGATCTTGACCAAATCCGGCCAAGCCGTCTTCACATAGTCGGTGACATAGCTTTCCACGTCGGGCGAAGGGTCGAAGACGTCCACGGATAGGCCCCTTGCCAAGAATAATGCCGTCCAGCTGGCACCGATGGTCCCTGCCCCCAACACTGCGACCCGATCGATGCCAGTCGCCGCCCCTTCACCTGTGGTCATCACATGGTCTCCTAAAAACGCGGATGGCTAAAAGAGGGCCACCTAAAAAAGAGCGGGTTGAATGGCGGACGCCGAGGTCAAACCCCCGTCCACCACATGGGTTTGCCCGGTGACAAAAGCCGCCTCATCGGACGCCAGCCAGATCGCCGCGGCGGCGACGTCCTCCGGCTTTCCCATGCGGCCGACGGCGTGGCGCGCTAAGGCATCCCTTTCCGCCGCCGCCGTATCTTTCGCATGGGCAAAGGCCTGATCGGCCATCTCGGTCATGATCCATCCGGGACAAATAGCATTGCAGCGTATGCCGTCCTTGCCATGGTCAACGGCGATGCTGCGGGTCAGGCCGTGAACAAAGGCTTTGGAGGCATTGTAGAGGGCCATCGCCGGCTCGGCGTGAAACCCGCTGACAGAGCCGATGTTGATGATCGAGGCACTACTTGCGCCTTGGCCTTGTGCGCTCACGGACCGGGCCATCATCGGGATAAAGCGGCGACAAGCGAGGAAAACACCGTGAATGTTCACCCCCATCAAGAGATCCCAATCTTCGTCCGAGCTGTCCGTGACGGTTTTTTCGATCTGGATACCGGCGTTGTTGACCAAGATATCCACACGATCAAAATAATTGCCGGCGGCGTCGGCAAGCAGATCCACTCCCTCTTGCCGGCTCATATCAGCCGTCACCCACGCAATGGTTTCTGGCAAGTCCAGCGGACGATTGCCCCGGCCGCAGGTTAATACCTGCGCCCCTTGCCCCAGCATGGCCTGAACGATGGCGCGGCCGATGCCCCGACTGCCGCCGGTAATGACTGCGGTCTTGCCTGCTAGGCGGTCGCTCATGGCTGTTCCCTGCCCTAAAAGCCGACCCTGTCGCCGCCTTTAAGAGCCAGGCGGCCCCGTGCCTCTTCGGGCGTGGCGACGGTAAAGGAAAGGTCTTCAATAATCCGGCGCATTTTTGCGACCTGATCGGCGTTGCTCTCGGCCAACTGCCCCTTGCCAATGTAAAGGCTGTCTTCAAGGCCCACCCGCAAGTTGCCGCCCAGCGAGGCGGCCGTGGTCGCGAAGGGCATTTGGTGCCGCCCGGCTGCCAGGACCGACCACTCATAGTCATCGCCGAAGAGGCGCTCGGCTACGGTATGCATGTGCATGAGGTTATCCAGGTCGGCCCCGACCCCGCCCAAAATGCCGTAAATCATTTGCAAAAAGAACGGCGGCTTGATGAGACCCCGGTCGACAAAGTGTGCAACATTATAAAGGTGACCCAGGTCATAGCACTCCATCTCAAATTTGGTGCCATGTTCTTCCCCCAAGGTCCGCAAGACATGTTCGATATCGGCAAAGGTGTTGCGGAAGATGAAGTCCTTGGTCATCTCCAAAAACTTCGGCTCCCACTCGAATTGCCACTCGTCATATTTTTGCAGCAGCGGATAAAGGCCGAAATTGATAGAGCCCATGTTGAGCGAAGCCATCTCGGGCTTGGCGCGCATGGCCGCGGCCAAACGCTCTTCCAAGGTCATACCCAAGCCGCCGCCGGTGGTGATGTTCACCACCGCATCGCTGCTCTGCTTGATGATCGGCAGGAATTGCATGAAGACATCCGGATCATGGGCCGGACGGCCGGTCTCGGGATCGCGGGCATGAAGGTGAATGATCGAGGCTCCCGCTTCCGCGGCAGCGATGGACTGCTCGGCAATCTGTTGCGGCGTAATGGGCAAATGAGGTGACATGGTGGGCGTGTGAATACCGCCGGTCACCGCACAGGTTATGATCACAGATTTACTCTTGGCCATGAGAACCTCGCTTAAACGCGCATTTGTTGAACTTGGGCCGTCAGACCACCATCCAGGACCCAAAGTTGACCCGAGGCATAACGAGCCTCCTCCCCTGCCAGCCAGTTAACCAGGTTTGCCACATCCTCGGGGGTGCCATAGCGACCCGTTGGATGAACTCGGCGGGCCTCCGCTTTCATGTTTTCCGGATCGCCGGCAGCCCCGAAGAATTTTTGCAGCATGGGGGTATCCACGTAGCCGGGACAAATCGCATTCACCCGAATGTTTTCCGGCCCATGATCGCAGGCCATCGCGCGGGTCAAGGCATGGACCGCCCCTTTGGTGGCGCAGTAGGCTGCCAAGCCCGGATCGGCAATAAAGCCATCGTAAGAACCGAAGTTCACAATGGAGCCACCGCCAGCCGCCCGCATCAGAGGCAAGGCCCGCTTGGAGGTCAGAAACATCCCCGTCACGTTGATGGCAAAGATCCGGTTCCATTCTTCAAGGGAAGTATCTTCAATGGTCTTTTCGATCTCGATGCCCGCCGCATTGACCAAGACATGGAGCTTCCCAGCTTGGGTCTCAACGGTCGAGATAGCCTTCTCGACGGCATCCTCGCTGGTCACATCCAAGGGCAAATAATCAACGCCCGCCGGTAGCTCGGACGAGGGATCAGCCACGTCACCGGCATAGACCCTGGCCCCCTCGGCCACGAAGCGGCGGCAGATGGCTTGGCCAATCCCGCCAATACCGCCTGTGACCAGGGCAACTTTATCGTCCAGGTTCTTCGCCGCTGTCATGCCTCAAGCCCTTCGTAGGCCTTGATCACCAGATCATGGAAATGATGAACACCATGTTCCGAGAGCCCACTGCCTTCCGGATCAGTGATAAAACGGCCTTGTTCGAATGCTGGGGTGCGCATGCCCCGCTGCACGGATTCGACAATGTCGATGTCTTCTTGTTGCAAGACATCGCGCAGATAGGCAATGGCCTCCATCTGCGATGGTTTGGGATGGTCCTGCAAGAAGTAAAAGTCGTAGGTCTCGAACGTTGTTTCCGGGCCGGTGGGGATGACGTTGAGGACGATAATATTGCCCTCCCCCGGATAGCGCATCAGGCAAGAATTGGGCCACAGCCACCACACCGCGTGATCGGTAACAGAAGCATCATCGATTTTGTAAGCGGTATTGGAAACATTGCCCGCCTTGGCCATGTGGGAGGAATAGATACCGTGAGTCACCACCTTGTAGGTATCCATCTCCACCAAGGACGCAAAGTCCCTGTGAGCCACATGGCAGTGGTAACATTCCAAGAAATTGTCGACGACGTTTTTCCAGTTAGACTTGATCTCGAAAGTCAGTCGGTGGGCAAAAGTCAGTTGCTCAAGATCCGGCACCCACTCGTGAATCTCCGCGGCTAAACCTCCGGAAAGCTCTGCCAGCGACGCCGCATCAGGATCCAAATTAACGAAAACGAAGCCGCAGAATTCCTCAATTTGAATTTCCGACAGGCAAATCTCCGACTTTTCGAAGTTCTTAATATGCTTGGTATGGGGCGCGGATCTCAGACGACCGTCCAAGTCGTAAGTCCAGGCATGATAGGGACAGGTAATCGCGTTTTTTTTGCCCTCGCCCGTTACAAGTTCGTGGGCGCGGTGCTTGCAGACATTATAGAACGCACGCAGCTGACCCTGACGGTTGCGAACAGCAAAAAACGGCCGGTCTTGAACCTCGAAGGTCAAATAACTGCCTGGCTGGCGAAGACGCTCCACATGACAGACAAACTGCCAAGTACGATAAAAGATGGCTTCGCGATCCAGCTCAAGATAACGATCTTCAGTGTAACAGAAGGCCGGCAAGGAATAGGAGTCGTCAGCGGCGTCCGGCTTAAAGCGACGGCGCATGGCGGTAAGATCTTGTGAAAGATGTCCCACGGCTTGCTCCCCGAAACTTGGAAAGGGTTGTTGGACTAACTGAAATCTTGGCATGAGGATTAACCCAGCGAACCAAGGCCCTAATCTGACTCTCCATCCTTCGTTCGCCTGAAGTAGAGACAATAACGCCATTTTTTGGATTAAAAACGACAAAGGAAACTAGGCGCTGCCGTTTTCCTTAGTGGAATTCGGGCCGATTATCACCAAGGCCACCCCGACAACAACCACAAGGCCCCCGAGGAGAACGATAGGCCCTGGCCGCTCACCCAAAAACAAAACGCTTCCGATCAAGCTGAAAACAGGCAACAACAGAAGGATCGGCATAACCCTGTTGACAGGGTGTCGCGCCAGGACATGAAACCAAATGGAATAGCCGATGGCGGTCATAACAACCGCCAAGTAAAGGACTGTAGACCATCCCACCCAAGTGGCATTTTGTAACGCCTCAATCTGCCCTGTTTCGATAAGAAAGGACGCGACAATCATCTGCGGTCCGGCAAAAACACCGATCCAAGCGATCAGAGCAAAGCCTTCCACAGCACCCTTTAGGCGTTTCACCAAAATTTGCGCGACGGCCCAGATAAAGGCGCCACTGATGACCAAAAGGATTGGCCCCAGTTGATCTATAGCAGAAGGACGTCCGGCAATCATAGCGACGCCTCCGAAAGCCAGAACCAGACCCAACACGCGCCGCCATCCCATCCGTTCGCCAAAGAAGAGTGCTGCCAATAGGATACCGAAGGGTACTTCTAACTGGACAACAATAACGGCCAGCGAAGCATCAATATGGCTCAGGCCGGTAAAGGTTAGGCCATATTGGATGGTCGCACCAATGACCGAAATCCAAAAGATGTCCCAAAAGTAGCCACGCGGTAGAGGTACAAACCAGACGATGAGCAAGGCCACCAAGCAAAAGCGCATGCCCATGAGCAAAAGGGGTGGAAATTCCTCGAGGCCCGCCTTGGCAAAGGTAACCCCCAATCCCCAAGTCAAGGGAACCAGCAAGGCCACCAGAAGCGATTTTAGTGGCACAGAGCAGACCTAGCATGCCACGGCCTGCGATACTGAGTCTCCTTTAGCATCCCAAAAAAAACGGAACCGAAGTAATCCGGCGCAAGGGTGGCGAAATCTATTCCCATCCTTTGGCAATCTCGGGAAAGTGGGTTTTGCAAGCCTTAATCTCGTCGGCGAAGAATTCTCGCAAAAACTTCCGATCTTCCTCTGTCATCGGCAAGGACTTACTTTTCGACTTACGGTTCTCGGGTAATGTAAAGACCTCCGGTGTTAGGCATTCTGCATGCGGCGCACCGGTAAATTCAAAAACCTTTTTGCAGACATCAAAAGGATTTTGAACGATGTCCTGAAAGTCGATGATCATAAGATCATCTTCGAATTGGGACCAATTTTCCATGACATGAGATGGAAATGACCGCTGGAGCATATTGTTGCTGGAGAAAAACTGATGAAGGGTATAAGTCTTCCTCATGTCTTCTAAGGTCTTTTTCTTGAGCTTGCCCAACACAGAGAATTTGTACTCCCTTAGTTCCCGACGCAATATCATCAGATAGTGAGACCACGCCCGCTCGACCGGATGCCGAACCAGGAACAAGACCTTTACCTGGGGAAGGACCTGTCGAATTTCTGCGACCTCTTCCGGCGGCAGAGTGCAATAGGCTGGCGTAATATCGCCGGACAACTTTTTACGCCCGATGGAAAAGAGCGCACGGTAAGACTCGTGTGAGTAATTGCTATCGCGGTAGGCATCCAGCCGTCTCTGGAAAACGTCCCACTTTTTAACCATGAGGGCTGTGTCCTTGGGCCGCCGCTCCAGCCTCTCCTGGAGTTTCTCAAAACGCCCATCTGCGTGGCGCTGATCGAAATGATGGAGTTCCTTAATCGGCAGCATCAGGTAATTTTTGTTGGCGCGAAAGGCTTCGTAAAGCCAATCGGTTCCGGCCTTAGGCATACCGATGCACAAAAAGTGGGGGCCCTGACGGCGCATTGAAGCGTCTCATTCTACTAATCAACTCGCCACTTTATGGGTGCGCCAATCCGCTCAGGCAATAGGTTTTTTCACCCTCAAACCATAAGGCGTCAGGGGCCAACATGTTGCCACGTGAGCGGGACGGGCCAGCAAAAGGTCGACCCAGAAATAGTCATTTTTTAAAGCAACCGCAGGGTTTCCTCCCAGCGCCGCAGTTTTGGCGCGAACTTCCGCCCGCTCCCCTGCACTGGCGAATTTGCGGTAGGCAACCGGTTCTGCTGTGCAGGTCTCAACTACATAGTCAAGTTGGGACAAAACTTTAATTAGAGGGCCATCGTCTAAGTCGGGCCGTGAGGTCATTAAAACCCAAGGCGCCGCATTACCGGAGACTTCGATCAGACGTTGCAATGCCATTGGCAAGGTGAGGCCAAGAGCGCCGGTTTCCATGATAACGTCCACCCTCTCCATCGCCGCCGTCAATCGAGGCGAAGGGGGTTGCTCTACCAAGTTCTCGACAAATGTATTGCCATAAAATTTTAGCCGAGCGGCATAAGCCATGGCGCATTCGGCAATGTCCAGACCCAGCACTTCCAGATCCGGACGTTCTCGGCGACGAGCCGAAAAATACGCTCGGTCTGCAGCTTGAACATCACTGTCATCGGCGGGGGTGCTGTCGTACCAGGCAAAAAATTCCGCCAAAGAGATATGGTGCGTAAGGAGCGCGCCATTGATGCCATAGCCACCGGCGAAATCCAATACCGTAAGCACCTCTTTGCCTTTCGCAGTGCGGAGGTGCCCAGCCATTTTCAAAAGGAAGTCGCATGCCACGGCCGGCATTTGATAGTCCACGGACGAGACCCCGCGAAAGTAGGGACGCGGATCTGAAAGATTGTAGACCTGAGCGAAGTCCTCTCGATTTTGGATAGGTGAGGTCGTCATTCTGAAAACCGCAAAGCGCCAATCCTGATCCAACGGGGTTGATTCTTACACGATGCAAGGCTCCCGATCACCTTCAGAGGCTAGCGCAATTTGTTCGGTGGGGAAACTGGGGCTATTTTCCGACTAAAGGGCTGCGGCCGTCAGGCTTGCCTCTGGCTCTAGGCCATCCGACTCCAGTTTCGCGAGTTCTGTTTCTATTAAGGGGACCGCCACGCTGGGAATTCTCGCCTTTTGGAAGAGATCCTCCCACTCTTTGCTGCGAGGGTCGGAAATGATCTCTTTGACCTCGGCCTGTGAAAGACCTGTCATGGCGGCGATTGAGGCGTGGAAAAAGCCGACACAGCCCTTTTGTAATGAGAACAGAATGAGTTGCGGGCAGAGCTCTCCCCTCGCCTCCATGCCATTGGCTAAAAAAGCCAAATCAGCCGCCTCGGTGCGCTCGATCATGGCGATGATGGCGGCATATTTGGCTTCCAATTGAATGGGGTTCAAATAGTCAAGAAAGGCCGGGTAATTTTCAGCCAGCTTTTCGGCGGCAGCACTTGAAACCTTAGGAATCAAAAGGGCCGCGATGGCTACCGGAAGGGATTGCCGATTGGTGATCTTATCAAAAAGCCCGGTTTCCCCGTCAAAACGCTCCATCAAATTATGGTAAGCCTGGTCTGGAATTTCCGCATTCGCATTTTCAACCAGACAGTCTACAGCAACCAAATCGCCACATTCGGACAGGGTCTCGGAAACTTCCGGCGGCAAGCCCTGTCGTCGAGCCAAGGCCGCTTTGGCAAACTGATCAGCCATCCGGGCGATGTCACACAATTCGGACGTGGTGAAAACCTGGGTGACTTCCAAAAATGGAACCGAAATGGATTCCAAATCATAGGCTATTGAAAAGGCAATATCTTTTGGCAAGAACTTGCTATGGCGAAGGCTTCTTGACAGCTCTTTGCGAACAATTTCAAAGGTATCCTGCGCCAGTTGTCGCGCAATTTCTTCCGCCACCTGGCGATCCAGTTGGTTATGAGTTGGATCATTGTGAAATTGATCAAGTTCGCCGCCCAGACGTTTGGCAATGCGTACCCTTTTGTCGCAATCGGAATGACGCAACAGCACTTCAACTTGAGTAACCGGATTACCATCCCCCGTTTCTTGCACGAGCTGTCCTTTGTCTGAGGTGGCGAGAGGCAGATTTTCCGCCAAATTGATTAGCAATCCCTCAACAGCCGCGCCACATCCTCTCCACAACCCGAGCCGAGGTGATTCCGCAAAAGAGCACGAATTAATAATAGCTGTTTATATCCTGATAAGCCTTGTCGCCTAAAGTGGCGCCGCCAGGTAGGCGCTATCCGCGCCCAGGTAGGGCGCACCTTTTGGTGTGACACTACTCTGATCGTACAAATTTTTTTAATTTTAATATCTTGTTTACTTTAATTCAGTCGAGATCTTAACTTCATTTTCCAAGGTACGGTGCACGGGACACTTGTCGGCAATTTCAAGAATCCGGTCCCGCTGTTCTTCGCTTAAATCTCCTTTGAGCTCAACCTGGCGCACGATGTGGTCGATCTTGCCCGCCTTGGTTTCGCATTCCGCACAGTCCTGAGCATGGATCTTCTGGTGCTGCAGATGGACGGTCACCTGATCTAGGGGAAGTTTTTTGTGATTGGCGTACATCCGGATGGTCATGGAGGTGCAAGCCCCTAACCCGGCCAGCAAAAGGTCATAAGGCGTGGGGCCAGAATCCAAACCGCCGTATGAGGTCGGCTCGTCGGCACGTAAATGATGGCTGCCGGCCGCGATGCGCTGGGTAAAGGTCCCCTCGCCGCTCTCCTGCACCACGACCGCACCGGTCGCTGCTTTTAGGGTGGGCGCGGCCTTCGGCAGGGGAGCGAGAAAGCGGGTTGCCCAGGCGGCCAAGACCTGGGCCACATAGATCGCATCGCTGCGCCGGGTCAGTAGATGATCCGCGTCATCCAGAGAGACGAAGGATTTGGGATGCTTGGCCGCGGCGAAAATTTGACCCGCGTTTTCGATACCAACGGTTTCGTCCCGCGGCGCATGAAACACAATCAGGGCCTTTTGAAAGGATCCGATGGCGGCTTCAAGCTTTTTGTTTTCGATATCCTCCAAGAAGGTCTTGCGCACCCTAAATGGTCGCCCGGCCAGCAATACCTCGGCCTCACCGCGGGCCTCGATTTCAGGTCGCGCGTCTTGAAACAGGTGCCCCACGTGGGCGGGATCGGCGGGTGCGCCGATGGTGGCAACCGCGACTACCTCAGGCACCCGACCGGCGGCCGCGAGAACAGCCGCGCCGCCTAAGCTATGGCCCACCAAGATTTTTGGAGCCTCTAGGGTTTCGCGCATATAATCGGCGGCTCGCACCAAGTCCTCAACGTTTGATGAAAAGGTGGTATTAGCGAATTCTCCATCGCTGTGCCCCAGACCAGTAAAATCGAAGCGCAGCACCGCGATACCTTGATCGGCCAATTCTCCGGCTATACGGGCCGCCGCGAATATGTCTTTAGTACAGGTAAAGCAGTGGGCAAAAAGGGCGTAGGCTCTGGGCTTGCCCTGACTTGGCAGGTCGAGACGGGCTGCCAGCTTCTCGCCTTGGCTTCCCGTAAATTCAAGTTTTTGGCTATCGCTCATTTTCCGACCTTTCGCTGGCTGGCCGCTGTCTCGTGGCGTACTGGCCCCACAAGGAAGCTGCCTTTGGACCTTGCAGTATTTTTGCTTGGAATCTGAAATTCCGAAACAACATTTTGTGAGGATTTAAAAGCTCCCGATTTGGGCTTTAGGAGGAATCGAATGATTAAGGTTTGGGGAAGAGCGACCTCGAGCAATGTACAAGCTGCAATGTGGTGCGTCGGGGAGCTGGGACTGGCCCATGAGCGTATCGATGTGGGCGGCGCCTTCGGCGGGCTGGACACTCCGGATTTCATCGCGATGAATCCCCACCAACGTATCCCAGTCGTCCAAGACGGTCCCGCCACCTTGTGGGAATCCAATGCAATTATCCGCTATCTTGCCAGTCGCTATGGTCGAGACGACTTTTGGCCGGAGGACCCGGTGCAACGGGCACAGATCGACATGTGGATGGAATGGGTCAAAACAACCCTTTATCCGGTGTTTGTTGGGGGCGTTTTTTGGACCCTGGTGCGCACCCCGAAAGCCGAGCGGAACATGGCTCAGCACGAGGCAAATTTGGCCACGGTGGATAGCCTCATGAAACTGGCAGAGGCGCAGTTATCGGCATCGAAAGGTCTTTTTTTTGTCGCCGATACCTTTACGCCGGCCGACATATCCTTCGGTCACCTGCTGTATCGCTATTTTACCTTGGAAATTGAACGCCCCGATCTGCCTCGCTTGCGGGAATATTATGATTCCCTAACAGGTCGCGACGCCTATAGGACCCACGTCATGATAAGCTATGACAGCCTCCGAGTAGAATAGTCTCGACCACCAACGGTCTACAGGCAGGACAAGATCGCGTGATGAAAACGACCTTTGATCCGCAAGAAGATGTGGATATCGCCGAAAAGGACACACCTTTTTCTGGATATTTCCGGGTGGACCGTTATCGCTTGAAGCATCGGCGCTTCAATGGCGGCTGGACGGCCCTGCTGGAGCGAGAGATCTTTGAGCGAGGGCATGCCGCCGCGGTGCTGCCTTACGATCCAGTGGCGGACAAGGTCGTGCTCATTGAGCAATTCCGGCTGGGCGCGCGGGCCGCTGGGCAGGCACCATGGCTGATGGAAATCGTCGCCGGTATCATCGAAGAAGGCGAATCCCCTGAAGATCTGGTGCGCCGAGAATCCGTTGAGGAAGCAGGTGTTGAGCTGCACGATGTTGAGAGCATCGGTCACTATCTTGTCAGCCCCGGGGGCAGTTCGGAAATGCTCTATCTTTATTGCGGTCGCGTTGACAGCAGGGGGCTGGGTGGTATTCATGGATTGGAAGCTGAGGGCGAGGACATTCGGGTCGAGGTCCTACCCTTTGAACAAGCGGTCCAGCTGTATTCCCCCTGCGAGACTGCCGGGAAAGGCGCGCTCAACATGACGGCTGCTTTTGCCATGCAATGGCTGCAAATCAACAGGGCCCGCCTGCGGCGGCAATGGGGAACTGAATAACAGAAGAGGCCCGAAATTTCTTAGGCGCCTAATAGGTGCCGTCGTGAGAAAGTGGTATCGCCGAGAATAGATATCGTGAGAAATGGGTATCGAGGAAAATGGATATTCGTAAAGACTTTGTGGACACCATTGGCAACACGCCCTTGATCCGACTGCGCCAGGCCTCCGAGGCGACTGGCTGCGAGATTTTTGGCAAGGCCGAGTTTCTGAATCCGGGCGGATCCGTGAAGGATCGGGCGGCCTGGGCAATCATCAAAGACGCAGAACAAAGTGGCCGGCTACGGCCGGGCGGTACAATCGTGGAAGGTACTGCCGGGAATACCGGCATCGGCCTTGCGTTGGTGGGCTGTGCCAGAGGCTACCGGAGCGTCATCGTGATCCCCGAAACCCAAACGGAGGAGAAAAAAGACGCCCTGCGAATGGCTGGCGCCCGCTTGGTCCAAGTGCCAGCTAAGCCCTACAAGGATCCGGATAACTATGTTCATGTGTCCGAGCGCCTGGCTAAGGAACTTGATGCAAAAGAAGAAAACGGCGCCATTTGGGCCCAGCAGTTCGATAATGTGGCCAACAAACAGGGCCATGTGGAAACAACCGGCCCGGAAATCTGGGCCCAAACCGACGGAAAGGTGGACGGCTTCGTGTGCGCCGTGGGGACCGGTGGCACCTTGGCGGGCGTGGCGACGGCTCTGAGGGATAAAAATAAGGACGTGGAAATCGGGCTGGCCGATCCCATGGGGGCCGCCCTTTATCACTTCTATGCCCATGGGGAACTGAAAGCGGAGGGCAGCTCTATCACCGAGGGTATTGGGCAGGGCCGCATTACCGCAAATCTGGACGGCCTGGATGTCGATTTTCCCTATCAGATCACCGACGAGGAGGCCCTGCCTGTGGCCTTTGATCTGCTGCAACATGAAGGTCTTTGCCTGGGCCCCTCCAGCGGGATAAATGTGGCCGGGGCCATTCGCCTAGCGCGCGACCTGGGGCCCGGCCATACCATCGTGACCGTTTTATGCGATTCAGGTGCCCGTTATCAAAGTAAGATGTTCAATCCGGCCTTTTTACGGGAAAAGGGGTTGCCGACGCCAAAATGGCTTGAGGGAGACGATCACTAAATGACCAAGCCTCTTTTTCGCGATGACGCCTATCTGACCTCCTGCACGGCTGAAATATCCTCGGTGACGGGCAACGCCGTGATCTTGGATCAAACGGTTTTTTATCCCATGGGCGGCGGTCAGCCTGGCGACCGAGGACATTTGATCCTGGAAGATGGTCGGCGCCTGGTGGTGAGCGATACGCGCAAAGGCGATAGCCCGGACGAGATTGTGCATCTGCTCGATGGTGAAATGGGAGACCTTCAGCCGGGAACAAGCGTAACAGCCGAGATTGACTGGGAAAGGCGTCATCGCCTGATGCGCATGCACAGCTGCATGCACTTGCTTTGTTCGGTCATCGTCGGTGATGTGACAGGTGGCCAAGTGGGCGACGGCAAGGGGCGTTTGGACTTTAACTTGCCGGACACCCAACTGGATAAGGAAGCCATCGGCCAAGCGATTAATAGGCTGATCGAGGAAGACCACCCTGTGTCTGCGGAATGGATCAGCGAGGAAGAACTGTCTGCCAAGCCCGAGCTGGTTCGGACCATGTCGGTCCAGCCTCCAATGGGAAGCGGACAGGTACGCCTTCTCAACATCCAAGGAGTAGATCTGCAGCCCTGCGGCGGCACCCATGTAAGCCGCACCGGCGAAATCGGTCCCATAAAAGTGGGCAAGATCGAAAATAAGGGACGCCAGAATCGGCGCGTGAACTTATTGTTCGCGGACTGATCATTCAAACCACCCTCTCGTAAAGACAGATGCCATGGTAGATTTCAAAAACGAACCCTTAGTAACCACCGAGTGGTTGGCTGAAAATTTGGACGCACCTGATTTGCGGGTGATCGACGCGACCTACTTCATGCCCCATGAGCCGCTCGACGCCCGAGCGGAATTTGAGGCGCAGCACATTCCCGGCGCGGTCTTTTTCGACATTGACGATATCGCCGACAGCGATAGCGACCTTCCCCATATGCTGCCGTCGCCGGTAAAGTTTTCCTCGCGGGTCCGCAAGCTGGGCCTGGGCGACGGGCTTCGTTTCGTCGTCTATGATCAAAAAGGCGTTTGGAGTTCACCGCGCGTTTGGTGGACCTTTCGCTATTTCGGTCATCATGATGTGGCCGTCTTGGAAGGGGGCTTGCCGAAATGGCAGCAAGAAGACCGCCCTATCGCTGATGGTCCCGCGCGATCTGACGAAAGGCATTTCAGCCCGCGCATGGACAGCTTCATGCTGCGGGAGAAGGACCAGATGGAAGCCAATATAAAAAGCGGGCGTGAGCAGGTCATCGATGCCCGTGCAAGGGGTCGTTTCATGGGTGAAGACCCTGAGCCCCGGGAAGGGCTGCGCAAAGGTCATATTCCCGGAAGCCTGAACCTGCCCTACAACGAGCTATTTGATGCGGCGGATGGATCCATGCTGTCGCCTGAAGATCTTAAGGCACGCTTTGAGCAAGCCGGTTTGGATATGAAAGGTCCGGTGGTAACCACCTGTGGCTCCGGCATCACGGCAGCGATCCTTGCCCTGGGACTCTACCGCGCCGGCCATCGGGATGTGGCCCTTTATGACGGCTCCTGGTCGGAATGGGGACTGCCTGGCGACACAGCGGTTGCCACAGGCCTCGACTGATCTCCACCTTTCATGCCCGGCACCGGCTTTTCCATCACTCTCCGCACTGCCACGTCGGATGACCGAGACGCGCTAAGCGCACTCTGGCTGTCTTGCGATTTGCTGCGCCCTTGGAACGATCCACTTGAAGACATCGCACGGGCCTCGGCCTGTGCAACAAGCCAGGTGATTGTTGCGCTTCGGGGCACGGATCTGGTGGGGTCTGTCATGGCGGGCTACGATGGACATCGGGGATGGCTCTATTACCTCGCCGTGTCCCCAGATTGTCGGCGACACGGAATCGGGCGAGCTTTGGTCCGCCATGCGGAAGATTGGCTGGCAGATCAAGGCGCCCTAAAGGTTCAGCTGATGATTCGGCCGGAGGGCCACGATACCCTGCCCTTTTACGCCGATGCGGGTTATGGGCCCAACCCTTGCGCCATTTATCACCGTTGGCTAAAAGATCAACCGTCCAGCCAGGCGACAGGGGGCGTAGAGGTTACGATCACTCATTTGGAAATGACCGAGGCGCCCAAGATTTCGGTGCGCCATCCGCCGCCGGGGCAAGCCGTCGCTCTCTTGCGAGCCGTAAGCCCCACTCTTTCCTTTTATCGCTATCTGTATCACCAGGTCGGCGATCCCTGGCAGTGGTATGACCGCCGGGCCTTGTCGGATGAGGCCCTTTCCGCGATTATCCACGATGAACTAGTCGAAATTTATGTGCTCTATGCGGATGGCACGCCAGCAGGCTTTGCGGAGCTGGACCGGCGGCCCGCGCCCACGATCGACCTGGCTTTTTTCGGCTTGATCCCGGATTTCATCGGCCGGGGTCTAGGGCCCTTTTTGCTGGGCTCGGCCATCGATATTGCTTGGAGCCACGGCCCCGAGCGGCTCACGGTAAACACTTGCACCTTGGACCATGCAAGCGCCCTGCCGGTCTATCAGCGCATGGGCTTCAAGCCCTATCGCCGGGAGACAAAGATCTACCGGGATCCCCGTTTTCCGATCCTTGACGAAGAATAAACCCTATAGGAAAGGTGGAGACTGCAACAGGCCCCCTTCGTTCCACAGAGCATTGGGCCCCCTCTCGAGCGAATAGGGAGAAGTCGCGCCGAAGTTCCGCGCGAACATCTCGCCGTAGTTTCCCACCGCTTGAATAGCGCGGCGTGCCCATTGGGAGTCTAAGCCGATCGACGTACCTAAATCGCCCTCAAGGCCGACTAAACGGCGGATACGCGGATCCTGCGGTTCCGGAGCCCCTTCAGCCAAATCAGCCTGGGAGAGCCCCAATTCCTCGGCCTGTATAACGGCAAAGAGACCCCACCGGACGATGTCATACCACTGTTGATCGCCAGGCGGCACCAAGGGGGTCCACTGATCCCGACTAAAACTCTCGGGCAGAATCTCCCAAGCCTGAGCGTCTTCCGGCAGATCGGATAACATTTCGAGCAGGCGAAGGCGTTGGGCGGCAAGCGCCGCACAGGTCTCGATCCTCGCTTCGATGGTCCCTTCCCCCAAAATCGCCAAATCAAATTCAATGCCATTCCTGCTTGCATAGCGCCGCAAAGGCGCAAGCTCATCTTCAGAACGCCCGCAAATCTTTTGACCGTCGAGTTGGAGGGCGTTGCCGACTTGCCACTCGCGCCCCGTCGCCAGGGCGATACCGTCGACCAATGCCAAGGCGGTGGAGCGGGCTCTTGCCCCTTGCCCGCTTTGTTGGCTTAGGAAGTTGGGGGCAAGTGCAATCATATCAAGCTCACCAACCAGTAAGGCGGCTTCTGATTCTTTTTCCGATGCGGGGATGAAGATAACTGCGTCAGGATCACCCAAGGCGGATGCCGCGACCAGGCGGCAGAGATCCGGCTCCATGCCCCGCCAAGTGCCGCCTTCTTCCTGGCGGGCTAACGCGGGGCGATCCCCGTGGAGGCCGCACCTTAGGTGGCCTCTTTCGCGAATCGTATCCAAAAGGGACAGCTCTTGCGCCAGCGCATCTTTACCCGGCAGACCAGTACCAGCTAAGAAACCCACAATGCCGACGGCAAGCACCGCCCTTCCGAGAGCTTTTCGGAAGCTTAAATGCCAGGCGTCTAGAGCGCGGGACAAGGTCCCGAACCGCGCCAATCAGTGGGCTAGGATCTGGCTCAAGAACAGCTTGGTGCGGTCGGACTGAGGATTGTTGAAGAATTCTTCCGGCTCGTTTTCCTCAATGATCTCACCGCCATCCATGAAGATGACCCGGTTCGCCACTTTCCGGGCAAAGCCCATTTCGTGCGTGACGCAGAGCATGGTCATGCCGGTCTCGGCCAAGCTGACCATTACGTCCAGCACCTCGGCAATCATCTCCGGGTCGAGAGCCGACGTGGGCTCATCAAAGAGCATGATGCGCGGGTTCATGCACAAAGAGCGGGCGATCGCCACGCGTTGCTGCTGGCCGCCAGAAAGCTGCCCGGGGAACTTGCCGGCCTGGTCCGGGATCTTGACCTTCTCCAGGTAGTTCATGGCGATTTCCTCAGCCTCGGCCTTGGGCATACGGCGGACCCAGATGGGCGCCAAGGTGCAGTTTTCTAAAACGGTCAGATGAGGGAAAAGATTGAAGTGCTGAAAAACCATACCCACCTCGCGGCGGATTTCGGCGATGTTCTTCAAGTCGTTGGTAAGCTCGATATCATCGACGATGATGTCACCCTTTTGATGCTCCTCAAGCCGATTGATGCAGCGGATCAAGGTGGATTTGCCCGAGCCCGAGGGACCGCAAATGACGATTCGTTCGCCCCTTTGAACCGTCAGGTTCACGTTCTTCAGGACATGAAACTCACCATACCATTTGTGCATATTTCGGATTTGGATGGCGACCTCGTCCAGGATTTGCATCTGGGTGGCATGTGCTTCGCTCATCTCTCTTGCCTCTCTATAATAGCTTTTGCTTTTCGCAACTCTGTCGCTTGGCCCATTCAGAGCTAACGTTTGTGTCCGGTATGTAGCTTGTTCTCCAAGTACAAGGAGTAGCGGGACATGCCAAAGCAACAGATGAAGAATAGAATTGCGATGAAGATATAGACCTCCGCCGCAAGGCCTTGCCATTTGGAATCCGCCAAGGCCGCCTTGCCGATGCCCAAGGGATCCAAGAGCCCGATGATGATCACCAGGGTGGAGTCCTTAAAGAGGCCGATAAAGCTGTTGACGATACCGGGAATGGAAATCTTCAAGGCCTGGGGCAGAATGATCAATCGCATGGATTTCCAATAGGTCAGCCCCAAGGCGTCGGCCGCCTCGGTCTGGCCTTTGGGAATGGCCTGCAAGCCACCCCGAACCACCTCGGCCAAATAAGCCGCGGAAAAGAGGACCACCATGATCAAGACCCGAAGGAGCAGATCGAATGTGGTGCCCGGGGGAAGGAAGTAGTTCAACATGGTCGAGGCGACAAACAGGAGCGTGATCAGGGGAACGCCCCGAATGAATTCGATGAAGATCACGCAGACCATGCGTACCGTGGGCATATCCGAACGTCGGCCCAGAGCCAACACAATCCCGATGGGCAGGGACACCGCAATACCGGTGACACCGATGACCATGGTCAACATGAAGCCGCCGAACTTGGAAGTCTCGACCGGCTCCAGGCCTAGACCGCCGACCAAAAGGAAATAGGCGATAAAGGGGTAAGCGCAGGCATAGAGTAGGCCAAATTTGCGGCCCGGCACTTTGTCGAAGAGAATGGGGACCAATGCCAGCACCAGACCGATACCGGCAAGATCGACCCGCCAGCGCAATTCTACCGGATAAAATCCGTACATGAACTGGCCGAAGCGGGCATCGATAAAGGCCCAGCAGGCCCCGGTCGCCACTTCCCGGCATTCATTGCGCGAGCCACCTTCAAAGGCCGCGTCAAAAAAGGCCCAATTCGCTAAGGCCGGTATAATCTCCCACAACAGCCAAATCGACAGGAGGGTCAGGAGAATATTCGGAATAGACGAAAAGAGGTTGTTTTTCAGCCAGGCAATCGGCCCTACCGACATGGAAGGCGGCGGCAGGTCGGGATGGGTCCCTGGTTCGTATTCTTGTTGGGTAGTGTCAGTCATCGTGCCGCCTCCTCATCGCTCAACCAAGGCGATGTGCCGGTTGTACCAATTCATGAACAAGGAGATCGATATTGAGAAGGTGAGATAGATCGCCATCACAATGAGGATGCATTCCATCTCCTTACCGGTCTGGTTCAAGGTGATGCCACCAATCGTTGCCACAATGTCCATGTAGCCGATGGCAATGGCCAGGGACGAGTTTTTGGTCAGGTTCAGATACTGACTGGTCAGGGGCGGAATAATGACCCGCAGGGCTTGGGGAATGACCACAAGCCGAAGGGTCCAACTAGATTTTAGGCCGAGCGCGTTAGATGCCTCGGTCTGTCCATGACTCACCGCCTGTATGCCGGCGCGCACGATTTCCGCGATAAAGGCCGCGGTATAGAGGCTGAGCGCGAGCCAAAGGGCAGTAAACTCTGGTTTTAGAACCGCACCGCCTTTGAAGTTAAAGCCCTTGAGCTCAGGAATTTCCCATGTCACGGGAAAACCCATGACGGCAAATGCCAACAGCGGCAGACCAATGATTGCGGCCAGCGAAATGGTGAAAACAGGATAGATTTTGCCGGTCGCATCCTGGGTCTTTTTGGCCCACTTGCGAAAGACAATGGCAAAAACCACCGCCACTAGGAAGGCAACCCCGGCAAGCCAAGCACCGTCTCCAAACACCGGACTTGGCACGTACAGCCCCCGGTTCGACAAATAGGCGATGCCTAGAATGTCGTTTTCAGCTGCCTGTCTAGGAACAGGTAAAGAAGTGACGATAATGCCGTGCCACAAGAGGATCTGGACCAAAACCGGCACGTTGCGGGTGAATTCCACATAACAATAAACAATGCGACTGATCAGCCAATTATTCGACAGCCGCAGCACGCCGAAAAGGAAACCCAATACAGTGGCGAGAATAATGCCACAGACGGCAATCACGCCGGTGTTGATAATGCCCACCAATCCAGCACGAAAGTGAGAGCTGCGGGAGCTATACTCAATAAAGGCCTGATTGATGTCGTAAGACGACGGAGCCCGCAAAAACTCAAAGCCAAAGGTTTTGCCGAGGGCAGCTAAGTTTTCAACGGCATTATTAACAATAAAAGCGACAAACGCGAACAGCCCTGCAATCACCAAGATCTGCATTACCACCCCGCGGTAACGCTTATCCCGCCAGATCCTTAGGATCGGGTTGCCCTGTTCCATATGGGTTTCGGCTACGGCCATGACTTACCCCCGTTCGCCTTGCCGCCGCCCGGTCCGGGTCGCGGCTAAGAGCGATTCTCTCTTACTTGGCAAGACCTTACGACAGTTGTTCTAAAGCAAGGCGGCACCGGAGAGCTTTTCGTCCCGCCGGTGCCAAACCTCGATTATTGTCGTCTTTTTTAGGACTTAGCGCATCGGCGGAGCGTAGATAAGACCGCCGTTGGTATACTGGGCGTTCAGCCCCCGCTCTAGTCCGATCGGTGTGGAGCTTCCGATATAAGCCTCGAAGACCTCACCATAGTTGCCGACCTGCTTGATCGCGTTGTAGGCCCACTTGGGGTCCAGGCCAATCATCGAGCCCAGATCGCCCTCGGTGCCGAGCATCCGGTTTACTTCCGGATTGTCGCTACCAGCAGCCATGTCGTCCACATTGGCCGATGTCACACCATACTCTTCCGCGTTGATCATCGCGTTCAGGGTCCAACGAACCACATCGGCCCATTGATCATCGCCCTGACGGACGAGCGGACCCAAGGGCTCCTTGGAGATAATCTCGGGCAAGATCACGTGGTCGTCGGGATTGGGGAACACCGCACGGGTAGCCGCCAAACCAGATGCATCCGTCGTGTAAACGTCGCAACGACCGGCTTCGTAATTGGTCTTGGCTTCTTCGTTGGTTTCGATTGGAACCGGCTCATAAGAGATATTATTGATCCGGAAGAAGTCGGCCAAATTCAACTCGGTCGTGGTGCCGGTCTGAATGCAAACCGACGCGCCATCAAGCTCTGTCGCGCTGGTGACACCTAAGGCCTTGGGCACCATGAAGCCCTGACCGTCATAATAGTTCACGCCAATAAAAGTGAGCTGCAGATCCGTATCCCGGCTGAATGTCCAGGTGGTGTTACGGGCCAGCATGTCTACTTCGCCAGAGCGCAGCGCGGTGAAACGGGTCTTGCCGGTTGTCGGAGTGTATTTGACCTTTGAGGAATCGCCGAAAATAGCGGCGGCAACAGCCTGGCACACGGCCGGGTCGAAACCCTGCCAGTTGCCGGCATCATCCGTAAAGGCGAACCCGGGAACGCCCGTGGACACACCGCATTGAACGAAACCTTTTGCCTTGACATCGTCCAGCGTACCGGCCGACGCAGATCCAACACCCACAGCCGTCACGGCGGCGGCGGCAAGAAGAACCTTAAGACTCTTCATCTGAATTACCTTCCCTGCATTAATTCGTTATGTATTCGTTGAGTTGAAACGCAAAAACCTGAATTGGCAGTCACCGATTTTTGGATCGCACCATTTCATGTCTAGCCCTTCTGGGAGTGAAACATGGAACAGCTTTCACAGAAAGGCAACAGGTCATGTCATTTTTTCGTCGCCTTGGCGCCGATTCACTTTAGAAAGGCCCTACAAAATACTGTGGTTAAATATTTTTTCCTTTCAATAGACGGTCGGGCTACATTTGTTTAGACCTTGCAAGGGTGGCGAATTGGTTAACAATCCGAGCGGATGAAGAGGCTACGCTTAACTTGTGTTTCAGAAATAGGAGGACTATCCCAATAACCCACATCAATTGGTATTTCGGTTTACTTTAGCCATGACAAAGCAAAAAAAAACGAGAGCAATGGCGCCTAAGGCGGAAACCCTTCTCGCTCATCTGGGGCGGGATCCCTCCGCCCAACACGGCGCGGTCAATCCGCCGGTTTATCATGCCTCCACCATACTCTATGAGACCGTCGACTCCCTTTTAAATGACACCAAACCTCTTCGGCAGGGCGCAACCCAGTATGGCCGGGCCGGCACACCGACCACCTTTGCCTTGGAATCGGCGGTGGCCGAGCTAGAGGGCGGCTTTGGCGCCATGGCCATGCCATCGGGGCTGGCCGCCATCTCGGGGGCTCTTTTGAGTATATTGAAGACGGGCGATCATCTTTTGATGGCCGATACGGTTTATTACCCCACACGCGCCCTTTGTAAGGATATTCTCACCGGCTATGGCGTTCAGGTCGACTATTTCGATCCCTTGGTGGGGGGCGATGTCCATCATTTGATACGGGACAACACCCGGGCCATATTTGTGGAAAGCCCAGGATCCTTAACCTTCGAAGTGCAGGATATACCGGCAATTGCCCAGGTCGCCCAACAGTCCGGTGTCCTCGTCATGGCGGATAACACCTGGGCCAGCCCCCTTTACTGCAACCCCCTCGCGCTCGGTGCCGACCTGGTTGTTCATGCCGGGACCAAATACATCGTCGGCCACTCAGACGCCATGCTGGGCCTTATCGTCGCCAAGACCGAGGCGCTTTATACTGCCGTGCGCCTGCGCACTCAGCGCATGGGCTATACGACTGGGCCGGACGATCTTTACCTCGGCTTGCGAGGTCTGCGCACCCTCTCGGTCCGTCTTGAGCGTCACTTCCAATCAGCCCTCACTCTTGCCTCTTGGTTGCAGGAGCAAGATGCAGTGTCGCGAGTTCTCTATCCCGCCCTGCCCGACGATCCCGGCCATGCCCTCTGGCAGCGCGACTTTTCCGGGGCCTCGGGACTTTTGGGCCTCGTTCTGAAACCGGCATCGAAACAAGCCGTCGCCGCCTTTCTGGAGGATCTCGAGCTATTCGCCATGGGGTATAGCTGGGGTGGCTATGAAAGCCTTCTAATCCCGACCTTTCCGGAAACCTGCCGCAGCGCCACTACATGGGCCCCCGAAGGTCCCTGCTTGCGCATGCATGTTGGGCTGGAAGATCCCTCGGATTTAAGGGATGATTTGACGGCGGGCTTTGCAAGGCTCCGCAAAACAAGCTGAGGTCTGAGCAGGTTCTTAAGGATCCGTGGCACCACAATCGATCACCGCAAGGTTCGGAATGGTCCGCAACAAAGGCAGTCACATTCATGCAACTCCCCGACCCCCTCTCCGGTGCCTTGAAATTCAACGATCAGGGCCTGATTCCGGCCATCGCCCAACAACACGATAGCGGCGAGGTCTTGATGATGGCTTGGATGAACGCGGCCGCCATCGGAGAGACATTGGAGACAGGGCAAGTGTGTTACTGGTCTCGGTCTCGGCAGGCCATGTGGCGCAAAGGGGAGCAGTCGGGCCAGCGCCAGAGGCTTATTGAAATGCGTCTGGACTGTGACGGAGATACCTTGCTGCTGCTGGTCGACCAACTTGGTGTTGCTTGCCACACCGGGCGTCGTTCCTGTTTTTATCTGGAAACGGATGCATCCGGGACACTTGAAGAAAAGCTCCCTGTCCTGGTACGGCCGGAGGACCTCTATGGCGGCAAGGGTTAGCGGATTGCGAGGACAGCGGGCGCTTGGAAGACTTAGTATAAGAGGCTTTTTGGGAAGCATCGCATTCTTGCTGCTTTCCGCCCTTGCGACCACCAAATCAGGGGCCGAACAGATAACCGTTTTCGCCGCCGCCAGCACCGCTGATGCCCTTCAAGCTGTCACGGCCCAGTTTGAGGAAGAGCAAGCAATTGAGGTGTCCACCGTATTTGCGGCTTCTTCCACGCTGGCAAAGCAAATCGCCCAAGGTGCCCCGGCGGACATATTTCTATCCGCCAACCGTCAATGGATTGACCACCTGGCCGGGTTATCCCTGTTGCACGAGAGCCTAATTTGGGACCGACTATCCAATGAATTGGTCTTAATTACCCATGCCGAAACGGAAGTAAGTCTCGCGGGCGCCAGGCCTCAGCAGGATTTGCAAAAAATTACGGCGCTCTTGGAGCAAGCCTCCGGCGAGGCTCGTTTGGTGGTAGGCGATCCAAGTCATGTCCCCGCTGGGATCTATGCCAAGGCTCTCGCAACACGGTTGGGGCTTTGGGAAAGGCTGCAGCCCCATCTGGCTTTTGCCAGCGATGTGCGCCGGGCTTTAACAATGGTCGAGCGTCGAGAAGCACCCTTTGGTCTGGTATATCGCTCCGACGCCATGATTTCTCCCGATGTAAAGACAATGGTGGCCTTTCCGAAGAACCTGACCGGTTCCATAACCTACGCCGCAGCGGTTATTGCCAATCGGGACCGGCCGGCCGTACAAGATTTTTTTGCGTTTCTTTCCGGTCCCGTGGCGCGGCAAATTTTCCTGGATCATGGATTTCAATTCCTCGGTGGGGAAGGCTGATCCGTGACGCAGCCCCTCAGCGATCTGGAACTGGAGGCGATCGGCCTGTCCCTTAGAGTGGCTTTCTGGAGCGTCCTGGTCAGCCTTCCCCTCGGCATCGCCATGGCCTGGCTTTTGGCCCGTCGGGAGTTTGTTGGGAAGACGCTGGTGAATGGCCTTGTCCACCTGCCCTTGGTGCTGCCGCCGGTGGTCGTAGGCTATCTGCTGCTGGTCCTATTGGGCCGCCAAGGGCCCTTCGGCCGGTGGCTTTATGAGACCTTCGGCATTGTTTTACCCTTCACTTGGCAGGGCGCTGCCTTGGCCGCGGCGGTCATGGCCTTTCCGCTTATGGTGCGGGCCATGCGGCTATCCCTTGAAAGTGTCGACCGCAAGTTGGAAGCGGCAGCGCGAACCCTGGGGGCCAGTCGATGGGACGTCTTTTTTAGCGTCACGTTGCCGCTGATGGCACCGGGTATCATTGCTGGCATTCTCTTGGCCTTCGCCCGCAGCTTAGGGGAATTCGGTGCCACCATCACCTTTGCAGCCAATATTCCCGGTGAAACGCGGACCCTGCCCCTTGCGCTCTATAGCTTGACCCAAACGGCCGGTGGCGAAGAAGCGGCCCTTCGACTAGCGCTTCTTTCCGTTGTCATTTCCTTGGTTGCCTTGGCAGCCTCGGAGATCATCGCACGGCGAGTGCAACGGCGGATCGGAGCGACCTCATGATCGACCTTTCGGTTCGCAAAAGCCTGGGGGCCTTTCAGCTTGCGGCGGACTTGACCTGTGCCAGCGACGGTATCACCGCGATTTTCGGCCGATCCGGTGCGGGCAAGTCCACCTTGATCAACCTCATTGCCGGACTGATGCGGCCGGATTCAGGTCACATCACCATTGAGGGACGGCAGCTTTTTGACTCTCAGAAGAAAATCGACATCGCGCCGGACAAACG
>JBCCHN010000077.1:0-24134 GCA_039028695.1 Pseudomonadota bacterium
AGCCCATTTGGCTTATTCGCCCTTGGTGGTGATCGCCGGGGCCATCAGCCGGCGCGATCTGGGCAAGGACACCTTTCAAGAGGTGGATCAGGTCGCCCTCTTTGCCCCAATTTGCAAGCGCTCCATCCTGGTCACCGAAGCGGATCGCCTGGCGGAGATGCTGCGCGACGCCATGCGCCTGGCCCTGTCCGGGCGGCGCGGTCCGGTGGTGCTGCATGTCCCGCGGGATGTTTTTGCCGCCGAAGTGGCACCACCAGCCCCTGGACCTATAACCCTGGCCCAGGGCGGCCCGCCGAGCCCCGACGACATCACAGCGATCCTTGATATGCTCGACCGTGCCAAATCACCGGTGATTGTCGCGGGCGGCGGGTTGAAGTGGTCCGGAGGAACGGCTGTCCTTCAAAACCTGGCGAAAAAGCTGGAGGTTCCGGTCGTCGCTTCGACCGGGCACGGGGATGTGATGCCCCACGGTCATCCCCTCTTTGCCGGGCAAGGCGGCCCTCGCGGCAACCGGGTGGCCAGCCGCCTGACCCGGGAGGCCGACTTCTTGCTGGTGCTGGGCGCACGCCTGGCCTTCAACTCCACTTTTCTCAGCCACGACTATATCTCCGCCACCGCAAAAATCGTCCAGGTAGACGTGGAAGGCAGCGCCGTTGGCCGCTATTTCCCCGTGGCATTAGGCCTGCAGGCCGACGCAACGCAAAGCGCCAAAGCCCTTGTTTCGGCCGCGGCGAGCCGACCTATCGCCAAAGAAAACTGGGCCGGCTGGCTGAGGAGCTTCCAGGCGGACTGGGCCGATCTGATGGCGGAGCGTGCGGCCGAGGCGGCCGATGAGAGCGCCCCCATGCAGCCCCGACGGGCCTTGGCGGAAATTCGCAAGGCCCTGCCCCATGACGCCATCGTCACCTTGGACACAGGCAATGCCTGTCTACAAGCTGCCGACCGCTTAGCACACCATCAGGCGCCGGGCCTGGTCACACCGCTGGATTTCGGCCTGGTGGGCTTCGGTTACGCGGCGGCGCTGGGCGCCCAAGCCGCCGCCCCAGACCGGAGTGTGGTATCCGTAATGGGCGATGGGGGTTTCGGCTTTACCATGGCCGAGATCACAACGGCGGTGCGTTACAAGCTGCCGGTCGTGGCGGTGGTGCTGGACAACGGGGCCTGGGGCGCGGAAAAGGCCTATCAAGAAGAGTTCTTCGGCGGCCGCCTGTTGGGCGCCGAGATCGAGTCGCCCGCCTATGATAAAGTCTCGGCGCTTTGTGGCGCCAAAGGTTTTGCCGCGGACACTGCCGAGGCATTAGGTCAGGCCCTCAAGGATGCCTTGGCCAGCAAAGAGCCGGCGGTGATCCACGTGAAGATCGACCCCGAGGCGCTCAGCACCCTGCGCAAGGATCTTTTTAAACCGGCTAAGTCTTCGTAGCCACTGCTGGCCTGGGTTCTTGAACTTTGCCTTCACGAACTCGGCGCCGGGTGCCTTGACGCTGATAGTCGTTGGTGGCCGCCGGCAGCTCGTCGGCCAAATCCTGGATCCTCAGACGCGCGGTCTTGGGGACAATGCGGCCCTCATCCGCCAATCCCTGGTGACGCGCCCAGACAGAGTACTTTTTGCGCATCTGGTGGGGCTGGTAGTGGCTCATCTCGTCAGGTGTCACATCGTATTCGATTGTGAGGGCCCCCGCCGCCTCCGCCGCTTCCATCAGCTCCACGCCGGCAGCCGTGCGCACCACAACAGCATTGGTGCCGGGATCGCTCTCGCTATCCTCGCGGCTCGGCGAACCGCCTGGCCAAGAATCCGCCGCGGCGATATCGGCCGCCTCGCCGATCCCGTCGGGGCAGATCTTGCAGCGAAAGGGGAGACTCCATTGACTCTCGTCTTCACCCCAGAAATCCAGGTAGTGCACCTCTAAGGCGCGCTCGGGCGTCTCGATACGATGCGGTCCGGGGCAGCCCCGCCCGCGATAACGAAAAGCCGTCACCTCGGCAGGATTAAAGCCCGAGCGCCGGATGAAGTTCTCGGTGAATGGCGGTGGGGCAAAACCACCGCACACGGGTGTCAGATAGTATTTCACCAAGCGGTTCACACGCGGATCATGGCGAGCATAGTTCCGCAGGGCAGCGATGTCGCAGGGCTTGCCGATGAAAGCAAAAGGCTGATCCCGATCCAAGATATGAGTCACATCGACCAAGGGCGCCGTAGGCCCATAGCGTGAGCCCGCCCCCGCCATTACCTGGGCTTGGGTGAAGCTCAAGTGACGTTCGCCGAAGGTAGGCTCGCTTGTCGAGGCCTTGGCATGGAGGATGAAGTCCACGCGTCGACTGGACAGTAAAAAGAGGGACAGGGAACTGAGCACACCCCCGGTGGCGGCCTCGAAGCGGACTTGCGGGTCGCTAGCCCAGGCCCTCACCATGCGGCGCCACGGCCCCCACACGTTGTCGTGCTTGGTCCGGTCGTCGATCAAGGCTTCGGGCAGACCCTCGATTCGCGTACCCGGGCAGATGTCATAAATCTTATCGACGGTATCATGATCCAAATCACCCACCACGATTGGACGCTCATAGCCCGTCGTCGTCTTTGTCACCGCCACCTTATCGGGCCCAGCCACCGCCTGACACAGGCCGCAGCCGATACAAAGACCCTGCTCCGCAATGGCGTAAAAGCGATCTTGGGGGGTGGGTTCTGTGCTCATCACCTTTTCCTCATCGGCTCATAAGGTCACCGTAACCGCCTTGACTTGGCAATAGGCATTCAGCGCGGCCAGGCCTTTTTCTCGGCCAATCCCGCTGTCTTTCATGCCGCCGAAGGGAACCGTGTCACCGGCGCTGTGATAACCGTTCACAAAAACCTGGCCAGCCTGGACGGCACGAGCAAAGCGAAAGGCCTTGCTGATGTCCGCGGTGTGCACGCCGGCAGCCAAGCCATAGGCCGTGCCATTGGCAATCTGGATTGCCTGACCCAAGCTGTCGACGGGTATGACTGATAGGACCGGCCCGAAGATTTCCGATTGGGCCAGTTCGTCGTCGGGCGGCACGTTATCGGCAATGGTAGGAGCGAAAAAGTGCCCCCCTTCGCAGCCCGGTACTTTAAGGGGTTCCCCGCCCGTGCTGAAGCCCAGACCGCGATCGTGAGCGCGTGTCACAAATCCCGTCACGGTTTCGAGCTGGCGAGCTGAAATCAAAGGACCCATGTCCGGGTTGTCAAGGCCATGTCCCACGACGTAGCTTTCAGCCCCAGCCACGAGGCGGTCCATCAAGGTGTTGTGAATAGGCCGCTCGACCAGCAAGCGGGTCCCCGCCGAGCAGATTTGCCCGGCGTTTTTGTAAACGCCTTTTAAAATATCGGGCACCGCCCGGTCCAGATCCGCATCTTGGAGAACCAGGTGCGGCGACTTGCCGCCCAGCTCCAAGGTCACCGAGGCCAAGTGTCCGGCCGCAGCGGTCATGACCTTTTTTCCTGTGCCCACCGATCCGGTGAAGGTGAGATGGTCCACTTCCGGATGCTCGCTTAACGCCTGTCCAGCCACGGAGCCGCGCCCGGTCACCACATTGACCACACCCGGCGGCAGACCCACCGACTGCAAAATCTCAACCAGCATGATCGCCGTCAGGGGCGTGTCCTCCGCCGGTTTAATGACCGCCGTATTGCCGCAGGCCAAGGCCGGCGCCAGGCCCCGCGCCACCATGGAAATCGGCACGTTCCAAGGGACGATGTGACCGGTCACCCCAAGGGGAATCCGCTCGGTAAAGCAAAGCTTTTCATCGCCCAGAGGCACGGTGGTGCCCTCCAGCTTGTCCACCATGGCGCCGTAATAGCGGAAAAAGTCGGCCGTTCGCTGGACGGTTACCCGTGCATCATTCAAGGGTTTACCGCTGTCCAGGGTCTCAATGAAGGCCAGCCGCTCGACCTGGTCTTCGATGGCCTCACCGGCCTTGTACAGCAAACGCCCTCGCGCCTTAGGATCCAAGTCCGCCCAAGGGCCGGACAGGGCCGACTTGGCCGCCGTCACTGCGTGTGCCACATCGCCTTTCGTTCCCGAGGGCACGGCGGTAAGGTATTCGCCCGACCCAGGATCGCGGGTTTCGATTTCATCCCGACCGTCGAGAGCGACCCGTCCGCCCTCAATCAGCATATAACTCGGCAAGGGGCCGGCCTTTTCGATTGCCGCGCGCCATTTGCTCACCGCTCGGCCCCCTCTATCAACAAGCGCAAGCGCGCCCTTTGCGCCGCCCGGATGTGGGATCTGGCCGCGGCCTCGGCTTTGTCCGGGTCCCGCTCGCGGATTGCTGATACAATGACCCGATGCTCCTCAGCCGCCGCCGCGGCCCGCCCGGGTATGGAAAAGGTCGTGCCGCGCAGAAGCGCCAGGGCATTGCGGAGCTGGGCCAGGGTTTGCACCAGGTAGCGGTTGTGAGCAGCGGCGTAAATGGTCTCGTGAAACTGACGGTTCACCGCCGCCAACTCGTCCGCACCTGCGGTTTCATCGGCACGCTCTAGCAGGAGATCCAACAGCTCAATTTCACCCTCGTCGATATGACGCGCAGCCAGGCGCGCGGCCGCGCCCTCAAGCACCTCGCGCATGGCATAGAGTTCGCTGATCTGCTGGCGATCTAGATCCGCCACGACAACGCCGCGCCAGGATTCGAATGTCAGCAGGCCCTCGGATTCCAGGCGCCGCAAGGCCTCGCGGACCGGAGTGCGAGAGACTTTGAGCCAGTCCGCCACCTCAGCTTCACGAATGCGCTCGCCGGGCTTGTAACGACCGCTTTGAATAGCGCCGCGTATTTCCTCGCGCACATGATCGGCTCGCGAGGCATTACCGCCTATGCGACGCCCGGTCTTCTTACCCGCTTCTTTTTTTCTCTTGGAGGCCGCGAGCTTCAGGACTCCCGATGGCGGTGACGCACCCATTATTCAGCCGCGCTCCTACCACTTGTCGCCTGGGCACCGGCCGATTGACCGGCCAGCTGACCAAAAACGGCACCTGCCATGAGGCCAGTTCCACCGGGATAGTTGAAGTAGAACAAACCACCGACCAGCTCACCGGCAGCATAGAGACCCGGAATGGCCTGCCCATCTCCGTCTATCACCTGTCCCAGCTTGTCGATGCGCAAGCCGCCGAAGGTAAAGGTGACACCACAGGTAACCGCGTAAGCCTCGAAGGGTGGCTGGTCCAGCTTGTTGGCCCAGTTGGATTTAGGAATTTCCAGGCCATGTGCGGCACGGCCATCCTTTATGTTGGGATCAAAGGGGACGCTTTCATCCACCGCATCGTTAAAGGCACGAATGGTCGCCAGCGCCTGATCGGCGTTGACCCCCTCCAGCTTTTCCACCAAGGCTTCCAAGGTGGGGGCCGTGACCTTTGTAACCTGTCGAATGCGGTATTCGTCGCGCTGCAGATGGGTGACCCTTTGATCGAAGATCTGCCAAGCGAATTGGCCCGGCTGGTTGAGGATGACACCACCGTATTTGGCATAGGTGTAGTTGCGAAAGTCCGCGCCCTCGTCAACAAAGCGTTTGCCATGAGCGTTGAGCATGATCGAGAAGGGATAGGAGTGTTTTTGAAAGGCATCCCCCACCGCCAGATCGCCAAACTCGGGCGCATTGCGGTCCCAGCCCACGGCGTGACAGCCGGACCAATGGCCATAGGGCGCCGCCCCGATATCCAAAGCCATGCGAATGCCGTCACCGGTGTTGAAGCGGGAGCCGCGGACCTTGGCCAGGTCCCAGCCCGGCCCCAGGTAGCGGGCCCGCCATTCGTGGTTGGCCTCAAAGCCGCCTGCCGCCAAGACAACTGCTTTCGCTGGAATCGCCACCGTGCGCCCGTCTTGACGCACCTTTACAGCCGTTACTCCTTGATCGCCGGCCATCAAAGAAAGGGCGCGCGCGCCATAGCAAATTTGAATGCCGGCTTTTTGGGCCGCCGCCGTCAAGCCGTCTACCAGGCCGGGGCCGCCGCCCCAGGCTTCGATGGTTAAGCCGCCCCAAAACTTAAAACGACCTCCGACTTTAAAGGCTTGTCGGCCCCAGATCGGCTGAAAACGGATGCCCTTGGTTCGCATCCATTCCAAAGTGGGAAAGCTACGCCGCACAAGGAGTTCGACCAAGTCCGGATCGCAGCGGTATTCGGTGACGCGTCCCATGTCATCGAAGAACTGTTCATCGGTGTAGGTGCCGAAGTCCGTTTGGGCGACTTCCTCGTCTGTGAGGTCCGGCATGAGACGGCGTAGGTCCTCTACCCCCTTATAGACACAGCGGATCGCGCCCGCGGTAAAGCGACTGTTTCCCCCGGATTCTTCGAAGGGCGCGCGCTCCAGCACCAGAACCCGTGCCCCGGCCTCGTGCGCCGACAAGGCAGCACACAGCGCGGCGTTGCCGCCCCCGACCACAATTACATCCGCCGACGGCGGCAAATCAAAAGAGCTGTTCAAGAGGCTCCTCTTTTAAAGGTTAAAGGACTAGAGAATCTATATTGGATACTATTGTATACAATCATAAAGGAAAATGGAATGGGAGATTTTTCCCTTACCGGCTTCCCATTGGAACCTGATCCGCGCGCTTGAGGCCGATAGGAAAAGTGGCCTCTTGGAAACTCTCCCCGTTCTCTCACAAACCCGTGGACGGCCGCTTTGGCACAAGGGTCCGCAAGAATTTGTTTGCGTGACCCGGCGGGGCCGTGTTTAGGCTTTCGGCTCAGAGGTGCGGGACCGGGATGTGGCGTATGCCTGAAAACAACACAGTGATCGATCCGGATGTGGCGACTCTGTTGGACGCCCTGGGCACCGCCATCTTTGTGCTGGGTCCGGACCGGGAGATCGTCGACCTCAATCAAGCCGGCGCACAGAGTTTCGACGGGGCAGAGATTGGGCAGGACTTCGTTCGTGTGGTCCGCAATCCCGATTGTTTGGCCGCCATAGATCAAGTCTACGGCGGTGAAGCGCAAGCGCGCACCGAGTTTACCCATTCCCTCCAACCCTTGACCTTCTTTCGGGTGACGGTGTGCCGACTGAAAGATCAAGACAACGCCGCCCGCGTGGCCATTTGCCTGGAGGACGTGTCGCAGATCCGCGATGCGGAGAAAATTCGCAGTGAATTTGTTGCCAACGTGAGTCACGAACTGCGCTCTCCGCTGACCAGCCTGGCTGGATTTGTGGAGACCCTCAAAGGCCCCGCCCGAAACGATGCAGCGGCCCAAACGCGGTTTTTGAACTTTATGGAGAACGAGGCGCAACGCATGACGCGCCTGATCGGGGACCTGTTGTCCCTCTCAAAGGTGCAAGATCGAGCCCGCATTCGCCCGGATGGCAGGGTCGACATGCATGCGGTGGTTCAACAAGTCCTGGAAACCTTGAATGTCGAGGCACAAAAGGAACGAAAGAAACTGCACGTCTCGCCCTCACCCAATATAAGACCCATCCAAGGTGACGAGGACGAGTTGACCCAAGTGATCCGTAACCTGATCGAGAATGCCATCAAATACGGAGCCGCAGACACGGATATTGTCATCTCTTTGGACAAGGTCGAAAGGGTCCGTGGCATCGCCGGCCCTGCGCTCGCTGTTTCGGTGGAGGATCAGGGTCCGGGCATCCCGGCTGAAGAAATCCCACGCCTGACCGAACGCTTTTACAGGGTCGATAAATCTCGCTCGCGGGACAAGGGGGGTACGGGTCTGGGCCTGGCCATCGTCAAGCATATCTTGAACCGCCACCGCGGGCGCCTGCTGATCGAGAGCCAAGAGGGTCAAGGCAGTAAATTCACCGTTTACCTGCCCACGAGCTTGGCACCCTAAGCCTTAGCCCATCACCTGGTACCCCAAACGCTACGGGCGGCGGCTCTGGCCGATCATCTGATAAGCTTTTTTTGGGTTATAAGCGCCTCGATTCTAAGACTTTTTCGGGGGCAAGATGCACTGTCACAAAAGTGAAATAAAACTGTCATATGGACTTCATGTGAAGGCGCTACCGCTGCGGTGAGTTTATCGCGTTGGCATCATTGTCATAGGAGAACCCAGAATATGCCCAAGCTGAAATCCATCGCGGTGGCCCTTGCCGCCAGCGGTATTGCCTTTTCCCTCAGTACCGGCGCAGCATCTGCGCGTGACCAGATCCAAATCGTCGGGTCTTCCACGGTCTTTCCCTTTTCCACCACTGTTGCCGAACGATTCGGCAAATCGACCGATTTCAATACCCCGGTGGTTGAGAGCACCGGCTCCGGCGGTGGCTTGAAACTGTTCTGCTCCGGTTTGGGGCTGGACACCCCCGACATCACCAACGCGTCCCGTCGGATCAAGTCCTCGGAAGTGGAAACCTGCGCCGAGAACGGCGTCACCGATGTTTTGGAAGTCAAGATCGGCTATGATGGCATCGTCATGGCCAACTCCCGCGAGAGCGATCAATATAACTTGAGCCTCAAGGACGTTTTCCTGGCCCTTGCCAAGGATGTTCCCGACGGAAATGGTGGTACGATCCCCAATCCCTACTCCACCTGGAACGAAGTCAATCCGGAGCTTCCGGACGTGAAGATTGAAGTACTGGGCCCGCCGCCGACCTCGGGCACCCGCGATGCCTTTGCCGAGCTGGCCCTGGAGGGGGGTTGCAAGTCCTTCGATTGGGTCAAGGAACTCAAGTCTACGGACAAAGACGCCTATAAGGCTCTCTGCCACACAGTCCGTGAAGACGGCCACTACATCCAGGCCGGCGAGAACGACAATCTGATCGTTCAAAAACTGCAAGCCAATCCGGATGCCTTGGGTGTGTTCGGCTTTAGCTTCCTGGATCAAAACGGCGACGTCCTGCAGGGCAGCACCGTTGACGGCGTGGCCCCTGAGTTCGACGCCATCGCCGTGGGTGACTATCCCGTCTCGCGCTCTTTGTACTTCTACGTCAAAAAGGCGCACGTGGGCGAGGTCCCCGGTATCGAGGCGTTCCTCGCCGAATTCACCAGCGATAAGGCATGGGGTGAAGAAGGCTATCTGGCCGACAAAGGCCTGATCCCCATGACCGATGAAGAGCGGGCCACCTGGGCCGCATCGGTCAAGAATCTCGACAACCTGTCCATGTAAAGAGTGCCTTTACCGTCAGGGGCGGACTTTTCCCCTCCCCCCAAGGCCGCCCCTGACACTTTTCCGCAATTGGATTTAATTTATACCGAGCAAATAAGATGGCCAGCCTGGACATTCCGAAAGTCGACCTGACCACCCGACGAAAATCCAGGTTTTTCGAACGGCTGATCATGGCCGTTTTGATCGGCTGTTCCTTGGTCGCGATTGCCGTGACCATTGCCATCGTTTTGTCGCTGCTTTTCGAAGCCCTGCGGTTTTTTGAGAAAGTTCCCGTCACCGAATTTCTATTTGGCCTCGAGTGGAGCCCGCAAACCGCCATCCGGTCGGACCAAATCGGCGCCGCAGGCAAGTTCGGCGCCATTCCGCTCATAACCGGCACCCTTCTGATCAGCGCCATCGCCATGATGGTCGCGACTCCAATCGGCCTCGCATCCGCCGTTTACTTGGCGGAATTCGCCGGGCCCAAGACCCGGAGCATCGTCAAGCCCCTGCTGGAGATGCTGGCCGGTGTACCCACGGTGGTTTATGGTTTCTTCGCGGCGCTCATCATTGCCCCTTTGATCCGCAATACGGGCGGCAGCCTGGGACTGGAGGTAGCCTCGGAAAGCGCGCTGGCTGCCGGCCTGGTGATGGGCGTGATGATCATGCCGTTGATCTCATCCCTGTCCGACGACGTCATCAATTCCGTGCCCCAGTCCCTGCGTGACGCCTCCTTGGGAATGGGCGCCACCCATGCGGAGACCATCAAGAAGGTGGTATTACCGGCGGCCCTGCCGGGTATCGCCGGTAGTCTGTTGTTGGCCGTCTCAACGGCCATCGGCGAGACCATGATCGTGGTCATGGCTGCCGGCCTGTCCGCCAACTTTACCGCCAATCCCCTTGAAGCCGTGACGACGGTAACCGTGCAGATCGTGGCCCTGCTGACCGGTGACCAGGAATTTGACAGCGCCAAAACCCTGTCGGCCTTTGCCCTCGGGCTCTTGCTGTTTGTCGCAACCTTGATCCTCAACGTGATCGCGCTGAAGATCGTCAAGCATTACCGAGAGCAATATGACTGATCCCTTTGGCGCTCAGCAGATCGGCCTGAAGAAGCGGCATGCCGCCGAGCGCCGATTCATTTGGGGTGGTCGACTGGCCATCACTTCGGCGCTAGGTTTCCTGCTCGCCATGACGATCACCATCGGCTGGTTTGCCGTTGGTGCTTTGACCCAGACGGACATTCGTCTGCCGGTGAACCTGGGCCCAGAGGCCATCGACCCGCAGTATCTGCGGGGCGCCGACTACGGTAAAATCGTCAAAGATGCGCTGAAAGCCGAGTTCCCGGAAGTCACGAAACGTGGCGAGCGGCGCAAGCTCTATGGTTTGCTGAGCCCCGATGCTGGCTTTGAACTGCAGCTCAAAGTCACAAGCGATCCCGCGCTACTCGGTAGTACGCACGAAATTTGGTTTTTAGCCTCCGACGAGATCGACCAGCTGATCAAGGGCAAGGTCGACGTCAGCCTAGACGAAAGTCAGCGGCGCATTACCGACCAGGAGCTGGGATGGGTCGATCATCTGGAGGCGCAAGGCAACCTGCGACGCACCTTCAATGCGCGCTTTTTTACCAGCGGCGATTCCCGCGAGCCGGAGTTGGCGGGCATCCTGGGCGCCTTGGTGGGATCAGCCCTGAGCCTGACGGTTTGCTTTTTGATTTGCTTTCCGGTGGGCGTTTTCGCCGCCATTTATCTGGAAGAGTTTGCCAAGAAAAATCGCATCAGCGAGATCATCGAAGTCAACATCAATAATCTGGCGGCGGTGCCGTCCATCGTTTTCGGGCTTTTGGGGTTGGCCATTCTCCTCAACGTCTTTGGGCTACCCCGATCCTCACCTCTCGTAGGTGGTATGGTCTTGGCACTCATGACCCTGCCCGCCATCATTATCGCGGCACGGGCCGCCCTGGGCGCCGTGCCGCCTTCGGTGCGTGAGGCGGCCCTGGGCCTGGGAGCGAGTCGCATTGAGACCACCTTTCATCATGTGGTACCCCTTGCCATGCCGGGCATGCTGACCGGAGCCATTGTGGGCATGGCCCGGGCATTGGGCGAAACCGCCCCTTTGTTGATGATCGGTATGGTGGCTTTTATCGTGGATGTGCCAAACAGTATCGTAAAGCCCGCCACTGCGCTGCCGGTGCAGATCTTTTTGTGGGCGGACAGCCCCGAGCGGGCTTTCTTGGAAAAGACCTCGGCGGCGATCATTGTGTTGTTGTTATTTCTCGTATTGATGAATCTTGCCGCCATCATCCTGCGGCGTAAATATGAACGCAGATTTTAGGAGACCTTGATGCTGATGCAGGTTGACGCAAGCGATAGTCCGGACATCATGAGCGCTGTCGGCGCTCACATGCCGCCCGCCATATCGGCCCGTGGCGTGAATGTTTACTACGGCACCAAACAGGCTCTCAACGACATCGCCATCGATTTCGAGCGCAATCAGGTTACCTCCCTGATCGGGCCGTCGGGCTGCGGCAAGACCACGTTCCTGCGCTGCCTAAATCGTATGAATGATCTGATCGAGGGCTGCCGGGTTGAGGGCGTGATCAATATTGAAGGGCAAAACATCTATGCCCCAGCGGTCGATGTGGTGGCGTTGCGGGCACACGTGGGCATGGTTTTTCAAAAACCCAATCCCTTCCCAAAATCCATCTTTGACAATGTTGCCTATGGACCCCGGATTCATGGGATCGCCTCGGCACGCGACGAGCTGATGGAGATTGTCGAGCGCAGTCTGCGCCGGGCCAGTCTTTGGGACGAGGTTCACGATCGCCTGGATCAGCCCGGGACCGGCCTGTCGGGCGGTCAGCAGCAACGCCTGTGCATCGCCCGGGCGATCGCCATCGAACCGGAAGTGATTCTGATGGACGAGCCCTGTTCCGCCCTGGACCCCATCGCTACGGCCAAGATTGAGGAACTGATTGACGAGCTGCGGGAGCAGTTCACGATCATCATCGTGACCCATTCCATGCAGCAAGCGGCCCGGGTTTCTCAAAAGACCGCCTTTTTCCATTTGGGCGAGCTGGTCGAACAAGGCGCGACCGAGCAGATCTTCACGTCGCCACAAGACACACGCACTGAAAACTACATCACCGGCCGCATCGGATGAGTTCGGAGACCGCCATGACCACCGATCCCCATATCGTAACATCCTTCGACGATGAGCTCAGGCGCATCGAGGGGCTTGTCTTAGAAATGTCAGGGTTGGTTGAAGCGCAGATTCAAGACTGCGTCACCTGTCTTTTTCGCCAAGACCTTGAACTGGTCCAGAAAGTTAAGGCGAGCGACAAGCAGGTCGACCGTTTGGAGCTGGAAATCGGCGAACTGGCGATTCAGATCCTGGCACAACGCCAACCCTTGGCTCAGGACCTGCGCGGTGTTGTTTCGGTGCTTAAGATCGCCGGCAATGTGGAGCGCATCGGCGATTACGCGAAAAACATTGCCAAGCGCAGCAGCACACTGGGTAAAACGCCGCCCGTGGATGCCGCCACCGCCACCATGAAAAGGATGAGTGCGACAGTCCAAGAAATGGTCCGCGGCGTCATCGATGCTTATGTGGCGCGGGATTTGGAAACCGCCGACCTGTTGCGGGATCGGGATGAGGAGGTGGACCTTATGCACAACTCCCTCTTCCGCGAGCTCTTAACCTACATGATGGAAGACCCCCGCAATATTTCGCCCTGCATGCACCTCTTGTTCATTGCCAAGAACTTCGAACGGATGGGCGATCATGCCACCAACATCGCCGAACAGGTCCACTATCTGGTCTCCGGTACCCTACCGGGCGATGACAGGCCAAAGAGCGATAAAACCAGTTATATCGCCGTCGACTCAGAAGCTTCCTAATGAATAGCCTGCCTCATCAACATCAAATGGCCGCCATGGTAAACCCATTATCACCGCACATCTTGGTCATTGAGGACGAACTTCCTCAGATGGAACTGCTCGCTTATAATTTAGAAAAGGAAGGCTTTCGGGTCACCCGCGCCATGAACGGCGAGGAGGGTTTGCTTTCGGCGCAGGAAAGCTTCCCGGATTTGATTATCCTGGATTGGATGTTACCGATCGTGCCGGGCATCGAGGTCTGTCGGCAACTCAAAAGAGGCCGAGATACGGCACAGATACCGGTGATGATGCTCACCGCGCGCGGTGAGGAAACCGACCGTGTGCGAGGTCTGGATACAGGTGCGGACGACTATGTGGTCAAGCCCTATTCGGTGGGAGAGCTGATTGCCCGCGTGCGGGCCATGCTGCGGCGTGTGAGGCCTGCCAGTGTGGGACAGTTTCTATCTCATGCCGAACTTTCGGTCGACACGGAAAAGCATCGGGTGAGCTATAAGAACCATGATGTCCGCCTTGGCCCAACCGAGTTTCGCTTGCTCTGCACTCTCTTAGAGAACCCGGGGCGAGTCTGGGGTCGTGACCAGTTGCTCGATCGGGTTTGGGGCATGGAAAAGGATATCGATATGCGCACCGTCGATGTCCATGTTGGGCGCCTTCGCAAGGCCTTGCGCAAGGAAGCCGGCAGCGACCCAATTCGCACAGTGCGGGGCTTCGGCTACGCCTTGGACCAATAGTCCAATCCAGCAGTCTGGACCAATGGACGGGCCTTTTTTGGCAGTAGAGGCCCGCCAAAAAGCCTGATATGAGGGTTCCTTCCGGCGCGCCTTTGCCGCCGGCACCCATAGACAGCGCGCCTTGACCATGCTGCAGCAGATTTCTTCCCTTGTCGCCCTGGACGGCGTCTTCCTCGCCCTAGGCCTCCTGGCGGTATTTGCCGGCGCTTTCTTGAAGGGCTACACCGGGTTCGGCGCCTCCATGTTTTGGGTTACGAGCCTTTCGTTGCTGCTGCCGCCCTTGGAAGTGGTGCCCATGGTGTTGATGTTCGAGGTCATCACCAGCCTGGTGCTGTTGCCCCAGGTCTGGCAGGACGTGCGCTGGAAATCCATTTTGACTCTCATGGCCGGGACCGCTGTCTTTACGCCGTTGGGGATTTACGGTCTGGCCTCTTTGCCGGCGGACCCCATTCGAATCGGCCTTGCCGCAGCCGTTTTTATTTTGGCCATCCTCATGCTGCAAGGCTATAGCTTCAAAAAGGAGCCGGGACAGGGCGCCACCTTTGGCATTGGCGCAGTGGCCGGTGTGTTGAATGGGAGCATGGGTATCGCCGGGCCACCGGTGGTCTTGTTTTATTTTTCCTCGCCCATCGGCGTCACCGCCGGGCGCGCCTCAATCGTTGCTTTTTTCTTCGGCACGGACCTCATGGGCACGGCCATGTTTGCCAGCCAGGGATTTATTGGAGAAACGGTTCTTTGGCGCACGGCCCTTTTCGTCCCCGTAATCGTGGTCGGTGCCCTTTTGGGACATCGGGGCTTTGTCCTCACCGACGTGGCGACTTTTAAGAAGATTGCCCTTTTTGTCCTGATGGTCCTAGCCGCCGCCCTCATCCTGCGGGTGTTTTGGTAGATGCGGAAAGCTCTTTGGCGACATCATCGAAAACGGAATTTGCCTAAAGCTGTTCGGCGACCCCGCGTCGGGAGATGCGGATATCCCGATGGACGGAAGCGGAGATGAGAAGGCCGAAGCCGGCCATGACCGTGAGCATGGCCGTGCCGCCGTAAGAGATCAACGGCAGGGGCACGCCGACCACGGGCACGAGCCCCATGACCATGGCGATGTTGATGAAGACATAGAGGAAAAGGTTTACCGTCAAACCCACCGCCAAGAGAGACCCGAAGCGGTTCCGACAGCGCAGTGCAATGGCAAAGCCGTAGGCCAGAACCAATGCGTAGAGCACTAAGAGGCATAGGCCACCGATCATGCCCCATTCCTCGGCCATCATGGTAAAGATGAAATCGGTCTGTTTCTCAGGAAGAAAGTTCAAATGGGCCTGGGTGCCCTGCAAGAAGCCTCGGCCGGTCAATCCGCCCGAGCCCAAAGCTATTTTAGACTGCAGAATATGATAGCCGGCGCCCAGAGGGTCGGTTTCGGGGTCCAGAAATGTCAAAACGCGGCGCTGCTGATATTCATGCAAGAATTGCCAGGCGATGGGCACGGCCGCCCCGCCGGCGACAATGACAAGGGCAAACTTCCACAAGCGCACACCCGCACAGAAAAAAACCGCACCGGCTGCTGCCACCAAAACCAAGGTAGTCCCTAAGTCGGGCTGTTTTAAAACCAAGGCCGCCGGAGCGATTACCAGGCCCAAAGGTACGATCAGACTAAAGGGTCGTCCGATTTCTTCTTTAGACAGACCATGAAAGTAGCGGGCCAATGCCAGGATCAAGGCGACCTTCATGAGTTCGGAAGGCTGAAGCTGAATAACCTTTAGGTCAATCCAGCGCTGGGCACCCATACCCACTGTCCCCATAACTTCAACGGCACCCAAAAGTACCAATACGGCAAAATAAATGCCGTAGGCATGGCGGAACCAAAAGCGAATATCCACCACCGCCAAACAAAGCATCATCACCAAGCCGGCCGCAAAGCGAACTGCTTGTCGGGAGGCCCAAGGATCCATCGAGCCATCGGCAGCGGAATAGAGCATGGTAAAGCCGATAAAGGAGATGGCGCTGACTAGAAAAATTAGGCCCCAATTAACCTGCCATAGCTTTTCGGCCAGGTTCATGTTCTTGGTGGGAGACTGCAGAGTCTTGCCAGAAATTGCCACGTGCCTCAGCCCTCGTTCAGAAGGTTGCCGGTGTCAGCCAACAAGGGCACCGTGGGGCGGACCGCCGGGTCTCGTCGCTGAGCCTCAAGCAAGATGTCACGGGCGATGGGCGCGGCGGATTTGGAGCCGCCGCCATGTTCCACAACCACCGCACAAGCATAGCGCGGATTGTGGATCGGAGCATAGGCGACGAATAGCCCATGATCCCGCCGACGCCAAGGCAGCTGTTCGTTCTTTGTGACTCCGGCGGCGCGCTCGGCCATGGTGATGCGACGCACCTGAGACGTGCCCGTCTTGCCCGCCAACTCCTGCCCTTCCTCGGTGATTCGATAGGCGTATGCCGTGCCCCGCTCGCTGTTGGAGACCGCATCCATGGAGCGATGAATGATGTCGAGATGAGCCTGCTTAAAGCCGAGGGACTCAAATTCCGGAATTGGCGGCGCCTCAAATTCCGGCGCCACATCGGCCCGGATACCCCTGGCCAATCGGGGGGTCACCGCCTTGCCGCTGGCCAAACGGGCTGCCATCACCCCGAGCTGCAAGGGCGTCGTCAAAACAAAACCCTGTCCGATCGAGGTCACCAACGTCTCGCCGCCCTGCCAGGGCTCGCCGATGTTTGCCAACTTCCAGTCGCGTGTCGGAATCACGCCGGCCCGCTCATGGGGTAGGTCGATGCCGGTCAGAGCCCCCAGGCCCAAGCGCTTGGCCATGACCGAAATGTTATCGATCCCGACCTTGCGTGCGATGTCGTAAAAATAGACGTCGCAAGAACGCTGAATGCCTTGGATCATGTTAAGCCAACCGTGCCCGCCCCGTTTCCAGCAGTGGAAGCGGGAACGCCCGAGCTGCATATGACCCGGACAGAACACCTTGTAGTCTGATCCGATCCCCATCTCCATGGCGGCCAGGGCCACAATCATCTTGAAGGTGGAACCGGGCGCAAAGGTGCCGTTGATGGACTTATTGGTCAATGGGTGCAGGGGATCATTGATGAGACCCTGCCACTGTTCGTTGGACAGACCAATGTTGAAGGCACTGGGGTCATAGCTGGGTACGGAGCTCAATGCCAAAACATCGCCGTTTCTGATATCCAGAATCACGGCGGCGGCACTTTGCTCACTCATCAGGCGTTGATGAACAAAAGTCTGCAGGCCCGCGTCGATGGTCAACACCAGGGTTTGTCCGGCCTGACCGTCTTCTCGGCTCAGCTCCCGAATGACCCGGCCATAGGCATTCACCTCGACCTGGCTGGTCCCGGCCGCACCACGGAGCCTTTCTTCGTATTTGAGTTCGATGCCGTTCTTGCCGATGCTAAATCCCGGCAGTTCCAGCAGGGGATCACCGGTCAGCTCCTTTTCCGACACCGCACCCACGTATCCTAGGATATGGGACAAGACCCCACCGTAGGGATATTCACGGGTCTCGCCGGCTTCGATAAAAACGCCGGGCAAATCCGGACTGTTGACCTCGATCTGGGCCACATCCCGCCAGGGCAAATTTTCCCGAATCGTGACCGGGACAAAGCCGCGCTTGCGGCGAATGTCCCGGCGGATCCGTTCAATCTCCTTATCCGATAGATTGATGACTTGAGACAAACGAGCCAGGGTGACGTCCAGCTCACTAATTTGCTCGCGGACCATCACCAACCGAAAATCCTGCTGGTTTCGCGCCAAGGGCTGGCCGAAACGATCCACGATATAGCCCCGGGTCGGCGGCACCAGGCGCAGATTGATGCGATTCTCCTCGGCCAAGGTCAGATAGCGGTCGGACTCCACAATTTGCAGGTAATACATCCGGCCCGCCAGGGCCGCCAGCAGGGCGGCCTGCCCCCCGGCCAGAAACAGCGCACGCCGGGTAAAGCTCTTGGAGCGTTCGCTTTCTTCTTCTTTCCTGGCCATTGGCTCCCGCCCGAAAACCGCCGCAAGACGGCTGGGTTAACGCTCAAAGGCGCGCTGGCCGCGCACCATGAGCCATGCAAAACAAGGATAGACCGCCACTGTTAGCAAGAACTGAAACAGCAGCGGCATGGGATCCACAAACAACATCATGCTGAAGGAAATCAGCAACCACATCAAAGCGAAGGCCGCCGCCGAAAAAATAGAAAACAGCAACCATATTTTGGCAAAAGAAGCGGATACAAAGCGCCGGCGCTGTGCGTTAACCGCCGCCTGCAGAGACAAAAAAGCGATGGCCGAAACACCAATGGGCCCGCCTGATAAAAGATCCTGCACCAAGCCAATGAGAAACACCGCCCACAACGGAAATAGGTCAGGCTTGTAAACAGCCCAATAAAAAACCGCGATCAGCGGCAACATGGGCATGATGTGGGAGAGGGATGGTGCGGGAAGGGGCAAGGCGCTGGCCACCACCAGCATCAAGGTAATGAGACAGGGAAACAAAGCGCGGACGACAACATCCAGGCGCTGCCAGAAGGTTAGTTTCACGGCTCTTGAGACTCTCCCCCTCTTGGTGGTGTGGAGACATCCGCCGTCCCGCTGGACTGGGCCAGAGCCTGGCCCGTCAGGGTTTTGTCCAAGGAACGAAGAATTCCCGGCAGCTCATAATCCAAGACGCGCAAGAATTCCATATGATCCCAATCCACAAAGGGCCGCACTTTGATGGTCCCGTCCGCGACCTGGGACACCAAACCAACGGGTACGCCGACGGGAAAAACCCCGCCGTGCCCCGAGGTGGCGACCCTGTCACCGGGCAGGACTTCGGCCGTAGGGCCCAGATAGAGTAAGGCAGGTTGAGCGGTGTTATCGCCCCCCAAAACCGCCCGGTATCGTCGCCCGCCAACCACGACGGGAATGCGGCTGTTCATGTCGGTGAGCAACAACACCCGGGCCGATCGCTGGCCCACCTCGGCAATCCGGCCCACCAGGCCTTCACCGGTTACAGCCGCCTGACCGCGGGTAATGCCCTCCCGATCGCCGGCGTTGATGAGAACAGAGCGGACAAAGGCGCCACCGGGATCACCTACAACCCGGGCCGACACATAGCGCATGCGCGGGTCCGGTGCCATTTTGGTGAGGCGCCGCAAGGCCTCATTCTCCGCATCCAGGCGGTGAGCGGCGGCCTCCCAATGGAGCAGACGCTCATTCTGCGATCGCAAGCGTTGATTTTCAGCCCGCAAATCCGCCATTTCCTGAGCGCTGGCGATGGCATCGCCCACCGTATCGACGGGGCGGACCAAGAGGTCCAAAAAGGGCGCCACACCATCCATCACGGCGACCCGCGCCCGTTCGATCAAAAGCGCATCCGACCGGCCCAAGAGCATGAGGGCAAAAGCCACGGAAATCAGGAAGATAAAGGCAATCCGGGGCCACCACGCCTTGATCGGCGTTGCCACGCGAGAAACAGAGCCAGCCAGCTTGCTCACAGGTCCTCCGGATCGTGCGTTACGGCATCGCGAGCCCCATCTCGCGCGGCGTAATCACAGCCATTTTTCAGGGCAACTCGTGTTACCCTAAGTCATTACTTAAGAAAAATGAAGAAATCGTTGAGGCTTTTTTGTTCACTTTTCCATAAAGATTAGTAGCTTGTGGTCAAAACCGACTTCATTGCTTTAAGTTCCTCCAAGCAACGGCCGGTGCCCAGCGCCACACAACTCAACGGATCATCAGCGATAAAAACCGGCAAACCGGTCGAGGCGCGCAGAACATAGTCCATGTTGCCCAAAAGCGCGCCGCCCCCCGTCAAGACAATCCCTTTATCCACGATGTCGGCCGCCAGCTCCGGCGCCGTATGCTCCAAGGCGACCTTGACCGCCTCCACAATGGCCCCAACCGGCTCAGCCAAGGATTCCGCCACCTGGCGCTCGGAAATGACGATTTCCTTTGGCACGCCGTTCATCAAATCGCGGCCCTTGATCTCCATTGTACCGCCCTCGCCATCCTCAGGCGGGCAGGCCGACCCAATCTCTTTTTTGATCCGCTCGGCCGAGGCCTCACCCACGAGCAGATTATGGTTACGCCGTATATAGGCGATGATGGCCTCATCCAGCTTGTCACCGCCAACTCGGACCGAGCGGGCATAGACGATGCCGCCTAAGGACAAGACCGCAACTTCGGTCGTACCGCCGCCAATGTCGACCACCATAGAGCCGGTGGGCTCGGTGACCGGCAGGCCGGCGCCGATGGCGGCTGCCATGGGCTCTTCGATCAGGTGGGCAATACGGGCCCCTGCGCTTTCGGCGGATTCCTGGATGGCCCGGCGCTCGACCGCAGTCGACCCCGAAGGCACACAAATGATCACTTCCGGTCGGGCAAAGGAGCGGCGATTGTGCACCTTGCGAATAAAGTGCTTGATCATCTCCTCAGCGACTTCGAAATCGGCAATGACACCATCGCGCAAGGGTCGAATAGCCTCGATAAAGCCAGGGGTGCGGCCCAACATCATTTTGGCTTCGTCACCCACAGACAAGACCTGTTTGCGGCCCTTCACTTCAGAAATGGCAACCACCGACGGCTCATTCAGCACGATGCCGCGGCCCTTCACATAAACCAAGGTATTGGCGGTGCCGAGATCGATCGCCATATCGTTGGACAGCATGCCGAGCAAACCAGAGAACATTAAAATTCCTCACTCACCTAGGGAACCGCGCGGTTCCAATAGACTCAACAATCCGGCCAGTCTTCATCGCCAAAGTGCGCAAGCAACCCAGGCAGCATCGTCTTTCCCCATCAAGCCCGCTGAGACGCGCGCACGCTCTAACGCCCCCGGGAAAAGAACGGAGAATAGTCCGCTTTTTCTCAGAGTCGTGTCAAAGGCCTTGAAAAGGTTAACAGCCAGAAAAGAGCAAATTTTCCGCCCTTTTTTCTGCTTTAGCCCCATGCTTGTCTCTTCAAGAGAGCGCTCGCATTGATTTCGAAAACTGGTCATCTTTTAAAAATTCACTTACTCAAACCGACCCGCTCCTTATGCCGCCAAGAGCACCGGATATCCTGCGAGATCACGACAACCTTCTTGGCAGAAAGGGTCCAAGCCGGAGCCCAATTTGTTAACAATAACTAGTTGGAAAGCTTTAAAGATTGCTGAATTGGGGCCAATTAAGTGTAAAATGCCAAATGGGTTGATTGCCTTGACCGGTGCCCCTTCTCCCTATCTTTCGCATGACTTGAAGAGTGCGCCGAAAGCCAAATAAAATTGTCTTAAATTGTGGTAGAAATTGATAATCAGAATCAAGCGCTTAGTCTTCCCCCTCGAATATTAATGGTCTTTTGAAAATCAGGCCTTGACCAGCTTAGGAAAATAATGGGAGCGGGAGAAAATCACAAAAAGAAAGGGCGAGCCGAGGCTCGCCCCCTGATACGCCAACGATGCCATGATCAGACCAGCCACCAGCGCTCCATCGCGCGGTGACCGTCAAGGGTCCAGTTGCCGGCCATCTTGCCGCTATTTTGCACGTTGTCTCGATGGGCATAAACAAAGTTCTGGAAAATGGGAACGATGACGCCGCCTTCGTCGCGCATGATGGTTTGCATCTCATGATAGATTTCAGAACGACGCTCGTCGTCAAGCTCGGCGCGTCCCTCAACCAATAACTGATTGAAACGGTCATGCTCAAAGTGCGTATCGTTCCAAGCAGCACCGGCTGCATAAGCAAGAGTGAACATTACATCCGGGGTGGGACGGGCACCCCAGCTGGCAACGCTAAAGGGCTTAACATTCCAGACGTTGGACCAATAACCATCATTGGGCTCACGCAGCACCTCGATATTGATCCCCGCCGGCGCGGCCCGCTCTTTAAAGAGTATCGCCGTGTCCGTGGCTCCGGCATAGGGAACCTCCGACGTGGAGAGCACTAAGTTCAAAGAGTCATGCCCTGCCTTTTTTAAATGAAACTTGGCTCTGTCCGAATCATATTGCCGCTGTTCGATATCGGCCCAATACGGCACCGTGGGCCCAATCGGCGTATCGTTGCCAAGCGTGCCGAACCCTCGCAGGACCGTATCCAGCAACTCTTGACGCGGAAAGGCATACTTCAAGGCTAATCGCACATCGTTGCTCTCAAAGGGAGATACGTCCATGAACATGGGGAGGGTGTAGTGAGATCCGCTCGGCACGTTCATTATGGAAATGTTTGGATCTTTAGCCATCAGGTGCGCGGTTTTTTTGTCTACTGCTGAAATCGCATCCAAATCGCCCGAGGTAATCGCCGTGCCGCGGGCGTTGGCATCGGCAATAGCAATCAGTTCGATGGTGTCGAACCAGGCATGGTCGTCCTTGAAGAAGTTGGGATGTCGCTTGAAGGCAGACCGCACACCCGGCTCATGATTTTCAATCATATAACCACCGGTACCGTTGCCACTCGCCGTGTCCACATTGCCTTCACCATCCGACGGCAGCATGACCAAATGGTAGTCGGTCAAAACATAGGGAAAGTCGGCGGACCCTGCGGACAAACGCACTTGCAGAGTGGTATCGTCTAGAGCCGTAATCTCCTCGACACCCTCCAGCAAGGCCTTGGCCGCCGACTGAGAGTCCTCGCCACGATGATAGTTCAGGGAGTCCCGTGCATCGCTGGCCGTGAAGGTCTTACCATCGTGAAACTCCACGCCCTTGCGCAGCTTGAAGGTCCAAGTCACCGCGTCGGGTGTGGATTCCCAACTCTCGGCAATATCGGGCCCAACCAGGTTATTCTCGGAAATTTCCGTTAAGTAACTGCGGATACCATGGTTCATATGGATCATATAACCCGATACCGTGGTCGCGGGATCCAGCCGGTCCGTAGTATTGCCATCATCCATTCCAATACGGAAATGTCCACCACGGGTGGGAGCCGCCGCAGCGGCCTTGCTGTATAGGCTGCTCGCCGCCGCCAGAGATAAGCCGGCCATGCTGGCGCTTGCCATGAAGTCACGGCGGCTCATCTTGCGGCTGCGGACGGCCGTGGTCAGATGATCCAGGTAGGTGTCCTTGCTCATCTTGCGCTCCTTATTTTGATCGTGGGCTCAGATTTGTTGGGTCTGAATTCAGCTTGTCGTCGGTCGACCAAAAGAAACCTGACACTGCACCAATCGGCCACTTTTTGGGCTGCCGAAGGACCGCCTATGGGTAGGAAATTTCGGTCCTTCTTCGGTTTCTAAAAGCCAACCCCTGATCAAATAGGGTAGCGATAGCCTCATCTCTTATATTGATCATTACAGTCATTACATTGAACAAAATAACCAAAACATGGACTTTGACTGCAACCATGCAGGATCCATAGCAACCATCTTGGGAAATTCATGGCTGGGGAATTTGGTGGTTTATGCCATTGCCCCAGGTATCGGCGACGGTGAACCCGGCACGGAAGGGATCATCGGGGTCTGCCCCCAGCTGATGGATGCCAATGATCCAGGCCCGTCCGGTAATCTGCGGGATAATGGCGCGGCGCCCGCCGATCTCGGTCTGGCGGTCGATCTTCGCCCGAAAGCGGCTGCCGATGGTCGAGTGCATGTCCACGTCTTGACCGATATGCACGTCACCGCGCTCCAACAACACAGCGAGGCGCGCAGCCGTTCCAGTACCGCAAGGGGAACGATCCATGCGACCAGGCGGCATAACGGTACCATTCACGAAAGACTCTTTTCGGCCTGGGTCCCTATCGCAATACATGACGAATTCGATTTCCCTGAAGTCTTGGATGACCGGATGAGCGACGGAGATTTGTTCCTGCGCAGCGCCTTTAATTTTATGGCTCATCGCAACCATGTCCTGGGCCGATCCGGGCTCAATCCGAACTCCAAGGTCACGGGCATTCGGCAAGACGTAATAGACACCGCCAAAGGCCACATCGACCATTAGGGTGCCAAGACCGGGCACCTCAAGAGGATGAGACAGGTGCTCAACAAAACTTGGAAAAAATTCGAGGGTGACCGCTTCGACCTTGCCGGACCGACAGCGTGCATTGGCGATGACCAAACCCGCCGCGGTTTCCAAGACCACCCGAGTATGTGGCTCACTCTGGCCCAATATTCCGGTTTCCAGCAGCACCGTCGTCACGCAAATGGCATTGGAGCCCGACATGGCATGGGAGCCGTCGGCCTGCATGGGAATGAAGGCAGCATCGGCGCGCGGATCCGTGGGCGGCAGCAGCAGATTTGCCGTCATCTGTGCGCAACCGCGGGGCTCAAAAAGACAAAATTTCCTTAAATCATCCCCTGGCCCATTAAGATAGGAGAGCTTCTCTAAAAGGGATGGACCCGGAATATTCAAAACACCGCCCGTAATGACTCGACCGATTTCCCCTTCGGCATGGGCCTCGATGGCAGTGATTGTCCGTTCCCACCGCATGTAAGATCCTCTCCTTGGTCCCAAAAAATACGGCCTCACAAAAAAGGAGAAGCCTGGGGTGGAGAGGATCCAAATTATAGAATAAAATAGCCAATTCAC
>JBCCHN010000078.1:0-23839 GCA_039028695.1 Pseudomonadota bacterium
ATGGTTGGTGTCGACCTGGACGTCTGGCCGCGCAAACGCCAGGTCTTTGTCTTTTCATGCCGCAGCGAGATTCCCAACTGCCCGCTGGTGTTCGATCCAAGCGGGCTCTATTTCCGACCGGAGGGAAACTTCTTCTTGACCGGACGGGCACCGGGTGAGGGTGAGCCCGATCCGGACAGCCACGATTTGGAAGTGGATTACGATCAGTTCGAGAACGAGCTTTGGCCCCTGTTGGCGGCGCGCGTGCCGGCCTTTGAGGCCATTAAACTTGTGAATGCTTGGGCCGGCACCTATGCCTTTAACGCCCTGGACCAGAATGCCATCCTGGGTCCCGCGGAGACCTGCGAAAACTTTTTGCTTGCCAACGGCTTTTCCGGTCACGGCCTGCAGCATTCCCCGGCGGTCGGGCGGGCCATCAACGAGTTGATCACCTACGGTGAATACCGCGCCATCAATCTAACCCGTTTTGGCCACCGGCGGTTTGCCGCGAATAAGCCACTCCTGGAAAAGGTGGTCTATTGATGCTGCCGAGGCGGCGAAATTGACTACGAAAGAGGGGCCGTCCCGGTGGACTGTCGCAAAATCAGGTTTATGGGGATTTGAACATGCAGGGGCGGTGACTGCTTGGTCAAGCGGCCCACCAAGGCCTCGGCGGTTTCGTTTCCCATGCGGTATACGGGGATTTGGACGGTTGTCAGTGTTGGGTTGATTTCCGAGGCCAGCTCAAGATCATCATTACCGACGATCGATAAATCTCCAGGCACCCGGATATTCATCGCCTGAGCCTCCAAAATCGCGCCAAAGGCGAGAACATCATTCCCGCAGATAATCGCCGTCGCTTGTGGGGACCGCAGCCGTAGTTCCCGTAACCCCTCACGTGCTTTTCCAATGGCATATGGACATTCTACAATATGATCTTCCAATAGGGATAAACCCTTTTCGGCCAGGCAGTCTCTCATGCCGGTAATGCGTTGAACCATTCGGTCATTAACCGACCTTTTGCCAATCAAAGCGGAAAAATGGCGGTGCCCTAGGCTTAGCAAATAGTCCGTCACCTGGCGTCCAATTTGATAATTATCATATCCCACACAAGGGTGGGCACTCCTGTCGTTAAAAACGCTGGTGTGAATGTAGGGAATCTGTCGGGCCTTTAATAAGGCATAGAGTTCTGCAGAGTGTTTTTCGCCAGCCAAGGCCAGGGCTTCCACACCATGCCCGATCAGGGTGCGCGCTTGAGCCAATTCTCGCGACTCATTAAAGCCATGTGTTGCCAGGAGCACGCTATAGCCCAATTCCCCCGCGCGGCTTTGCAGGGCTTCCACAAATTGTGCGTAGATCGAATAGTCCAAGGTGGGCAAAATGGCGCCGATAGCCTGGTTGCGGCTCAAGGATAAAGATCGGGCGGCTGCATTGGGAACGTAATTCAATTTTTCAATGGCTGACTGAACGCGCAGCCGTTTAGCGGGGCTCACGGATTGGGGATTGTTAAGAGCACGTGAAACCGTTGCTGTCGATAAGCCTGCCTCCCGAGCCACCTGTCGGACGCCAATCGTCGTTTTGCGGCTGGTGTCCTTTTTAAACGAGCTATCGACAGACCAGTGTTTGATTTCACCTTTGTCGCTCATTCCTTAGTTCCCGCGAAAATCCGAAACAATCCCGTCGACATCACCTTCAAAGACACTAAAAAATATAACCGGTTACAAGCAGTTATAAAATACTATAATTTTAAATATCTGTAATAATTATAAGAAAATGGAATATTATAAAAATCTCTTTCATCTCAAAAAAATATTGTAACCGGTTACATATTTCGTTACAAAACCCCATGGCAGTTTAAGACAACAACGACAGGGAGGTAACGATGCCAGATTTGAAGAATCTCGTGGATGGAATTGGCCAATCCAATATTGGCAGACGTGATTTCTTGACCCAGGCAAGTGCTCTCGCAGGTACGGCGGCGGTATCATCTTCACTGTTCAGCACGTCAGGGGCCGCGGCCACGCCCCAGCGCGGAGGCACGCTGCGGGTCGGTTGCTCGGGCGCCAATACCTCCGACAGCATGGATGGGGCGACCCAATCAGACATTTATATGCAGTTTCTCGGCCACGGCATGGTTTTTGATTGCCTGACCGAGGTGAAAGCCGATGGGACTTTGGTGGGTGAATTGGCAGAAAGTTGGGAGGCTTCCTCAGATGCGGTTTCCTGGACCTTTAAGCTAAGAAAAGGAGTAGAGTTCCATAACGGGAAGTCCTTTGTCGCCGATGATGTGATCGAATCGCTTCAGCACCATGTTGCCGAAGATACCAAATCTGCCGCTCAGCCGATCGTCGCCTCTATCGAAGAAATGAAAAAGGATGATGATCATACGGTCACCTTCACCTTGAAGACGGGCAACGCGGATTTCCCCTATCTACTCAGCGACTATCATATTCTGATGTATCCGGCTGGCATGATGGATGAAGCCATTGCCAAAGGTATCGGTACTGGTGGGTACAAGTTGGAGAACTTTGAGCCGGGTGTGCGTTCTCTAAGCTCGCGCAATGAGAACTACTACAAAGCGGATAGCTGTTACTTTGATTCCGTTGATCTGATCGCCATCAACGATCCCAATGCACGCCAAACCGCACTGGTGACCGACGAAGTGGATGTGATCAATCGAGTTGACCTTAAAACCGTCAAGCTTCTCCAGCGTAACGATGCTATTGAGATCTTTGAGGTGACGGGCAACCAGCACTTTTCCTATCCCATGATTACGACGCAGGCGCCCTTCGACAGCAACGATGTGCGCTTGGCCTTGAAGTACGCATTTGACCGCGATGAGCTCGTACAAAAGATCCTGCAAGGTCATGGCGTTGCCGGAAACGATCATCCCATCGGACCCGCCAACCAGTATTGGCACCAGGACTTGGAGCAACGCCAATACGATCCTGACAAGGCTAAGTTTCACCTCAAACAGGCCGGGCACGATACGCTCAAGGTCGATGTGTCCGCCGCCGACGCCGCCTTTTTGGGGGCCGTCGATGCGTCGGTGCTCTACAAAGAATCCGCCGCTAAGGCTGGTATAGAAATCAATGTGGTGCGTGAACCCGACGACGGCTATTGGTCCAATGTTTGGATGCAAAAACCCTACTGTGCCTGCTTCTGGTCGGGCCGGGCGACGGAAGATTGGATGTTCTCCACGGCTTATGAAAAGGGCGTGCCCTGGAACGATTCCTTCTGGGACCACGAACGGTTCAATAAGCTGCTCGTTGAAGCGCGTGGAGAACTGGATGGTGATAAGCGTCGCGAACTCTATTACGAGATGCAGGTGATTGTGCGCGACGAAGGCGGTGTGGCTGTGCCCATGTTTGCCAATTGGGTAGACGCCGGCAACAAGAAGCTCGCACACGGTCCGGCTATCGGCAATCTATGGCAGCTCGATGGTGCCCGATTGGCCGAGCGCTGGTGGTTCGCCTAATGAATTGATTCCTTGTTGCCTTGCAACATGGCCGGGGAGCAGACTCTTGTGGTCGTCCCCGGCCTTTTTTATTACATGCCCGCTCTGCAGGTTGGTTCGTACGTCCCAACCCTAAGAAGGTACCGGGCGAGAGGGGCCCTTGGTCTTATAAGGAAAGCTCGAAGATTGTGACGGGGCGCTCCATAAGGCGTCGATTTTGTCTCTTATGGTAAAAACAGCTCACGCCACTCGCTCGCCGCAGGGCTGGCTCTTGCTGGTAATTCTAAGCTGGCCAATCCGATTGCTCGGTAAAGAGAAAGCACAGCCCTAGGATCTATTTTTCGAATGAGCTCTATGTAGAGCTATGAAATGACTGCGATCGCTGTCCCCAAAACATCATAGTCAGGTGTGACACCCAGACCCGGTGCTTCTTGCGCGCGCATGGTGCCCTTTTCCACGATGGGACCACCCTCGGCGATGGCTACCGTGTGATAGTCGTGAAAGGCCGAAGACTGAAAGTGAAAATCCGCCGGTGTGGATTGAGCCAAGTGCGCGATGGCGGCGGTGGCAATCTCGCCGCCCCAAGAATCTTCGATGGTCATAACAATGCCAAGCGACAGACATAGGTCGCGAATCTGACGAGCGCGGGTCAGGCCACCCATGCGATTGATCTTGAGATTAATCAGGTCCATGGCCCGGTCCTGATAACCACGCAACAGGACGGGTAGGGACTCCATGCATTCGTCCAGGATCATGGGCAGGCTGCAATGTTGGCGCACGGCCAGGCATTCCTCATAAGTCAAGCAGGGCTGCTCGATATAGATGGGAATGGCGTGGTCCGCCGCCAGGCCTTTGACCGCGTCCACGATGCGCACCGCGTCATGTTGGCGCCAGCCCGTATTGGCATCGGCGTCCATGACCTCACCCGGCGCCATGGCGGCCGCCACCTTTTGAAAGCGAAGGATATCCCGGTCCGGATGTTCGCCTACCTTCATCTGAAATTGGTCAAAGCCCAACGACTGATATTCCTTGACCCGTTCGGCCATCACGTCCGGATCGCCGCGGGAAATCACCTTAAACAGCTTCACCTGCTCCTGAAACTTGCCGCCCAAGAGCGCGTAAGCCGGTTTGCCCGTCACCTTGCCCAGGATGTCCCAACAGGCCATGTCGATGGCCGACTTCACATAGGGGTGGCCCTTTAAGAGCTGGTCCATGCGGTGGTTGATCTTGTCCAATTCGGTGGGATCTTCACCGATTAGGTCCGGCGCGATCTTGGCAATCCCGGCACGTGCCCCCTCCGCGTAGGCAGCCAGGTAGGACGGACCCAAGGGGCATGTTTCGCCCAAGCCCGTCACGCCCTCGTCGGTCTCGATGGTCACGACCGTAGAGTCGAAGCTGGCAAAGGATTGGGTCGACCAGGAATAGGACCCTTCCTTCAAGGGTAGGTCCACTTGGTAGATGGCGATGCGGGTGATCTTCATGAGCCTAATTCCTACAATGTCGCGCCTCGTCGGTGGGTCCACAGCCTAAAAGCTGCCGGGCTCCAGCACCAGAGGCAAGAAGGACAGAACCAATAGCGCCGCCATTGCCAGGTTAAAGACCCGCACCCGTCGAGGATCCTGCAAGAGGCGGCGCAAGGCTACCCCAAATCCGGTCCAGACGGAGACACAAGGCAGGTTTATGGCGCCGAAGACCAAAGCGATCATCACCACGCTCTCGAAGCCCGTATCAGGGAGGCGGTAGACCGCCATGGCTGTCAACGCCATGGCCCAGGCCTTCGGATTGACCCACTGAAAAAGGGCGGCCTGCAGAAAGGTCATAGGCCTTCCCTTAAATGATCCTGCCGCGGGCTTGGTTTGGGAGGGGGATAGGGTCGGGGCAGTCTCCCGGGCCACGGGTCCGCTGGTGGCAATGGCCCAGGCCAGCCAAAGCATGTAGGCGACGCTCGCAAGCTTCAGGGCATCGTGCAGCCACGGGTGGCTGTGCAGAAGCGTTCCCAGGCCGGCCCCGACGCCCAAGAGCATCACGATAAAACCGAAGCCGATGCCCAGCATGTGGGGGACGCTGCGGCGCAGGCCGTAGTTCACCCCCGAGGCAAGCAACATGATGTTGTTGGGGCCCGGCGTGATCGAGGTTACAAAAGCAAAGCCTATCAGGGCGAGCAAAACTTCGGTGGGCATGGGCCACCCTCTGCTTCACAAGATTGAATTAGGTCTGTAATATTGACCTAATTAGTCCTTTTCATGTAACCCTTGTCAAGGCAGCAAAAAGGGCCGGTTTGGGGACCGGCCCTTTCTCGCGAAGCTTGGGGCGTGCCCCTATTTCAACAGCTCGGTCCAGATGGCGCTGTACATTTGCTGCACCTCCGGCGGACAGGCTAGCGTGAACTGACCAACAGCCAGCAATTCATCGGGGATGACGATTTCCGGCGCGTCCCTCATATCCGCAGGCATGAATTCCTGCGAGCCGTCGATGCCATTGGCATAACGGGCAAATTCAGAGATCAACGCGGCATTTTCCGGATCCATGATGAAGTTTTGGAACAACTTGGCGTTCTCCACGTTTTTGGCGTCCGACAACACCAGGACGCTGTCCATCCAAACGCCATAACCTTCCTTGGGATAGCCGTACTTCACATCCGGGTTTTTCAAGCGCGCCCGGAAGGAGGCGCCGTTCCAATAAAGCGCCGCGGAAACGTCATTGGCGGCCAGCTTTTCCACCATGCCATAGTCCATGGACAACCACTTGGGCTTTGCCTCCATCAGAAGGTCGCGGGCCTTTTTCAAGGCTTCTTTGTCGTCCGTGCAGGGTTCACCGCCCACATAGTGCAGAGCCGTGTCGATCACGTCTTGCATCTCCGGCGCCACGTTGATCTTGCCCACCAACTCTTCAGGCGGGTCGAAAATGATCGACGAGGTATTGATATCGCCGTTATAGACCGAATCGTTGACGATGATGCCCACCGTTCCCCATTGCCATGGCACGGAATAGCGACGACCTGGATCCCAGGTCACGTCGGCCCACTTGGGATTCACGTTCTTAAAGTTGGGCATTTGGTCTGGGCGAGTCTCCATGGCCAGACCCTCGTTGATCCAAATGGGCACGTAGTTGGCCGAGGGAACCACCATGTCAAAGCCGTGGCCGCCGGCCTTCACCTTGGCCAGCGCCGTGTCATTGGAGTCATAGTCGGTGATGGTGACCTTGACGTCGTGTTCTTTCTCAAACTTCTCGATTAATTCAGGGTTGGTATAGTTGCCCCAATTAAAAAGGTTTAATTCCCCCTCGGCCAGAGCCGGGGTGGAAACAACCAAAGCCGCAGCGGCAACGACGGTGGTAAACAAGCCCTTTTTCATCTTTTCTTCTCCCTTTTGTTGTTCTACGAAGTTCGTTTGATGCGGCTCAAAAAAAAGAAAATTGTAACGATTGCGACGGATACGGCAAGCAGCACCGTGGAAATGGCGTTGATTTCCGGCGTAATCACCCGCCGCAACTGGCCGAGCATGTAAGTCGGTAGAGTGTCTTGTCCCGCGGATTTCACAAATTCGGTAATCACTACATCATCCAATGAAATGACAAAGGCCAGCATCAAGCCGGCTAAAATACCAGGCCAAAGCAAGGGTAGGGTTACTCTCTTAAAGGTGCGCCAGGGTGTGGCATAGAGATCCGCCGCAGCGGTTTCCAGGGTCAGGTCCATGTTCTCCAAGCGCGCACGGATCGGCAAGTAAGCAAAGGGAATGCAAAAGGCCGTATGGGCCAAGATCAGATAGCCAAGCCCATGATAGTCGGTCGCTTGCTTTATGATGGCAAAAAAGGTGAGCAATGCCACACCGGTAACAATCTCTGGCACCATCAGCGGCTGATTGACCATGGCATAGATGACCGTAATGCCCCGAAAGGAGCCGGTACGGGTGGTGCCCAAGGCGGCCATGGTCGCCAGCGTGGTCGCCGATAGGGAGGCAAAGGTTGCGACGATGACCGAGCGGATGGTTGCCTCTTGAACCTGCTCGTTGTGCCAGGCCGTGACATACCAACGCAGGGAAAAGCCCTCCCAAATGGCCAGATTGCTGCCGGCGTTGAAGGAATAGGTCACCAGCGCGAACATGGGGGCATAGAGCATAAAAAAGCAGGCGATGGCGATAAAGGTGAAGCCGGGCTGATGGCGCACCGAAAATGGTTTCTGAGGTCCTTGCGCTGGGGAGACCTTTGCCGACCCGCTTTCAACCTGTCTATTGCCGCTTGCAATATCAGCCATGACCACGATCCTGCTTTTGCACCGTGCCCACATAAACGATCAAGGCTGCCATCACCAAGGCCAAGAGCGTGATGGATAATGCAGCGCCCAAAGGCCAGTTACGCCCCTGCCCGAATTGAAGTTCGATCAGATTGCCCAGCATCATGTGCTTGCCACCGCCCAAAACACGCGGCGTGACGTAGGCACCGAGCGAGGGGATAAAGACCAGGATGGATCCCGCAACCACCCCCGGCTTGACCAGGGGAAAGATGATTTTCCGCAGCACACGAAAACGCGTGGCGTAGAGGTCGTATCCCGCCTCCACTAGACGAAAGTCGAGCTTTTCCATGGAGGCATAGATGGGCAAGACCATCAGGGGCAGGTAAACATAAGCCATGCCCACCATAATGGCGAAGTCCGTGTAGAGCATCTGGATCGGCTCTTCCGTGAATCCCATGCCCATCAAAAAGCTGTTGATCACACCCTGATTGCGGATCACTTCGAGGATCGCAAAGGTGCGGATCAAAAGATTGGTCCAAAAAGGAATAGTGATTAAAAAGAGCCAAAGGCTGCGCGTCCGCATCGGCCGGGTGGCGATGAAATAAGCGGTTGGAAAGCCCAATAGAAGGGCAATCATGGTGGTTAAAAAAGAAAGCCTCATGGACCGCCAAAGGATGGTCACGTGGGCGTCGGCGATCGATAAGGTGTCATCAAAAATATCGCGGGAGAGGAATACCTTGACCCAACCGTCAATCGACCAGGCCCATTCAACCCCGCCATAGTCACCGGCCTGCAAAAAAGAATAAAGTAACACAATTAAAAGCGGGCCCGACGCGCCAATGAAAAGAACAACCAGGGCTGGGGTGCTGAGTAGCCAGCTTCGCTTTACTCGATTCGCCTGCTGACTTTGCGGTGTCGTTGGAGGGTCGGCGGCGTCTTTGTTGAAGCTGGTCTGAACGGCCATGCTAGTCTCGCAGAACCTGGATGGAATTTTGCTGCAAGCAAACACCGATCGGTTCTCCGACCTGACCCGCCTGTGTCCCATCCCGGGTGTTTTGCAAGCGTGCGACAAAGGTCTCGCCGTTTGCGGTCTCGCCGTTCTCCGGGGCCACGTAATAGTGGGTGTCCGTGCCCACATAGACGATGTTCGTTAAAGTGCCCAATAGGTCATAGTCACCGCTTGCCGAAGCCAAGCTAGCATGCTCGGGCCGAACAACCGCCGTCACCCGATCTCCTGCGACGGGGGCAAAACCCTCTGGTAGGTCGGCGGCAATCTCCCGGCCCGAGGCCAGCCGAAGTTGGGCCGAGCGGCCATCGACGGCGACCACGTTTGCATTCAAGAAATTCGTGTCTCCGATAAAATCAGCAACAAAGCGTTCGGCAGGATGGTCGTAAATGTCGCGCGGCGATCCCAATTGCAAGACCTCGCCTAACTGCATCACCGCGATCCGGTCCGACATGGTCAAGGCTTCTTCTTGGTCATGGGTGACAAAGACAAAGGTGATGCCGGTCTCGTGCTGCAGTCTTTTCAGCTCGATTTGCATTTCCTTGCGCAGCTTGTAATCGAGCGCTGACAGAGGCTCATCCAGCAACAGCACCTTGGGGTGCGGGGCCAAAGCCCGGGCCAGGGCGACCCGCTGTTGCTGGCCGCCCGAGATCTGGTCAGTGCGCCGATCCTTCAACTCGGACATACGCACCAAGGCCAACATGCGCTCGACGGTTTCCTTGACCTCTTTGGCCGGCTTGTCCTGCATTTCCAAGCCGAAGCCGATGTTTTGAGCCACGGTCATGTGGGGGAAAAGGGCATAGCTTTGAAAAACCGTATTGACCGGACGTTGATAGGGGGGCAGACCGGAAATATCGCGTCCCTCCAGCAGGATTTCGCCCTTGGTGGGGTGATCAAAACCGGCGATCATGCGCAACAACGTGGTTTTTCCACAACCGGAAGGACCCAGGAGCGTCAAGAATTCGTTTTCCCGTATGGAAAGGGAGACATCCTTGACCGCCACCACAGCACCTTCACCCGCGCCAAAAACTTTGGTGGCATTGCGAATTTCGATCGCGAAGTTGTCGTCTCTATTCAAAGCCCCCGCCCATTTTTTGGTTTTAGCCGCGCCGGGCCCTGTGTCGGACCTCTTCAGGTTGGATGGAACACTAGCGGAGCCCATTGGGATCAGCCAAGAGATATTTCCCGCTGCGCTAATGGGCCCCAGGTGCATTCGGTGCCCTTAAGGACGCAAAAAAGCGGGCAGATCGGCCAGAGCCGGGCAGCCCAGTTGGCCCATCGTGCTTGCCAATTCTTCTTTCAGCACGTGTATGGCATGATTGCCGCCTGCCTGGCCGATGGCTGCCACGGCATAAATAAAGGCCCGCCCCAGCAAAACAAAGTCCGCCCCGCTAGCAATGGCGCGGGCCACATCCAGGCCCGAGCGCAGGCCCCCGTCGATGATCAGGGGATAGTCCTGGCCCACGACCTGGCGGATTTGGGCAAGCACTTCCAAGCTGGACGGCGCCGCGTCCAGTTGCCGGCCGCCATGGTTGGACAGCACTAGGCCGTCGGCGCCGATGTCCTTGCACAAAACCGCGTCATCCGCGTTCAAGATGCCCTTGACGATCAGGCGGCCCGGCCAGCGATCGCGCAGGCGTTTCAAGCCTTCCGCAGAGATGTGGCTCACGGTCATATCGAAAAAATAGGCTGCGGCGTCTGCCAGTTTGGTGCCTGGCGGCACCAATGGCGTCAGGTTTTTAAATTCCGGACTGCCCTTGACCAGGGTTTCCAGGGCCCAGGACGGGCGCGTGGCGATTTCCCAAAAGGTCTTCAGCGTCAGGCGGGGCGGCAGATTTAGGCCGTTGGCCATGTCCCTCTCCCGACGGGTTGGGGCCGGAATATCCACGGTTACCAAGAGGGTCTCATAGCCTGCGTCCTCTACCCGCTGGATTAAGGTCTCGGCCACCTCGGGATCATTCGGCGTATAGAGCTGAAACCAGGCCATCTCGCCCGCCAAAATCCGCGCCCTTTCCAAGTCCGTGGTGGCAAAGGTGCTCAGCGCAAAGGGAACCTCGTGAGCCTTGGCGGCCCGGGCCATGATCTCAGCGGCTTGCGGCCACATCAGCCCGCTAAAGCCCAGCGGTGCCACGCCGAAGGGGGCGCTATAGTACCGTCCCAAAAAGTGAGTCGAGGTCTCCGGGGGCACCTCGTCCATAATATAGCGAGGCAGGAGTTGGATCTGGTCTAGGACCTGGCGGTTGCGCGCCAAGCCAACCTCCCTGCCGATGCCGCCGGACAAATAATCCATCGCAAATTTTGGAACGCGCCGCCGGGCCTTGCGCTCCATGGCCGCGAAGCTGGGAAACCTTTGATCCAGGGACATGCCTTAACCCGCCAGCCTTATCACAATAATTATTGAGCAGGCTGCCACTATAGGGGCCTAACCCCTTGGATCGCAATCGCTACGCGGGGTGGCGGGTCGGTCCAGCTAGATTTGCTTAGGTTAGAGCGCCGAAAAACTATTGGATCGGGTGAGACTCACAGGGTCGCACGGTTGGCGTCTCGCTCGAGACCCGCTGGGCAAACCAGCGACAGGTTTGAACCGTCAGGCCGGGTAAGTTGGGCACCTTATCGGACACCCAAATACTGTTAGCCGAAAACTGCAGGGGCTCGGACCTAGGGGCAAAGGGGAAAAAGCGTGCCAGCTCCTTTGACGGAAAGGTTCCCCCGCAGGATTCGAAGTAACCGCTGAGCAGGGCGCCGTCTGTGGATTGAGTAACCTTGCCTGCGTAGAGGCTATACTCCTTTCCCAGCTCCTTGCCGTCGTAATAGCGCAGATCCATGGTAAAGGTGTCGCCCTTCTGCACCAAGGTAAAGGAAAAGGTCCGCCCCCAGCCCGAGGGCACGCCGGCCGTCGTACTGTCGCAGGCATAGTTGCCTTCATAGCTGCCGCTCAGGGAAAGGCTCTCGTCGGCCGAAGCAAGGCCTGGCAAAACAATAGAAATGACGCAGGTGGCCATCGCGGCGATGGATCCCAAAACACGCATAGGGGGCCTCCCGATTTTGGTATTGCAGCGAAGAACCAGGTGGCGACGCTTTGACATCACCGCCCGATCAATACCGGTCCGGGTAATACTAATTGAGTCCTTGATCGCCCTCAACCATTGTGGCGCGCTCCTTTGAGCCGCAAGATTATTGGGCTAGTCACGGATCGACGTCGTGTAGGGATAACCTCATTCGAGGCTTGCCGTTTGTAGCGCCTGGTCAAAAACTTCGTTGGCGCAGAGGTCGGCGAGATCGGCCAATCGCGATTTGATTCCGGCGGCCTGGTCATCCACCAGATCATCGTAGCCGGTTTCGCCGGGTGTGGCCAAGTTGCAGTGATGCTGGGCAATCACACTGCCGCTTTCCAGGTCATAGACCCTCACCAGGCCGGAATACATCACCTGATAGGTGCTAAAGCTAAAGGGTGGGTTCCGAAAACCCCAGCCAGTGGATTCCACGTCCACCAACAGACCCGTCATTTCGTTTTCTTCCGCCCAGGCGACAATGTCTTCAGGGTCTCTGTCATAGTCATCGGCTACCATGGTTTGTCCCGACACGGCACCGTACTCGGTCATCAGCCGCTGCGATACGGACTGCCCGATCTGGCCGGCGGGGTCGGAAATGTGATTTTTCGCGACCAGTTCATTGCCTTCACTAAAGGACACCAAGGCGCCAACAAGGCCAAATGCCGCGTTGCCGGGCGTTGATGCCACGAAAGTCGGCAAGGTCTCCTGGCGGACGTTAACGGCCTCGCCTTCAAATTCATTCAAGTCTTGGGTCTGCAGGGGCATGGTCGGCGAGACACAGGCGCCGAGCATGCCGGCGAGAGACAGGGGAAAGGCAACGCGAAGGCTTCGTTGAAAAGATTGCATTTAAGGTGAACTCCTGAAAAATAGATTTTCCTATAAATAAAATACCGGTGATTGAGTTTTGGTGAGAAACCCTGAAAAAGTGTTAAGGCCTTGACGAAGAGCGTGTCAGTTAAGATGGGCGATGCTGATGCACCTAGATCTAGAAATCGAGATACGCGACGTAGGGCGTGTTTTTTTTGGAGGGAGCTACAATATAGTAAACCATTGCTCAACTCCCGAGAGCGCTTTTTGGGATCCGATAGAAAATGCAAAGAATCCCCTACCTCCTATGAATAACACCAACTGATAGTGCCCGAACGACAATTTAAACTTTTTATTACACTTTTTTATTGTCTTTTTGTTTACGTTGCTTCTACTAGTCTGATTTTTTATGACTGAGGCATCGCTGAATTCCCATTCGCAAGCCTTTTCGCTCACATGGGTTTTGGTGGCTTTTGTGCTGCCGATACAAAGTGACTATGGGAAAATTCGATCATGACGGGAAATTAGATGCGGAAAATTTTCTTGAAAAAAGCGCTCGGTGCAATTGCATTTTGTGCCATATATTGGGATGGTGCCGTTGGCGCTCAGGACCTGCAGCAGGTCGCGTCCGTCTTTGGCCGGGATGATCGAGAAGATCCCTTGCTAGAGGAGGTGGAGCACATGCAGTGGCTCGGTGTCGTTTATTCCCGGGAAAGCACGGGCGGGGCGACGGCTCTCATCGTCAGCCCCAGCTGTAATGTCATTTTGACCGCTGCCCACGTCTTTTTCGACGAGAAAGGCCGCCCATGGGACGATGAATATCTTTTTTATCACCTGGGCGTAACGGCGGTGGCCGGGCGCGCGTTAGACCTAGACAACATGATAGTAGGCGACAAGCTCTGGGATGAAAATCCGGAAAAAGACTGGATCGTCGTCAAGCTGAAAGAGCCGGTTGAGAATTGCACCTATCAAAGGGTTACGGAGTTTGATTCCCTGGGCGAGGCCGTTTTTGAGGATGAAGTCGTCGAAATGGTGGCTTTTCACGGGGACGATAACTTTACCGAGCTGCCCAAGGTGGTGCGCGAGTGTTCCTTCATTAAACAAAGATCCAACCGTTATCTAGGCAAACATTGGGAAGTTGTTGCCCATGATTGCGACGCGGTCGGAGGGGCGTCAGGCGGTGCATTGATCCACAAAGACAGTGGTTCTCTTATCGCCATCCATCCCGGTGGTTTTTACGAACATGGCCTTTATGGGGTTACCATGAGTATGTTTGATTTGGCATCAAGTCCCAACATGGCCATCAAAGTCACGCCTGAGATCCTCGCCGCTATTGAGCAGTTATCTGTCGAAAGCGCGGATTAAGTTCTGATAGGGAAAGCACCTGGGATAGCTTAAACTGATGGCTCAGAGTGTTCCCGGCGCAAAGCGCCATTCGATCATCCCGGCATTCTCGGAAAGAGCTTTTATCGGCGCTGCGGATTATTACGCAAAATACCGTGTCCCTTATCCGCAAGATCTACTGGATTGTTTGTTGGCCCATTGTCGGATCGAAAGACCCAGTCGTCTTTTGGATCTAGCCTGTGGGACGGGTCAAATCGCGCTGCCCATGAGCCGGCACTTCACCGAGGTTTGGGCGCAGGACCTGGAGCCGGAAATGATCCAAATAGGCCGGCGCATGGCAAAGGATCAAGGTTTGACCAATCTCATCTGGAAGAGAGGGCGCGCCGAGGATCTTGACGCGCCGGCCCGTTCCTTTGACTTGATCACCGTCGGCAGCGCCTTTCACCGGCTGCATCGCCGCAAAGTCTGCAACAGGGCCAAGCTTTGGCTGCGTCCGGACGGGCGGCTGGCCGTGGTCGGTTCAAATTCGGTCTGGACGGGCGTCGAAACCTGGCAAGCAGTGGCCCGCGATGTTTTGGAAAAGTGGAAAGTGCAGGACGCTAAAGAGCAAATTCGGCACAAGACCCAAGCCAGGGAAACATTTGAAGAGTCCCTGGACCAGTCCGGCTTTCATATCATAGAGGCGCGAAACTTCGCTACGGAGCGTCACTGGTCCCTCTCCGATTTTATCGGTTACTGTTTTTCTTTGTCAGGACTCTCGCCGATTGTCTTGGGGTCAAAGGCGGGTGACTTTGAAAGGGAGCTTCGGCAAAAACTAACGGCCCACAGCCCGGACTGTGACTTCGGGGAAAACGTGCAATTCCATCTGCTCATGTGCCGCGCTGCTTGAGGCTTGGTCATCAATGCCGGCGGCTCCGCGCAGAGGTCCCCCTTGTTTTTGTGCGGTTTCCTATTGGTTAGACCGCGCGATAGATTTGCATTGTCAATCTCGCATCATCTTGGTGATAGTTGGTTCCTTTCCACGCCCGGCGGGTCGACCATGGCATCTCGAGAAAAAATAGACATAAAGGGTAATCACGCCGATCGCACATCCGTGGGAATTGCCATCATCTTGATGTCAGTTTTGACCATGGCCTTCGCCGATGCGGTGGTGAAGCTTGTTAGCGTCGATGTGACCCTCTGGCAGGTCTTTGTGGCGCGCGCCTTGGTGGTGATCCCGGTGATGGCCGTGGTGGCCTGGATGGCCAAGGCATCTTTGCGGCCGATGGCGCCCCTTTGGGTCCTTGTACGCAGTGGGCTCTTGGTTCTTTGTTGGCTGTCCTTTTATGCCTCTTTGCCGTTGCTTGATCTGTCGGTGGCCGCGGTGGCCGTCTACACCAATCCCATCATGATCGTGTTGCTATCCGCTCTCCTGACCGGTGACCGTGTGGCCGGGCGGCAGTGGCTTGGCGTCTTCGTGGGTTTCTTAGGCGTGGTCGCGATATTGAGGCCCGGCGGAGAGGCATTTTCCTGGTCCGTTTTGCTGCCCCTCCTGGCGGCGGCGCTCTATGCACTCTCCATGGTTTTGACCCGCAACAAGTGCCGGGACGAGACTCCCATTACTCTCTCTCTGGCCTTGCAGGGGACTTTTTTGCTAGCCGGTCTCCTGGCGACTTTACTCTTGGCTCTTTTGAATTTGGGCGAGGAGTCGGTGGCCGTGTTTCCCTTTGTCTTGGGCGGGTGGGCGCCTATGGGCCTAAGGGAGTGGGGTCTTATGGCTCTGCTCGGGGTGCTCTCGGCTGCCTATTTCGCCGGTGTGGCCCGCGCCTATCAAATCGCTCCGCCGCCGGTCATCGCCACCTTCGATTATGGCTATCTGGTTTCGGCAGTCCTCTGGGGCTTTTTATTCTTTGCCGAAACGCCGGACCTCTTTACCGTCATGGGTATGCTCCTCATCACCGCCGCCGGTTTGCTGGTCGCCCTGCCAAGGGATAAGTCCAGGTAAAAGATGGTGAGCGCGGCGCGGCAACGCCTTGAGTTGGCGGCATATCTGATTCATCGCGTTTCCAGCGCCGCGCGAATGGGTGCAAACTCATACAGAGGGTCGGTCACACAAGCGCGCCAGTCTTTCCGGTGAGTTTCTGAGCGCAAACGAAAATATAGGACTTTACGGACCGATGAGGAGAGGTTTCCGCCCATGTTGTGTCCCAGCAAATAGTGGGCGAGCAGCAAGTCGCCGGCACCTCCAACGACCTGTCTGGGGTTTTTCGGCAGCGCCGTGGGGGGATAGGGGGCATTTGCGAGGAGGGCATCGGAGCCCTGTCGATCAAAAAAATCGGCGTTGGCGCTATGTGTACCTGGCCAGACCCACAGGTTTCCCATATCCGCTACCTTTTGATCGGTCAGAAAAATCCCCGCCAAAAGCGTAAAGGTTCCGGGACGGCCACTTGCCTCGGGTGGCGTTAAACCGTCTAAATGCGGCCCGCCGGGGCGGTGATCCCAGGTTGGGAAGTTAAACGAAACCTGGACCTGGTCAGGTACCTGAACTTTGCGGGGCGCGATCGCTAAGTTGACAATATTCAGGGCCATGCTTTGTGTCAGGCAGTTAAGCAAAGGATGGGACGTTGTCACATCGTTACACCAATGAAAATGGAACCCTTGATGATTTTCAGGCGCTGGGTTTTTTTCGAGCAGGGAATCGACCTCTTGTCTCGCGGCCGCAATCAATCCTTCATCGACAACATTTGGAACGACCACATATCCCTCGTGAGCAAGTGACCTTTTTTGCTTCTTGGTAAGGTCCATCTTTGGCGGATCGATCGATAGATTATTGGGTCTTTTTTTCATCCCATGTTTTCTTCCCTACCTCATACACCACAAAGGCTAAAAAGGCTTGGGTGTCCCTGTTTCGGTGCATCGCCATTCCATGCCGCCAATTTTCTGCCTCTTGGATCAATTCTCGCCAGCTTGAATAATGGTCGGCAACCCAGGCTGCTGCTGCTTGTTTGCTGCCGACTTTTCCCGCCGTAACTGTGTAAAGGATGCGGCAGAGATTCAATATGACGTAAGATTGGATGTGAGGGTCTTGCAGCGAAGATCCGTCATTCAAAAGTTCGGCCCATTCGCTTTCCAGATCTAGCAAGGCGGCCCGTCGCACGTGGCTGAGTTTGATCGTGTTTTTCACCAAACGGGCGTAATCCGGCCCGAAGATGGGAATGCCCCATTGACACAAGAGGTATTGATTGATCAGCCATTCATTGCCATAGGGAGCATCCTCGTAAAACCGACTGTTCCCAAACCAGGGTCGGGGTTCCAGCGGCGGTAATGTCCTTTGCATCATGTGCAGGGGAGTGAAGGAACATTCCGTCCAGTCGAACCAATCCCAATGACTTCGTCCGTAATCTACGAACAAAGTGCGTAATCTCCCAACCTCGGTCGTTGACGCACTTTTCTGAAGAACGGCTATGAGGTCTAAGTCGCTTCGACCCGGGACAAAGGCACCGTATGTCAGCGAGCCAAACAGATAGAGTCCCACCAGGTTTGATCCCAAGGTGGCAGTGATTTTGTCCTGCAAAAACTCCAGCGCCGCGGCGGCTGAGGCATCCGGCAGCAGGTTCTTTATCTTTGAATTGAGTGCCACAACTTTATATGATTATGATCCTTAAGATAGTGCAATCCAGAATTTAGTCCAAATGTGGCCCATACTCAATGGCTGCCAAAAATGACAGCAATTATGCGTCGATAGGAGAGGACCTATTGTTGACCCAGAGTATGGAGCGCGCCTATTCTCGATAGGTTGCGACCTTGAAGGCTGCAAAGGAGAAAAACGCGCCAAGGGTGCCTTCGATCCAGCGCCGGAAGCGCTGGTAAAAGATGATCACCGGCCTGGTGGAAAAGGTGATGGCGTAGGCCAGGTGCACCACGAGAGACAGGGACGTGGCGCTGACGATCAAGGCGGCGCCGACCCAGGCTGGCGCATCCGGGCCCAAGCCGATGCTCACGATGGCGACCCACTGCAGGGCCGCCTTGGGATTGGTCATCTGGATGATCAAACCGCGAAGGTAAAGGTTTTTGTCCTTGGGTAATTTGGCCGGCAGGCCGCTGCCCGGCGTCGCCGCCGAGCGAAAGGCCTTAACAGCCAGCCACAACAGGTAAGCCGCGCCGAAAATCTTCAAAAGGGTCACCGCTTCGGCATAGACGGTTAGCAAGCTGGTCAAGCCCGCTACCGTCAAGCTCGCCCAAATGCCCGAGCCCGTGCCCACGCCCAAGGCAAGCATAGCCCCCCTTTGGCGCCCCCGCTCCATGGAAGTGCCAATGATGGCCAGGATGTTGGGGCCGATGCTGACAAAGCCCACGGCAAAGATGCCAAGTGCCAAAAAAAGGCGCGCGAGATCGCCATCCATCTGTTCACCTCCACGATGAGATCAAGCCGGTTGATATTCAGTCGGCCGAGATCATGTCCGCTCTTTTGCCTTCCTGGGCCGCACCCGCGTAATTGATCGGGTTTTGCAGGTCTTCTGCGTGACGCAGCCGGGCAATGTCGTCGGGCATCATGACACCAGCGGGCGGCGGGGCCAATTCGAAATGGCCGAAGCGATCTTTGCCGCTGACCAAAGTCGCCACGGTACGGGTGCCGTCCACCTGCCGCATGGCCGGTGTAATATAGCGGATGGCGATGCCGATGCGTCGGTCGCCCGAGCGGTTGCCGTGGGAGGCATGGAAGGTGCGGCCGTGGTGCAGGGAAACCTCGCCCGGCTGCAAGACAACGTCCACCGCCGCCGACTCGTCTACCGTGACCGTCATTTCCTGGCCGCGGGTCAGCAGGTTCTCGTCTTGGAAGGTGTCGCGGTGAGGCACGATTTCAGAACGATGGCTGCCGGCGACAAAGCGCATGCAGCCACTCTCCACCGTGGCCGGTGACAGGGCCACCCAGGCGGTGACCTCCTCCAAGGCATCCAGGCCCCAATAGGTCAGGTCCTGGTGCCAGCTCACATAGTGAGGTGTCCGGGCTTCCTTCACGAACATGTTGCAGCTCCAGACCAACAAATCCGGCCCCAGGATCTCCGACACCGGACCGATGATACTGGGCAGGCGCATGATCTCGTCCACGAAGGGCAGAACTAGGTTGGAATAGCCATGCAAAGAATTAAGCAGTTTTGGTTGGTGGGAGAAATCCGCCTCCACCTGCTCCAAAGCCTGCCGATAGTGAGCGGCTTGCGCCAATGACATGGCGGCGAGGGGAAACACATAGCCGTCCCGTTCAAAGGCGTCACGGAGGGCGGAGGCTGATCCAGGCATGGTGCGGGTTCCCTATGAGCGACAGCGAGCCGATCTGAATTAAACCACGACAAAAAATGTTTTCTAGAAAATTCCGTTCGCCGGGACCAAGAGCAGGCTCTGAAAATTTACCTAGGACCCGGAAATCCGCTTCGATCCAGAGTAATGGCAACGACAATCTCGTCGGTCAAAAAGGCCAACAATATTGGGTTCAGCCTCAATAAATCTGGCTTTTCGAATAGTTATTTATAAGTCTTCCCTAAATAGAGGCGCCCCAATTCAAGTCCAGGCCAACACTTCGCCGGTTTCGCGGCCTGCAAAGAAAATGGTTAATATTCCTTTAACATTGCGGCGACTCCAAAAAATTGCCACATTTGGGTGTTCCTATCAGGAACGGTGACTTGCGCAGACTCTTGCGCAGGACCATATGTAGTAGATGAGACAAGGGAGCCTCACGATATTTGGGCTGGGTCTTTCAAGCTGCGATTGACAAGATCTGTTTACCCATCGTGCGCCGGCTCTTTTGCCTCTCATGTGAAGCTACATCACGAAGCGGAAAGCCCCCGGTCTCCCCCCGACCGGGGGTTTTCTATTTTTAAATCAAGGGCTTAATAGCTTATAGTCGCTAGATATGGACCATGATTAAGCGTGGTGCCCGCGGGTCTCGCAGAGCGGCTCAAAAGCCTATTTTTTTTGTTCCGCTGCGAAATTGAGGCATTGCTGGACCGCGTTCTGCCAGCCCTTATAGCCGATATCCCGATCGTCCGGGTTCATTTTGGGTTCGAATCGGCCGTCGGATCGCCAGGTGGCGCCCAGCGCGGCCAGGCCCCGGTCGATGCCATCCCCACCTCCTGGTTGGGCGGAGAAAAACCCTTCCGCCAGGCCGGCCAGATAGGCCGCGCCCAAGGCCGTGGTTTCGGGCACCACCGGGCGTTCCACGGCGACGCCTAGAATGTCGGCCAGGCGTTGCAGAAACCAGTCGTTGGCCACCATGCCCCCGTCCACTCGCAAGGTCGCCAGGTCACTGGCCCCATCAGAGCGCATCGCCTCTAAGAGGTCTCGGGTCTGATAGCAGACCGAATCGAGTGTGGCCTTGGCCATCTCGGCGGGCCCGCTGGCGCGGGTTAGGCCAAAAATGGCGCCCCGTGCGTCGGCACGCCAATAGGGCGCACCCAAGCCGGTGAAGGCGGGCACCAGATAAACCTGCTGCGCCGGATCCGCGGCGGCAGCCAGGTCAGCGGTTTCGGCCGCGTTGTGCAGCACTTTAAGGCCGTCCCGAAGCCACTGGACAGCGGCGCCGGCGATGAAGATGCTGCCTTCCAGGGCATAGGTGACCTGCCCGCCCAAGCGGTAGGCCACCGTGGTCAGCAGTCTGTTGCGCGACGTCACGGCGGTCTTTCCGGTGTTAAAGAGGGCAAAACAGCCCGTGCCATAAGTTGACTTCATCATGCCGGGCTGAAAGCAGGCTTGTCCGATGGTGGCGGCCTGTTGATCCCCGGCAATGCCGCGAATGGGCAAGGGCGCACCGAAGAGTGACTTGGGGGTTGCGCCGAAATCGGCTTGGCAGTCCAGGACTTGGGGCAAGACCGAACGGGGCACGTTAAAGAGTGCCAGGAGGTCTTCGTCCCAATCCTGTTTATGGATGTTGAAGAGCAGGGTCCGTGCCGCATTGCTGGCGTCGGTGGCATGCACCTGCCCGCCGGTCAAATGCCACAGCAAAAAGGTGTCGATGGTGCCAAAAGCCAAATCCCCTTTGTCTGCTTTGGCACGTGCACCCTCCACATTATCCAAAAGCCAAGCCAGCTTGGTGGCGGAAAAATAGGGATCGAGCAACAGCCCGCTTCGATCCCGGACCAGATCTTCCTGACCATCGTTTTTAAGGTCCTGGCAGAGTTTGGCGGTACGCCGGTCCTGCCAAACAATGGCGCGATGGATGGGCTCGCCCGTTTTTCGGTCCCAGACCAAGGTGGTCTCGCGCTGATTGGTGATCCCGATGGCGGCCACGTCGCCCGCAGAGCGCTTGCCGTTATCCAGGGCACCCTTAATTACCTGGACCGTGTCACGCCAGATGTCGTCGGGGTCGTGCTCGACCCATCCGTCGGCGGGAAAGTACTGGGGAAATTCCTTCTGTGCCACTCCTGCCGGTTGGCCATGGCTGTCGAAGAGCATTGCCCGGCTGGAGGTGGTGCCTTGGTCGATGGAGAGGATGCGATCGGGCATGATGGCGGAGTCCCTATTCAAAGAAGGTGCCTGGGGTCGTGAAGGTTTCTGAGTTAATTTGCCTGAGCGCAGCCTACAGCGATTTCGCCTCTTGGGCCAATTGTGTTAAGGGTGCGGCGTTATTTGGGGTCTCATCAATAAGCATCCGACCATGACCGACCATGCCCTCCTGCGCCGTCCTGCTTGGGCGCGCGATGCCAAGGTACTCAGCCTGATCAGCGGCGGGCACTTCTTTGCCCATTTTTATGTGATTGTCCTACCGCCGCTTTTTCCCCTTCTGCACGGTGAATGGGGTGTCAGTTACGCCGCCTTGGGCGGGCTCTTGACCGCGGTCAATGTGGCTACCGCGGCGGTTCAGGTTCCCATGGGTTTTTTGGTGGACCGCTATGGAGCCCGTCGCTTGCTGATTATTGGATTGAGTGTGATGAGCCTGGCTGTTGCTCTAGCAGGCTTGGCCGGCGGCTATTGGATGTTACTGAGCTTGATGCTGCTGATGGGTGCCGGCAACAGCGTCTTTCATCCGGCGGACTATGCCATCCTGTCGTCCAAGGTATCCCATTCGCGACTGGGGCGCGCCTTTAGTGTCCATACCTTCGCCGGCCATGTGGGCTGGGCGGTGGCGCCGGGCTGCATCATTCTCCTGACGGCCCTTGCTTCTTGGCAGACGGCCTTATTGGTTGTGGGGCTGGCCGGTTTTGTGATGGTCTTCCTGCTGATCCTCTTTGGCAGGGTATTGGAGGGGGATGTCCCCGAAGCGTTGCCTCCAGCGCCAGTCACCGCAAAGCAGCACAGGCCTGGCGGCCACGCAACGGGTCCCGATGCCAGCTTGCCTCCGGATGGGCCGCACCGGGAAGGCTGGTCTCTTTTGCTGTCGGCGCCCATGCTGTTGTTCTTTCTCTATATGGTCTTGGCCGCCGTTGCCACCGGCGGGTTGAACGGCTTCACCGTGGTTGCCTTGACCAAACTCTACGACGCCCCCCTGGAAGCGGCGAATCTGGCGCTTACCATGTTGCTGGTGACCAGCGCGCTTGGTGTCTTGCTGGGTGGTGTCCTAGCAGACCGCACGCGGCATCACGACCGCATTCTGATTGTCGGCTTTTTGCTGTGTGGGGCGGCCCTCGTGCTGGTGGGAGCGGGAACGCTCGGCACCATGGCCGTGATCTTGGCCATCGCCTTGGCCGGGCTCTGCCAGGGGGCCATCCGTCCGTCAAGGGATATGATGGTGCGGGCCGCCGCACCGGCGGGCTCCGTCGGTAAGGTTTTTGGCTTCGTCACCATGGGTATGAACGTGGGCGGCGCGATCGCGCCGATCCTCTTTGGCTGGGTGCTTGACCAGGGTTATGCCGGCACTTTGTTTTACCTGGCGGCCCTGGCCATGATTGGGGCACTCGGGGCGGCCCTCTTGGCCAATCGTCGCGCCCAGATCGACTCCGCTGCGGCGCGGGAGGGCGAGCCATGACCCTTGTCTCCGTAGTCATGGCGGCCTATCAGGCCAGGGACACCATATGCGGGACGGTCGATAGTTTGCGTGCGCAAAGTTATGCGCGTTGGGAGCTGGTCATCGCCTCGGACGACGGCAGCGATTACCTCGGTTTCCTTGCCGAAAAGGGCCGTCGGGATCCACGGATTGGTCAGGTCTTGACGGACAGCGCCGCTTCCGGCCCCGCAGCGGCGCGCAATAAAGCCCTGAAAGTAGCGCAAGGGGAATTGGTCACCGCCTTGGATGCGGACGACCGATGGCTGCCTCACCGTCTGGAAATACTGCTTGGACCCGCACAAAACTGTGGTGCGGCCTGTGACGCCGTGGCCGCCGTTTCGGCCAATGGTCAGCTGTTGCACCTGGCCTTTGATGAGGCGACGGCGGGCCAGGCCGCCCGAACCCCTGATGCCGCGGCCAAGCTGATCATGGACTGCGGCGTGCCCCTCCACCCCCTAGTCGCCCGTGCTCATCTTGGTGCAGGCTGGCGGGCTGAGTTGGTCTTTGCCGAAGATGTGATTTTTAACCTGGAAGTATTAAGCCGGGCCGGTAACTACGCCCTGGTGACGGACAGCCTGACCCACTATGTGGCCCGCCCCGAGTCCCTCTGTAACCGGCCAGGGGCCTGGCGGACCGCCGATGCGGCCTATGATCAAATCCTGCAGGCCCTAGAGCGGGGCGATTATGACCTTTCGCCCGACATTCGCCGGATCGCCGAGCGCGCAATCCGGGAAAAAAGAGCCTTGAACCAAGCCTACGGCCGGGCGGTGGCGGCCGGTCAGTGCCAGAGTTTTCAGGAATTCTTGACTGAGAACGTCGGCCAATCCGACTAGAAGTTAGGCCTTAAAGGGCCCTCGCCAAGCGCTAGTCGTTAGAAACCAAAGTCCATCCACAGCCTGCTGGTGCCGACTCTCCAAAGAGATGCGAGGATTGGGCAGCAGCACCAACACGCTCCAAGAACAAGTCCATCACTCACTCTGAGTCGGCTGTGGCATCGTCAAGCGGAGAC
>JBCCHN010000079.1:0-23020 GCA_039028695.1 Pseudomonadota bacterium
AACCGTTGCTGCCTGCTAGCGGCTAACCCCTGGCCAGATAACTGTGCGGCAGCTGCTTGCCTCCAAACTTCCACCCTACTCCCTGAGGATGTCTTACAAGGGGTGTCTTACTGGGGCTGTGTTACTTCTCGCGCAAAAAAGCCGGCGGGTCCGCTCGACCAAAAGGGGATTTCTGGACATCTCTGGGGCGAAACATTCGAAACCACTGTCCATTCTAATAAGCCGGAAGAGCCTATCAATCTGCTTTCGTGGATAGGTTCGCAAGAGCGGACAAGAAAGGAATTGGCATGCTCTGGATGCGCAGCAATTACATGTCGCCAAAAAGGCATTTCCCGTGGAAGCGTAACGGGCTTGAAAACCGTAAAGAAACACTCAAATTTATAGTTAACTCCTAAATACTTATAGCCCACGGGACAAAGCCAATGTCGCAAGGTAAGCCTTCAATCGGACGATTTTTCGCACCGGTCACATTTGTCGCCATTCTGACGATTCTTGGGTCGGGAACTGTGGGTGCGAGCGAGCTGGTGTACAAACCCATTAATCCGGCGTTTGGCGGCAACCCGTTCAACGCGGCCTATCTGCTCGGAACGGCGGACAGACAGAACAAGTTCGACAATCGGGCTTATGGCCAGTCCGCTCGGTCCAGCGTCAATTCAGCGACGGCGAATTCCCTCACGCGCAGCCTCGAAAGTCGCCTCGGTACCCCCTTGGCGGCACAAGCGACGAATAAAATCCTTGGGGAAAGCTTCCGGGATAGCGGCAAGTTTGTTGCTGGCGACCAGACGATCACCTATCTGCATGGTGTCGAGAACATTCTGGTCCAGGTCCAGAATAACGCGACCGGCGAAGTGACGGATTTTTCGGTCCCTGCTACTCGGTAGTGTTTCGACCTTGTTGGCGCCATCTTGCGCCACTTAGGTCTCATTGTCATTCCAACAGTGTGGGCCAGGATGACGTCAAGGCCATCCGTCGGCCATTCTGAGCTATTTTGGATAGGTGCGTCTATAAATCGGGACCTTAGGTGTTGGTCCGATCATCGAATAGGTGAGCCACGGAGCCGAAAAGATTAGTGCGGTCTCGGGCATGGGTCGGCGAAAAGGTGGCGTGGTCGACAGCCTGGAATGCGGTCCGCTCTTTAGCGTTTGGCTTAATATCCTCTCCCGAGAGTTGCTCAGAGAGAAGGCTTCTTCGAAAACCTATCCGAACCATTGATTCGCGTTACCTGGCGGGTTGGGCATCCTAGATCATTGGGTAAAGAATGTGGTTCTGGTAAATCCGATTTCCCAGACAAATCGCTTTATTTCAGCCGCGCCAATTTCAACCGATAACCTATTTAATATTGGGTAGGGCTGCTAGAAGGTGGGCGGAGTGGGGCAAGAATCAACTGGCACCGCCTGTTTGCGACCCGACCGGTGTTGCCTTTCAGGCTCCGGATTTTTCTTTCAATTTCACCGACATGCCGGCTTTAAAATTAGAAAAATCTCATATTGCGGCAGTGGCCGGTTGGGTCAAATGCTCGAATGGCCTGTAGGTTAAATCCTTTGTATTGGGTTGAGTGAAATTCAATTCTCTGGCACCTTTACGGCGCGAAAAGCTCCCAACAGGTGATCGCGCTATAACAATCAATCGAATTGGACTGGGAGAAAATCTGTGAAACTTAAATCTTTGATCGGCAGTATCGCCGTTGCCACGTCTCTCGTGGTCGCCAGCATTGCCGCACAAGCTCAAAATTCCGGTGGTACGCTGGTCATGCTTGTTCAGCCCGAGCCGCCGTCCTTGGCCTCTTATCTCTCGACCTCCGGCCCCATTGGCCTTATGGCCCCGAAAATTTACGACGGCCTGCTCGATTACGATAAGGAGCTAAATGGTGTTCCCTCTCTCGCGGAGAGCTGGGAGGTAAGCGAGGACGGCAAGACCGTCACCTTCAATCTTCGCAAGGATGTGAAGTGGCATGACGGTGAGCCCTTCACCTCTGCCGATGTGCAATTCACCGTCATGGAAGTTCTAAAAAAGGTGCACCCGCGCGGGCCGAACTCCTTTAAAGAGGTAACTGAAATCGAAACGCCGGACGAGCACACGGCGATTTTTCGCTTGGCGAACCCCGCCCCTTATATGATGCGGTCCCTGGGGTCATATGAATCTCCCATGGTTCCCAAGCACCTGCTTGAGGGCCAAGACGTCAAAAGCGCGGATATTGCGAACAATCCTGTCGGAACGGGCCCCTTCAAGTTCGTCGAATGGAAGAAGGGCCAGTATATTCGCCTCGACAAGAACGAAGACTACTGGAAGGAAGGGCTACCCTATCTGGATCGCATTGTCGGTCGTTTTATTCCTGATGCCTCCACCCGGACCGCCGCTATGGAAAACGGCGAGGTTCATTATGGGGCCTATGGAGCCATTCCCAATGTGGACGTGGTGCGTTTGCGTGAGCTCGACAGCATCGGTGTGACTACGGATGGCTATGCCATGATCAACCCGGTATCCCTGATCGAGTTCAATACCACCAAGCCGCCCTTTGACGATCCGGCGATCCGCAAGGCCATCTCCTTGGCCCTGGACCGTCAGTTCCTGATTGACAATATTTGGTTTGGCTATGGCAAGCCGGCAACCAGCGCCCTGTCGAGCAACTATGCCGCCACGGGCCTCTATGCGGAAGGCATGCCAAACTATCCTGCCACGGGTAGCACCGAAGCTGCGATCAAGGTTCTGGACGACGCCGGCATCACGCCGGATGAAAACGGTGTTCGCGCCACGGCGGTGCTCGATCTGATCCCCTATGGGGAAGATTGGCGCAGGGCCGGTGAATACATGAAGCAAGCCTTGGCGGATATCGGCATTGAGCTGGAGTTGCGCTACGAGGACGTTCCCACCTGGTTGAAGAGAGTCTATGCGGACTATGACTTTGCCATGAACGTCAATTACTTCTACCAACTGCCCGATCCGGTGCTGGGTGTGCATCGTCACTATGGCACAGATCAAATTCGCCAAGGCACGCACTTTGTGAACTCCTCGCGCTATAGCAATCCGAAACTGGATGAGCTTTTGGCGAGTGGGGCACGGGAAGCCGATGCCTCGACGCGAAGTGCCATGTACAAGGAAATTCAGGAAATTTTGGCGGAAGACATGCCCGTCGTAAATCTCTTCGAGATGAATTTCTTGACGGTTTATGACTCTAAACTGAAAGATCATGATCTCTCAGGGTTTGGAGCCTATGGATCGTTCGACCGTGCGTATTTTGATGAGTAACTTACGTCGCAAGGGTGCCGGTCGTAACCGGCCGGCACCCGAATGAGCCATACCGCAAAGCGCCTGCGATATGTCCTCAAGCGGCTTTTGCAGGCAGTACCGATTGTCCTGGCGATCATCGTTGTTAACTTTTTCCTACTGCAGTTGGCAGAGGGGGACGCCGTCGACGTGCTGGCCGGCGAGGCGGGATCCGCCACGCCGGAATATATGGCCGAGCTGCGAAAGAAGTTCGGCCTCGACCAGCCGCTGCCGGTTCAACTTGCTGTTTATCTAAAAAACGTTCTCGCCTTTGATTTGGGATACTCTTTCCGGCATGAAATGCCAGTTTTGGAATTGGTGCTGGACCGCTTCATCCCGACCTTGCTCTTGATGGTCAGCACGATCTTTCTCGCTGTCGGTGTCGGCATTATATTGGGATTGCTAGCCGCCACCGGCCTGAACACCTGGCGGGACACGTTAATCTCCGTCTTTGCCCTGGTGACCTATGCCACGCCGCTTTTCTGGGTTGGGCTGATGTTCATCGTGGTCTTGTCCCTCAACTTCGGCTGGTTCCCCACCAGCGGCATGGAAAACATCGCGGCCTTTCATGAAGGTTGGGACAGGGTTTGGGATATCGCCCATCATTTGGTTTTGCCCACCGTTACGCTGTCGCTTTTCTATCTGGCGCTCTATACCCGTCTAATGCGTGCTTCCATGTTGGAACAGGCCGGCATGGATTATGTGACGACGGCCCGCGCCAAGGGCCTGACCGAGCGCCGCATCATGTTTGTCCACGTCTTGCGCAATGCCTTGTTGCCCGTGGTGACCATGGCGGGCGTTCAGGTGGGCGCCTTGATCGGCGGTTCGGTGATTGTCGAATCCGTTTTTGCCTGGCCGGGGCTGGGCATGCTTGCCTTCGAGGCTCTTTTCTCCCGGGATCTCAATCTTCTGTTGGGCATATTTCTTTTGTCGGCTTTGCTGGTGGTTTCGGTAAACTTGATTATCGACATCATCTATTCCTGGCTCGACCCCCGCATTGAGGTGAGTTGATGGCTAACTTCTGGCGGCTTTTTCGACGTAATCGTTCCGCAGTTGCCGGTCTGGCCATTCTGGTCATGGTGATCTTGATGGCGGCGACGGCCCAGCTCCTCTATCCGGCGGATCCTTTTAGCTTGGCGGGCGCCTCCATGCAGCCGCCGGGCGAGGGGGGCTTTTTGCTTGGCAGCGACAGCCTCGGGCGCGACGTGGCAGCGGGCATCGCCCATGGCGCCAAAACCTCCCTTCTGATCGGCTTGTTGGCCACCATTGTGGCGGTTGGCTTCGGCACCGTCATGGGTGCCTTGGCGGGTTATTATGGTGGTTGGATTGACGATCTTTTGATGCGCACAACCGAGATGTTCCAAACCATCCCGTCCTTTGTTTTTGCTATCTTGTTGGTGGCGATTATGAAGCCGTCGATCCATAGCATTGTGATCGCCATCGCCGTGGTCTCTTGGCCGGCCGTGGCCCGCCTTGTCCGTGGTGAGTTCCTGTCCCTTAAAAACCGGGAGTTCGTTCAGGCCTGTCATACCCTTGGCATGAGTGATGCCAAAGTCATCCTGGGCGAGATCCTGCCTAATTGTTTGTCACCCATTATCGTAATCGGCTCCTTGATGGTGGCGACCGCGATCTTGATTGAAAGCGGATTGGCATTCTTGGGATTGGGCGACCCTAATATCATGAGCTGGGGTTTCCAGATTGGTGCGGGTCGAACCCTGCTGCGGTCGGCCTGGTGGGTTTGTACTTTTCCCGGTATTGCTATCTTGGTGACGGTGCTTGCCATTAACCTGGTCGGTGAGGGCCTGAACGATGCGCTTAATCCCCGACTGCGGGAACGCCAATGAGCGAGTCTTTGCTAGAAATACGTAATCTGCACATTTGCTTACCCGAAGGATCCGAGCGGCCTTACGCGGTCGAGGCAGCCGATCTGGATCTTGCACCGAATGAAATCCTCTGCATCGTTGGGGAAAGCGGCTCGGGCAAGTCCCTGACCGCCCGGGCCGTTATGGGCCTCCTGCCCAAGCCCCATGTGCGGGTTGTCGATGGCAGCATTCGTTTGGCCGGCGAAGACGTCAATCAAGTCTCGGAAGCACGGCTCCGCGAAATCCGCGGGAGCGAAGTCTCCATGATTTTTCAAGAGCCTATGACGGCACTGAACCCGGTCATGACCATCGGAGATCAGATTGACGAGGTTTTTCGCTTTCACGAATCCATGACCCGAAAGGACCGGCGTTCCCGGGCGTTGGACCTACTCGCGGATGTGCACCTGCCGGATCCGGACCAAATTGTGCGTTCCTACCCCCACGAACTATCAGGGGGCCAGCGGCAGAGGGCGATGATCGCCATGGCCCTGGCGTTGGATCCCAAGATCCTCATTGCGGACGAGCCCACCACGGCATTGGATGTCACCACCCAAGCCCAGATCCTCAAGTTGATTAAGGAGATGCAGGCCGCCCACAATACCGGTGTCCTATTCATCACCCATGACTTTGGTGTCGTGGCCGATGTGGCCGATCGGGTGGCCGTCATGCAGCAGGGCTCTGTTGTCGAAACCGGTACCGCCGACGAAGTTTTGAACGCGCCCAAGCACCCCTACACTCAGGCGCTCATCGCCGCCGTCCCCAGTCTGGCGCCGCGGCCGCCACGGGATCAGTCGGCCGAACCCGCGCTGCAGGTCAAGGGCCTGAACAAGGTCTTCCGCAGTGGCGGCGGGTTTCTCGGGTTCGGCGGGGGTGGGCGAACCGTTCAAGCGGCCAAGGACGTGACCTTGGACCTTAAGCGCGGTGAGACCTTGGGCATCGTGGGCGAAAGCGGCTCGGGAAAGTCCACGGTCGCGCGCTGTATTGTGCGGCTCATCGATGCCGACGATGGCCAAATTCTGTTGAACGGGACGGACCTCCGGCCCCTGAACCGCGCGGAAATGCGGCCCCACCGCGCCAGTATCCAGATGGTGTTCCAGGACCCTTTCGCCTCTCTTAACCCGCGCACTCGGGTGGGCAAGATCATCGCCCAAGGTCCCCTGCTGCGGGGCACGCCGCTTGCCGAAGCACAAGAACGTGCTAGGGAGTTGCTGTCTATCGTCGGGCTGGACGAGCGCGCGTATGATCGCTTTCCTCACGAGTTTTCCGGTGGCCAGCGCCAGCGCATCGGCATTGCTCGGGCCTTGGCGCTGAACCCAGAGGTATTGGTGGCCGACGAACCCGTCTCGGCCTTGGATGTTTCCATTCAAGCGCAGATTCTGCTTTTGCTCGATGAGATCCGCGAAAAGATGCACCTCTCGATGATTTTCATCACCCACGATCTTCGCGTCGCCGCGCAGGTCTGCGACCGCATTGCCGTGATGCGCTATGGCGAGATCGTCGAGACCGGCGCCACCGCTGAGATCTTCGCCGATCCCCAGGCGCCCTATACCAAGGACCTTCTGGCGGCGGTTCCTGGCCAAAACTGGCGCGCTGCGTGATGGTCTTTTAGGTCCCCGCCGAAATAACTTGTTTTTGTAGTCGTGCGAACGGGCCGGATTTGGCGATCGCAGATGAGTGTTTCGTGCTATCGGAAAGCGCCTTAGTCCTTCACCAAGCGCCCTTCCTTCACAAAAAGGGTTCTGACCTCCGGGCGCGCGCCGTCGGGGATTTCCGAGGAGGCGGGCTCGACCACCAGGGGGCCGGAAAACCAATCGGCCGCAATTTCGTCCTTGACCCCAAAGAGCTCGGAAAGACCGGTGTATTCCCCGTCTTGCCAGCCAAACACGCCGGTTAGCCAGAGCATTTCCTCTCTAATTTCCCAGCGGCCGACGTAACCTCTTTCGCATTTCGGGGTCTTGCGATCGAAAACCAGTGGGGTGTCCTGCTGGCGCAACCAGGGCAACAGGGGCGTGGTGTAAAGTGTATGCAGAACTCCGTCGATATGAATGATCTCAGGTAGCTGCTCCAATTCCGCATTCTGCGCCATGGGATCCTCCGCCAATTGTGCGCTAAAAGACTATCAACAGATCTGCATTCAATCCAGCCATGTTCCCGCGGGAATGGGCGTCCCTGGGGAGCAGCCGATTAACGCCGAAGTTGGGTTTCAAGCTGTGCCGGCCGTGTTGAACGAATTTCTATAGCTGACATCGGCTTTTCGGGTTTCAGTGGTGCCCTGACGCATGGTGGCACCTAAGAGGAGCTACAGCAAAATATAGCTGAGACAAGTGTAAAGGTCGGCACACGGTCTTTCAGACAAGCTTCTTGCGCGCAGATTAGTGATTTGCATTGTTAACAGGGAGGTATCCAAAGAAATTGCCTAAAAACCTTTCCTGATCGCCCTGAGGGCCAAGAAAATGTAGTTTAACTTAGTTAGCGCGATGCGGTTTTATTTCGGACAAAATATTGCCGCCTGAAAAGCGACTTTTCAACAGCCTCGGCCATGTGCGGACCGTTACGCTAAGTGTCCGGATCTCGCCTTGCAACACCAGTCGTTGGTTTGATAGGTGTAAAAACGATCAGGAGACTGCGGAGAGCGTTTTGCCAGAATCCGACACATACCGTCTGTCCAGCATCGGAGAAATCGTTCGGTTAATCAACTCCGGTAGCGACCTGGAAACAATCCTTGATCGCGTCACTTATGGACTCTGCCGGCATTCCAATTGGGCCATGTGCGGCATAATGGCAATTGATCAAAACTCAGGGTATTCTCGTTTGGTCAAACGGTTTGACCCCTATAGCGGGGATTCAAATAGAATACCGAGTCGATGGGATCTGAAATCCAGCCCTGTAAAACAGGTTGTGAGAAGTGGTAAGCCGCTGATCATTGCAGACGCGAAGGCCCAGGATAATTTTCCCACCTTTCGCGAGGATGCGGAGATTAGAGACTACCGTACTGTGGTCGTCTTGCCGCTTGAGGCGCGCGATCGCGAGGGCAACGAACTATTGCTCTCCGTTCAATCACGGGAAAGGATCGAGGTTACAGAGTCCGAGCTTATCTTTTTGCAGACTGTAACCAGGTTAGCCGCGGTTGCAGTCGAAAGGTTTCTCCGCCTTGAGGCAGAAAGTCGGCATGCTGAGCGCCTGCAAAAGGCGGTCGACACCTACTCCAGTCTCATGGAACAGGTTTTAACCGAAAGCTCAATCTTGGGCTTGTCTGATAGACTGGCGGGGCTGCTGCGGCACCCTTGGATCGTAATTGATTTGCTTTCCGACGAAATGGTAACCGGAGCTTGCCCCAGTCCGGACAAAATGAGCGATTCTGAGTGGTCAAGTTTCATACGGGGTGAGCAGGCCAGCACGATTATTGAAATGGCTCGTTCAGCCGATGGATCAAATTTCCGTAGATCCCATGAGATGAACTTCATAGTTGGCGATGATCATCTAGACTGCCAAGTCATCGTCGAACCTCTAACTGTAGAAAGAGAAACTGTCGGTGCACTTTTTCTGTTTCCAACCGAAGATGGATTTGACGACCTGGACTATCTGATCGCACAGGCGGCCCGTACTGCGCTCAGCGCTATTGTCATGCGGCATTTTGTCAGCTTCCAAGCAGATTCGGCGTCTCACGCGGAAATCATGCGCCGCCTCTATACTGGCGACTGGCATGAACCTCGTGAGATCAAGGCCCGCGCTGCGACTCTTGGTTTGGACCTCTCTGCTCCCGGCAGATTGGTCGTCATTGCACAACAAAAGTCTGACGCGAGCAGTCGAAGCGACGATGGTGACATCTATCAGCACCACTCTATTAATAGAATGGCGGAACGTTTGCTCGGTGCTTGGAACACCACTCTAGAGCATAACGAGTACGTGATCGCAACGCCGGCGGACCATATCGACGATGCCAAATGGAAAGCGCTGAAATCACGTTTGCTCGAGGAAGCACAATGGATTGTCGGCAGCGTTCCTCTCGTAATCCGCAGTAACATCTGCCATGACCTCAATGACTATGTGACGGCCCGCGAGCAGTGCGCTCGTCTTAGCCGACTCGGGCAAGCGCTCAATCGCTCCGGTTTCATCAGCGAAAGCGATCTTGGATCCTCTAGTCTATTACTCTCGTTGGCAGACCGCGATGTGGCACAGCAGTTTTTACACTCCCAAATAGCGCCCATTGCCGCTTATGACCGAGCGCACAACAGTAACCTGCTCTCCAGCCTAAAGGTATTCTTGGAAAAGGAAGCCGGATACAAAGCTGCCGCTGCGGAGCTTGGAATTCATGTATCGACGCTGCGTTATCGGCTGGAAAGGCTCAGGGATTTGTTTGGGGTCAGCGCGACGGATCAGACCCGGCGATTTGATCTGCAATTGGCGATCCGTCTTTATGAGATTGTCGGCCTATCCGATGACGGTAGCAGGCCCTAATTTTATTATTTTTCCTATCCGCAATAGGAAATATTTTCCAAATTTTCCGCTGTTACTGAGGAAGAAACGGAATTTTCTCCTCTTTAGGCTTGGAGTTGCTCTTGATTGAACTCAAGAAATTCTCGCTAGTGGATGAGCGATTTGGAAAACGCGGCCTCGCAGACCGATTTGCACGCTCTACGGCAAGCTTTTGGATGCTTTGTTACGGGCGTAACGGTCGTGACAACAAAAAACCAAGAAGGGTCTCCGCGGGGCTTTACCGCCAATTCCTTTACCTCCGTCTCCCTGGATCCGCCGCTAATTTTGGTCTGTATCGGCAAAAACGCCGGCAGTTATCCGGTTTTCCAGACCTGCGATTTTTTCGCTGTCAATATCCTTGCTGAGTCGCAAAAAGAGACTTCCGGGATCTTCGCGTCCAAAGTCGAAGACCGGTTTGCCAAGGTGGATTGGTTTTGCCAAGCAAGTGGCGCCCCTTTGCTGAAAGGGGCATTGAGCTGGCTCGAATGTCGCACGGAAGAGCGGATCGAATCTGGAGATCACTTGATCCTCATTGGCCGCGTCATCAATTTCCAATCCGGTAATGATCGCCCGCTCGGCTACTTCCGCGGCAGCTACGTTAATTTCGGTTTGGCTCAAAAAGCTCTGTCAGACGCTCAGGGGCATCGTTTGGTTCTGGGGTGCATTGCGCAGCAAGAGGGACAGGTCCTTCTCTGCAGGGCATCGTCGTCGGACAAATGGACAGTGCCTTCGAGCAGTTTTGGCTCTTCCAAACTTTCCGCTAAGGCAGCGCTGGAAGAGTTGTTTCAAAACATGGGTAGTCCTGTTGAGTTGTCATTCCTCTATTCGGTGTTTGAACTTCCCGAGGACGGCACCCAGCATGTTATCTACCGGGGAAATTTCGAAGGGCCTCTGAAGGAAATAAATCGAAATGGCCTTGAGACTCGCCTGTTTGGCTCGGATCAGATTCCATGGTCTGAAATGGCCTCTCAGCAAATCGCCAATATGCTCAGGCGTTATCTTCACGAGCGGTCATCTGCCCGCTTTGGCATCTATGTAGACAATAAAGACGGTGGTCATGTAGCGACTTTGGAAGAGCCGCCCCAGCCCTGGCGTCAGCTACCGATAAACCCACCGAGCAGCGGCACGGTTTAAGTATCATGAAGTGGACCATCCAAGACATCGCAGGAGAAAAAACACCGCTTTTCATCGGTGGCAACCCGCAGTGGCCGGGTTCAAAAAGCTATCTCGATAGCTTCAACCCAAGCACCGGTAAAGTTTGGTACCAAGCAGCCGATGCCGGGCCGGAAGATGTGGATCTTGCGGTAAACGCGGCAAAGCGCGCCCTTGCCAACCCGGCCTGGTGCGACCTGACACAAAGCAACCGTGGCGCTTTGCTTTTCAGGCTGGCGGAGTTGATTTCCCAGAATATCGAACGATTGGCCCAAATCGAAACCGAGGACAATGGAAAATTGATCCGCGAGATGCGGGCACAGCTTACCTACTTGCCTCAATACTACCGCTATTTTGCCGGCATGGCCGACAAAGTGCAGGGCGAAGTGATCCCCATCAACAAGCCACAAACGCTTAATTTCACATTGCGTGAGCCGATTGGCGTCGTCGGCATCATCGTGCCCTGGAACTCGCCGCTGTACATGATGAGCTGCACAGTGGCGCCTTGTTTGGCAATCGGCAATGCGGTCGTTATTAAACCCTCTGAGCATACCTCGGCTTCGGCCCTGGCCTTTGCAGAGTTGGTCAAGGAGGCCGGTTTCCCCGACGGGGTATTTAATGTGGTAACGGGATACGGGCACACTACCGGTTACGCCCTGACCCGGCATCCCGGCATTGCCAAGATAGCCTTTACCGGCGGCACCGCAACAGGCCGCAAGGTTGCGGTCAATGCCGGTGAACGCTTGATACCCTGTAACTTGGAGCTCGGCGGCAAGTCGCCCCACGTTGTGTTTGCCGATGCGGATCTGGACCGCGCAGTCAATGGAGTTATTGCAGGCATATTTGCTGCAGCTGGACAGACTTGCATTGCCGGGTCCCGTTGTTTCATCCAGGCAGAGATTTACGACGAGGTGATTGACCGTCTAAAAGCGCGGACGGAAGCGATCAAAATTGGCCCGCCACGAGACCAGGCTACGCAACTGGGTCCACTTGCTTTAAAGGCGCAGTTGGAAAAGGTCTCACACTACGTCGCATGCGGAATGGAGGAGGGGGCAAAATTGGTCACCGGCGGCAAGCCACCGGTGCAAAGGGGGCTTGGGGACGGTTGGTACTTTGAGCCGACGATCTTTGCCAATGTCAACAATGATATGAAAATTGCCCGCGAGGAGATTTTCGGCCCCGTTGCCGGCGTCCTAAGATTCAGCGACGAGGACGAATTGATCCGCTTGGCCAACGACACGCCTTATGGCTTGGCCTCGGGCATCTGGACCAAAGATATCGACCGCGCGCTTCGCTTTGCCCATCGAATTGAAGCTGGAACGGTATGGATCAACACCTACCGTTCACCCTCCATGATGTCACCGGCCGGGGGCTTCAAAGAGAGCGGCTACGGCAAGCACAACGGTTTTGAAGCAATCCGTGAATACAGCCGCGTGAAAAGCGTCATCATAGATCACTCCGGCACGTCACAAGATCCCTTTGTGATGCGCTTCGGGGATTCAAAAGATGAAACAAGTAAGTAAGAAGGAAGGCTTATGAAGTTCTCAATCGTCGTTAATATGGACCGTTTTGATCCAGATACGGACATGCGCGACGTAGCCAAGCAACGGTTGGAGCTCGTCAGACTGGCTGATCAAGGTGGATTCGACATTGCCTGGACAGCCGAGCATCATACGATCGAGGTTACGGTTGCACCCAATCCTTTCACGCTTTTGACTTATTGGGGACAGCATACCGATAATATTCGGCTGGGTACCGCCGTGGTCTCCGCGCCCTATTGGCATCCCATCAGGCTAGCCGGCGAAGCTGCCCTGGCCGATGTCCTGCTTGATGGCCGTTTGGAAGTTGGTTTGGGCAGAGGCTCCTACCAGTACGAATTCGATCGCATGGCCGGGGGGATGCCGCAAGGCGACGGTGGAAAGTACCTGCGGGAGATCATTCCCGTCATCAAAGAGCTTTGGCAAGGCGATTATGAACACAATGGCGAGCTTTGGCAGTTCCCTAGCGTCACTTCCGTACCAAAACCGGTCCAAAAACCCCAACCGCGATTGTGGGTCGCTGCCCGTGACCCCAATACCTTCGACTTTGCTGTCAAGAACGGCTGCCACATTATGTCGACACCGCTGCAAAAGCCCCACGAAGAGGTCATTACCCTATGCGATCGTTTTGAGGAAACCGTCCGCAACAATCCTCAGGTGCCGCGCCCAGAGCATATGATGCTGCGACGCGTTTGCGTTTATGACGATCCCGACGCCTGGGAAATCCCAGTCCAAGCGACAACCAATTTTGGCCGCTATTTTGAGAACTTATTTCGCAACCTGGGAAGCGTCACGAACGGATTCCCGGAACCGGTGAACTATGAAATCGTTGCCAATAAAGGCGACTACGATCCCCAGTCCCTTCATGAGAACATGATCTTTGGGACGCCTGAGCAAGTTATCGAAAAACTGGAACGTTATGAAGAAGCCGGGGTGCATCATTTTCTCTATGGCGCCTGTTTCGGTTTGCCTCATGACGTGACCGTTCGTTCACTAGAGCTTTTCAACGAACATGTTCTGCCCCATTTCAAAAACCGTACAAACAAAAAAATTAGCGCTTAACCCCTGACCCAATTGTTTCAGCTCGTTGGCTGAAACCAAAACAACCGGAGGCATAAACAATGTCACACAAAAATAAATCTTTCTCGAAAGTATTCTCTCAAATCGCCACAGACGGTGAGTTGTCACGGCGCCAAATCCTCAAAGGAGCTGCAGCAGTTGGGGCAATGGCACTTGCCGGCGGACTTCCCTTAGTTGCACAGGCGGCCCCGGACCTGTCAGGAAGAGAGATGGTGTTCTCTAGCTGGGGCGGTAGCTATCAAGACGCCCAAGAGCAGGCCTATTGCATTCCGTTCACCGAGGCGACTGGTGCGACCGTCATTCAAGATGGCCCCATGAACGGATCAAAGCTTCGAGCCATGGTCGAGTCCGGCGAGCCCATTTGGGACGTCGTGGATGTGACCGACACATTCCTTTTTGCCAATGAAAACCTGTTTCAGGATCTTGATTTCAATATCGTGGATGCCAAGGAACTAGACCAAGCTTATGTTCACAAAAAGGGCATCGGCTGTATTGTCTGGTCCTACAACGTCGCCTTTAATACGGACGTAGTAGGTGATAACACGCCACAAAACTGGGCTGATGTTTTCGATGTTGAGAAATTTCCGGGCAAACGCGCTCTACGTGACCGGGTTTATCCCATGATGGAAATTGCGTTGATGGCTGATGGCGTCGAGCCCAAGGACCTATACCCCATTGATGTGGACCGGGCTTTCAAGAAGCTGGATACCATCAAGGATCACGTAATTTGGTATACGTCTAATTCAGCCGCCCAGCAGCTTTTTGTCGACGGTGAAGTAGGTGTTGGCGTCCTGTTGAATGGCCGTACGTTCGACGTCAACAGAAAGGGCGCACCGGTCAATTTGAGTTGGGACCAGAATATTCGTTCCATCGACTATCTTGTGATCCCCGAGGGTGCGCCGAATGCGGACGTAGCTCAGTACTTCATGAATTCAACGGCCGATGCCGACAATCAGGCCCTCATGGCTAACCTGTTGGCTTATGCTCCCGTCAATCCGGCAGCCTTTGACAAGATCGAGCCCGATGTACTGCCATGGCTTGCGACGGCGCCGGAAAATGTAGAAAAAGGATTCTTGATCGATGCGGATTATTGGCGGGATAACCTTGCGGCTATGACCGAGCGTTGGACCGAGTGGAAACTCACCTAAGAGACCGTTCAGGCGGAGGCGTTGCCAAATGTCGATGCGAGATCGATACATCTGGTTGCTGATTCCGGCAGTTGCGCTGATTGGCGTTTGTTTCATATACCCAGTCAGCTGGCTGCTGCAGCGTAGCGTCTCCGAACCGGTCTGGGGCCTGCAAAACTACCTTACGATCTTTTCCAAGAGTATTTACCTGGGTGTGTTGTGGAATACCGTCGCGATTGCGGGCGCGACGACTATTCTCTGCGCTCTGATCGGATTTCCCGTCGCTTATTCCATGGTGCATTCGCGAGCCTGGATCCGTAAACTGCTCATTTTCTCTGTACTAATACCTTTCTGGACATCAATTTTGGTACGGAGTTTTGCTTGGCTGGTCATTCTGCAACGGGGTGGCATTATCAATGACGTCCTTATAGGGGTCGGCATGATCGCTGAGCCGCTTGACCTGGTTTACAACCGATTTGGCGTTTTGCTCGGCATGGTTCAGGTTCTTCTTCCCTTCATGGTTTTCCCCCTCTTTTCGGTGATGGCACGTATCGACGACTCCTACTTTCGAGCCGCCACAAACCTGGGGGCAAACCCAATCCGGGCATTCTATCGAGTATACCTCCCGCTTTGCTTGCCGGGTTTGGTGACCGGTGCCATGTTGGTTTTCATCATCGCACTGGGGTATTTTATCACCCCAGCTTTGCTTGGGGGGCGTGGTGACATCATGATCGCACAGCTGATTTTCGAGCGGATCGATGAGTTTGGCGACTGGCCTCTGGCATCTGCTTTGGCAATCGTGCTTTTGGTCGGTACCGGGCTTTTGTTCTTAATCATCAACGCTGTCTTCAAGCTCCGCGCAGGACGAATCTGATGTTTTTTTCTGCTAAATTTTGGGGCGGACTGCGTGGTATCATTAATAGCCTATTGGTTATTTACATGCTGGCACCTTTGGTAATTGTTCTCGTTATTTCCTTTAGCTCAGCCCTTTTCTTAAGCTTCCCGCCGCCGGGTCTATCGCTGCAATGGTACGATAAGATGTTCTCAAATCCGACCTGGACTCGGACGCTTATCACCTCGGTCCAAATTCTGGTGCCGGCCGCGATCCTTGCTACGGTCTTGGGCACGGCTGCGGCGCTTGCCCTTAGCCGAATGGAGAGTCGTTGGGCTCTGTTCATCCGTGGTGTGTTGATGGCCCCGCTGATAATTCCGGTTATTATCACCGCTGCCGCGATTTTTGGCGTTTTTCGAATCTGGGGGCTCTATGGGACCTTGTACGGTTTAATCATCGCCCATGTGATTCTCACTTTGCCTTACGTTATGTCCACAGTTAGCGCAAATTTGGCAGTTTTCGACAGGCGGTTGGAAGATGCTGCCGCGAATTGTGGGGCCCCGCCTTGGGCGACTTTCCGACGAATCACTCTTCCACTTATTTCGCCTTCTGTCATGTCGGGCATGTTGTTTGCGATGGTGATCTCCTTTGATGAATTGGTAGTGTCACTTTTTCTTTCGACACCTAAGATCCGGCCGGTGACAGTGCAGATGTGGTCCAACATTCGGGGTGATACCGATCCGACGATTGCGGCGATTGCCACGATGCTGTTTCTTTTTTCGCTCTTGGCCCTGTTGATTGACGGCATTGCCCGTCGTCGTTCCGGTCGGGCGCCTGGCTTCTGAGGATTTATTTCTATGTTAGATCCCCTCTTAAAACTATCGAGTTTGGGTAAATCCTATGGTCTGGTGGATGCCGCAAAAGATGTCAACTTGGACGTGGCTGCCGGCGAGTTTGTGACATTTCTTGGGCCCTCGGGGTCAGGTAAAACCACAACGCTCATGATGGTGGCTGGCTTTACCGATCCAAGCGAGGGAAGCATTCAGATGGATGGCAAGCCTCTGGATCCGGTTCCAGTATGGAAACGCGACATCGGCATGGTATTCCAGCATTATGCGTTGTTTCCTCATATGACCGTTGCACAAAATGTTGCTTTTCCGCTGGAAATGCGAGGTGTTTCCAAGGCTGATCGTCGCGTCAAAATGGAAGAGGCCTTGGCTATGGTGGGGCTTGCTGGCTTTGATGCTCGTCTTCCCAAGGAGCTCTCGGGCGGACAGCAGCAACGCGTTGCCTTAGCCCGCGCCATGGTATTTAGACCTCGACTTTTACTGATGGACGAGCCCCTTGGTGCCCTTGATAAGAAACTGCGAGAACATATGCAGCTGGAAATCATGCATCTGCATAAAAACATGGGCACGACCGTGCTTTACGTTACACATGACCAAGAAGAAGCGCTGGTCATGTCGGATCGTATCGCAGTTTTTAATAATGGTCGTATCGAACAGATAGGCACACCGCGGGCACTTTATGAATCCCCGCAGACCAAGTTCGTTGCCGATTTTATCGGTGAAACCAATTTTATCGCCGGTCAGGTCGAGGTTACCGACGGAAGCTCTGGTCAGGTGCGAGGGCTCAAGGGGCAGATTGGCGCCGAGCTTTCCCCTGGTGCGTCGGCGGTCCTTGCCTTTCGTCCCGAGCGACTGCGTGTGGCCAACGGAGAGGCGTCTGCAGATGTCGACAACCGACTGACGGGAACCGTCAAAGAACTGATCTATCTCGGCCAATCGCGGAAGGCCATAGTCGCACTTGAAGATGGTACCGAACTGGCCGCCCTGGAACAGGCCGCTCAAGCCGAGGTCACTGCTTTGGAAATTGGGTCCCCGGCAACCCTCGGATTTCGAGCTCGGGACGCACGGATCCTTGCCGATGTTTAGCCGATCCTTTCACCTATCGATGAGGCTTAGATGGGGAGCCGACAAGACCATGCAGGGGCGGTAAGACATGGCCTGCTTTGTCCGCCCTTCCGGTGACATCCATTATCAACTTGACGGTCAGGGGCCCACAATCACCTTTGTTCATGGCGTCGGCTCTTATCTGGAAAGCTGGGATGGGGTAATCAAAGCGCTGGGTCTTGGTTTTTGTACCTTGCAATACGACCTCAGAGGTCATGGCCAATCTGCCAAAGTCCCGGGCCCTTACGCGCTCGCCGACTTTGTGGATGATCTCACTGATTTGCTTGATCATCTTGGGATAAACAAGACCACACTGGTTGGCTTTTCTCTTGGTGGTTTGATCGCACAAGCCTTCGCGCTTGCTCATCCAGATAAGCTTGAGAAGATGGTTTTGGTCAGTACCATCGCCGGGCGTACAGATGAAGAGCGACGGCGGGTACAAAAGCGGGCGCAGACCCTGGCACAAGAGGGGGCGTTGTCCCATCTCGCCGAGGCGGTGGATCGCTGGTTTACGGCCGATTTCATTATCGCCCACCCCGAGGTCCTGGAAGAGCGGCGGCGGCGATCGCTCAACAACGATCCGGGCTGCTATGCTGCGGCTTACCGGGTATTGGCGGAAGCTGATTTAGCCGACGAATTACACCGAATTGCGGTGCCAACCCTGGCGATGACTGGCGAGAGGGATGTGGGCTCGACGCCCCATATGACGAAATTAATCGCCGAGAAAGTACAATGGGGCCATTATCACATCTTGCCGCGCCTCAAGCACTCCGTATTGCTTGAGGCACCAAATCAGGTTGGGGAACAAATTCTCGGGTTTTTAGACAACTGTTGCCATATGCCTTAGAAAGCTGAGGCACAGCAATGGTGGGCCGGGCACGGCAGTTTCCGGTGTCATGACTTAAGAATTGGGCAAACGGATGAAAAAGAACGATGGTTCTGGCGGTCATTCTGGACTTTTGACTTGCCCCTTCACGTTCATGGGCATTCCATTTTCGTCGGACTTCAGCCGAAGCAAAGCGGTGGTCATGGGCATACCCTACGACAGCGGCACGCACCCAACCCGTATCGGCGCCCGTTATGGACCCAATGCCATCCGTGAACAATCTGGATTGGTTCGTCCCTATCAGCCGCCAAGATGGGATTTCAATCCCTTGACACGTTTAAATGTGGTCGACTGTGGCAATGTTGATGTCGTGCCTAGTATCATCGATTTGTCTTACGAGCGGATCGAAAACGCCCTTTCGATGGTTGCTGGTGCCGGCGCAATGCCGGTCACGATGGGCGGTGATGGCGCGGTCACACTGCCGCAACTGCGCGCACTGCACAGGATTTATCCTGACCTGGTAGCCCTTCACATCGATGCCCATACAGACACCTATCCGGGCGACGGCAACGCACTACACGATCGTTATAATACAGCCACGACCTTCACCAGGGCGGCCGAAGAAAAAGTGGTCGATGCAGAGAACTCTATCCATCTGGGTCCCCGGGGGACGGTGGCCCGCAGCGGTGTTTTCGAGCACACTCGAGACTGTGGATACCAGCTTATTGATGGCGACGCGCTGTATGGGCGGGGCATCGACCATGTTCTCGCCCAAGTTCATGAGCAATTGGCCGGGCGGCCGGTGTATCTATGCTTTGATATGGACTTTTTCGATCCCTCTTGCGCGCCGGGCGTTTGCACACCGACGTGGGGTGGCGCCACGGCCCGCGAGGGCTTGGCCTTGCTGCAAGGATTGTCGGGTCTAAACTTTGTGGCATTCGACATCAATACAGTGAGTCCGCCACACGATATCGGCGGAATGACGGCGTTTCTTGCCGGGTCGGTCATGATCCAATGTTTGGCTTTGGCTTGCCACGGGTTGGATGTCGGCAAATAAACGGGAATTGTGACCTTTCAGGTAAGGTCTTGGCATCAAGGTTCATTTCAATCAAACAGATCGGTGAACTTGGGAAAAACTCCAGTCGCCGTGATACCCTCCATTCAAAAATGGATGAATTAGCTTTGCTATAGTCAGCGCAAAGTCATAAGTGCATAGTAGTTGCACCAAATCATCAGGCTAGCCTGGGCAGTGTTGCGGAAATGACGGATACCTCTGGCGTGGTCGCTCGGTCCCAATTGACGGATACCTTTGGAGATCATCCGGATGAGTCTGGGGTTCTTGAAAATCCCCACCTCTTTATGGGGCGTGAATTTGACACGGAGAGCGGGCTCTATTTCTACCGAGTGTAATGCTATGACCGAAACGCCGGTTGGTTCTTAACTGAGGATCCAATCGGGTTCACAGCGGGGATACGAGCCAGTACAGGTAGGTGTTCACCAACCCTGTGATGTTAGTTGACCCATCTGGTAATATTGGCGTGCCACCGCCGGTAACGACTATACGGTGACCTTGAGCGACGATGCCAACGGCCCGGTGATTGCCGATGCCATTTACATCGTGCCTCAGGACACGACCAATGCGCCCTTTACCTGGACGGCGACCTTGCCCAGCGCCGACATCTACGATGTCTACGCCCGCTGGCCGGCAGATGGTGGCAGGGCCACCGCCGCGACCTATTCTATCGCCCACGAGCTGGGCACCAGCGATGTGACGGTGAACCAGCGGGCCAACGGGGACCAGTGGGTGCTTTTGGGGACCTACGACTTCGATCCGGCCATTGATGACGCCGAAGTCACCCTGGATGGCTTTAGTGACGGCACGGTGGCGGCCGACGCCATCCGCTTTGTGGAGGCGGGCGTGGCCCCCACCGAGGTCTCCTACCTGCACAACGACCAGCTGGGCCGCCCGCAGAAGATGACCGACAGCACGGGCCTCATCACCTCAGACCGGACGCAGCGGCCCTTTGGCGAGACCGTTACGGACTCCGGCCTGGACAGCACTCCGATCAGATTCCCAGGCCAATACGCCGATGCGGAGACCGGGCTCAGCTACAACTACTTCCGCGACTACGATCCTAGTTTGGGGCGGTATGTTACCAGCGATCCCATAGGGTTGCGTGGGGGCAATAACACCTATGGATACGTTGGTGGCAATCCGCTTAATCGCTTTGATCCAGACGGCCAAATCGCGATCCCCATCATAATACCACCTATTATCATCGGCGGATACATCATATGTAGATTGTCAGGAAACTGTGAAACACCTAGTGGACTTGATTTTGGTGATTTCGGATTTGGAGACGAATCGGACGACTGTGAAGATGACGATGGTTGTGAGAAAATGTATGACATTGATACGTCGACCTGTAACGGCATTTCCCGGATTCGTGGAAAGGCTTTCGGAGCGAAATGTCACGCCTCCGCAGCAGAGCGCTATTCTGCATGCTTAGCTGGTAGGCCAATTCCTCCTCTTAACACTTGGAATAACTAGTCGAGGCTTTTTATGTTTGATCATATCGTCAAAATTTCTGCAGAAGAAAAAAGATTGTACATATATAGAATTTATCATGATGGACGACAGGAGTTTTACACGTCTGTCGACCTGCCCATGGTCTCGTCCGAACCCGAAAATGTGGCTTTTCAAAAATTTTCACAGCAACTTGGTGAGAACATTCTTGTGGATTCCCCGGTGGCGAGAAAGGCATTTGGAATCTAGATGTATCATCTTCGCTCAATGTTTTTTTCGACAATTAGAAAGTCAGAAGACGAAGGAGTCAGATTAAGTTAGAGTTAATTGTTGCCGGGACCATGTTATTGTAAAAAATATACGAAAACTTTCTACATGAATAAGCTCAATCGCAATACAGTGACAGTTTATTTAGTAAGCGATCTACGATTTACCCAACATTCGGAACGGTAATATACTCGGAAAGTACATTAGCACCTAGTTTTTGATACTGGGATAAATTCACTGCATCAATCTGATCTGCCTTAGTGGTTTCTCCGACGGCACGGTTGCGGCGGACGCCGTCCGCTTTGTGAAGGCGGGCGTGGCCCCCACCGAGGTCTCCTACCTGCACAACGACCAGCTCGGCCGTCCGCAGAAGATGACCGACAGCGCGGGCCTCATCACCTCGGACCGGACCCAGCGGCCCTTTGGCGAGACCGTCACGGACTCGGGGCTCGACAGCACGCCGATCAGATTTCCGGGCCAGTACGCCGATGCGGAGACTGGGCTCAGCTACAACTACTTCCGGGACTTTGACCCCAGTTTGGGGAGGTATATCGAGAGCGATCCGATTGGGCTGGGTGATGGTGTAAATACTTATGGATATGCCCAGGCTAATCCAGTTCGCTTTGTCGATCCAACAGGTGAAGCGGTAGTTGCCCCGCCAGAAATTTTGCAGAATTTATTTAATGAGTTGTTTGGTGGCAACAACGGGCCAAAAGTCTGTCCCGTTGATCTGAATGAGGATCCTAATAGTGACGAATGTAAGGCGCTGGCCAAGAAAATTCAAAATTTGCGGAGTAAAATTCTTCAAAGAGAGGCGGCAATACGTGCAAACCCTCAAAAATTGCCAGAGCGTAGCAAAGGTGGGAAACTAAGAGACTCGATTCAAGGCCATAGGAAACTTATAAACAAGGACTGGAACCAACTCCGAAAACTTGAAAAGCTGTATGAGAAAAAATGTTGGAGATTACCTTTATATTGAGGGCATCTGCGTTGGAAATTCTAAATTCGAAGGGTGACTTGATTTTTAGGGACCCCGATAAAAAGCTCATAGGCAAAGGCGAGGCCTTTTTGGCTAGTGACGTAAATATGGTGAACTGCGACTTTAGTGGCGCTCATTTTAGAAATGTATCATTCCAGTTTGGCGACATTGGATCATCAATGTTCAAATCGGCGCGGTTTGAAGATGTCGAGATGGAGGGAACTTGGATGAATGATACCGATTTTCATGAAGCTACATTCTCCGGGGTTGAGTTTTATTTTACGACCGGCTACGCATCCAAATGGCGTCAGTCCAAAATTGAGATGGTTAAGTTTTTCGGTGCCAATCTATCCAAAGCCGATTTTCGCGAAGCACATCTAATGGGAGTTGGCTTCGTTAAAGATAATGTTGGAGGCAAGTGTAGTTTAAATGGCGTGAACTTCGCACTGACTATTTTTGAAGATGTTTCATTTGATGGTGCAACATACGATGGAGATACAATTTTTCCTGTAGGATTCGACCCAGAAAGAACCGTCGGTCTTACTTACGATGATAGTGTTCATTGTTGACGATATCTAAATTCCCTCCACTCGAAATCATGATTCCCGATTTACAAACCTTCGATGTTTGCGCTGTCAATCCTGGGGGCAGGAGGCGCGCGACGGATTGAGTTAAGTTCAATCACCCAATCGGCACCACTTTGCCGGTCTCGATCCCAAACGTCGGCGCCGTCGCCCGGATCATGTCCGTCTTGAATTTGTCGGCCAGGTGCCCGTAGTGCCTTTCGACCATACGGGTATCCGAATGGCCCAGGTTCTGAGCCAGCACCATGAGGGTCATGCCGGCCAGTAGGTAGAAGCTGGCGCAGGTAAGACGGAGTTCATAAGAGGAGTGGACAGGGCCGCTCTTGGGCGAGTGAAAATGCCAAAAAACCTTATGCCGGTGGTCACTTATTAGTCACGCAACAAAATCGGCGTTTGGGAGAATATCGACTAACCCATGGAAAATATGGCGCGCCCGGGAAGATTCGAACTCCCAACCTCCTGATCCGTAGTCAGGTGCTCTATCCAGTTGAGCTACGGGCGCGTGTTCATGAAATAAAAGGGGCATTGGATCTTGCCGCTCCTGATACTGGAGC
>JBCCHN010000080.1:0-22597 GCA_039028695.1 Pseudomonadota bacterium
CGCAGCCAGGTCCCGGTAACCCTGGTCCAAATCACAATGTTCGTCTTTGTCCTGAGACAAAAAGGCCTCCAGCCGGGGATAATAGTGAATGGCTTCGTCGATCAAAGCATCGCTGCCGGCCTTATAGGCGCCGATCCGAATTAACTCCGCCACGTTCTCGTAGGTGGAAATCAAACTGCGAGCCCGGGCAACCAATGTCCTTTCTTCGGAGCTGTTGCACGCCGGCATCGTGCGCGAGATCGAGCGTAAAATGTTCACCGCCGGGAAGCGGTGCCGCTCAGCGATCTCACGCTCCAGCACGATGTGGCCATCCAGAATACCGCGCACCGCATCCGAGATAGGCTCGTTATGGTCATCGCCTTCTACCAAGACGGTGAAAAGGCCGGTGATGGCGCCCCTGTCGTATCGTGAATCCGTCAAGCCCGGCCCCGCCCGTTCCAGCAACCGCGGCAGCGCGGCAAAAACCGAAGGCGTATAGCCCTTACTGGCCGGCGGCTCCCCCGCGGCCAGGCCGATTTCCCGTAGGGCCATGGCATACCGTGTCACCGAATCCATTAGGCATAGAACCTCACGTCCGCTGTCACGAAAATATTCAGATAAGGCCATCGTCAGGTTGGCCGCCTGTCGGCGCATCAAGGGCGGTTCATCGGATGTGGCGACGATCACAACAGAGCGCGCGAGGCCCTCCGCACCCAGTTCGTCCTCGAGCCATTCCTGTACTTCGCGGCCCCGCTCGCCGATCAGACCGATAACGTTCACATCGCCGTGGGAATAACGTGCCAGCATGGAAAGCAGGATCGACTTGCCCACGCCCGAACCGGCAAAGATGCCCATGCGCTGTCCGCTGCAACAGGTGGTGAAGGCATTGATCGCCCGCACGCCCAAATCCGTTTTGGGTCCCACGCGGCGACGCCCATGGGCCGGCGGCGGCGGGGCGTTGAGAGAATAGGCCTGCGGGCCGCTGGGTAGAGGTCCCTTACCGTCGATGGGCTCACCCAGGGCATTGATCACCCGACCGAGCCAAGCTTCGTTCGGCCGGATCACCGGATCTGTATCCGCGACCTCGGCCTTGCAGCCCAATCCCACGCCCTCGAGAGTGCCAAAGGGCAGGAGCAGCGCCCGGTTTTGACGAAAGCCGATGACTTCGCAGACCACCCGCCGGCCGCCCCGCGCCAAAAGATGGCAACGCGAGCCGATGCTGAGCGCCTGGTCCAAGCCGGCAACCTCCACCAACATACCCAAGATCGATGTTACCCGACCAAAAAGCCGGTAATCGGGAAGTTTCTCAAGGTCTTCAAGAAGACAAGCGGTCAAGCTGCCCACGGATCCAGGTCACCTTTACTATCACGTACCACCTAGCTCGAACCACCTCGCTCGAACCATTGGATATTCAGGTGATTAGTCTGTCCCATCAGACTTAAGTTTGGGTAAACCATATTGCGAACCGCGACAGCGAGTGGCAAATGCCAATAAGCGGAATGGGCCTTCGCCCCAGCGCCTGAGCCGCCCCGTCAGCGGATGTTCTTGGCGATGAAGCGTAAAGATTTCGCCTAAATCGCAAGTCGTGTTGGCAAGCTTCCTTAAGAACCCCTTGTGGCGATTTGCCGGTAATATAGGAAAAGACACCCGCGTCACGCGAAGCCAAGCAGGATCTTCTGCCATCCCGGGGTTTGGGCCATCAATGGTCGTTAAACTGGCCTTCAAGTGCCCAGGAAAGGCCCCAAAAACGTCAGCTCTAGTCCGAATTTCAGTGAAAAAAATTGACGCCTTGACCCGACGCGGAGGATCGGACTATAGGAAAAAACATAAAAAGAAATGACTGTAACACCTTGAAATTCCTATCTTTGGAAGAGGGCAAAAGGAATCGGCAACCGACCTTTCCGGTGTCTTAATTTGTTTGTCTTCAAAGTAACCAATTATTAACGATAGTCGATCAAAGTGGTTAACAGAGATTGCTGAACTTAGTTAATCCGGAGTCAGGGTATTGCTATGCGAGTTTTGCTAGTTGAAGACGACACGGCGACGGCTCAAGGCATCGAGATGATGCTTCGGTCCGAAGGTTATGTTTGTGACACCACCGACATGGGCGAGGACGGCCTGGAGATCGGCAAGCTTTACGACTACGATATCATCGTACTCGATCTAATGCTGCCCGACATCGACGGCTACGAGGTGCTGCGGCGCCTAAGGGCGGCACGGGTGCAAACCCCCACCCTTATCTTGTCTGGTTTGTCCACCTTAGACGACAAGATCAAGGGCTTGGGTGTCGGCGCCGACGACTATCTCACCAAGCCATTCGACAAGCGCGAGCTGATCGCCCGCATTCAAGCGATTGTCCGTCGCTCCAAGGGTCATTCCGACTCTCTTATCACGACCGGAAAGCTGACGGTGAACCTGGACACCCGTACGGTGGAAGTGGATAAGCAACCCTTGCACCTTACCGGCAAGGAATACGGCATTTTGGAGCTCTTGTCCCTCCGTAAGGGAACCACGCTTACCAAGGAGATGTTCTTGAACCATCTCTACGGCGGCATGGACGAGCCGGAATTGAAAATTATCGACGTTTTTGTCTGCAAGCTGCGCAAAAAACTGGCGTCGGCCACGGGCGGCGAAAACTATATCGAAACGGTCTGGGGCCGCGGCTATGTGTTGCGCGATCCCGTCGAAGACAGCCCCGCCATGGAAATGGAACCGCGCCAAGCTATTGGCGCATAAAGCACCGAGCCAAGCGGAATAACGCAAAAACCGGCGTCACCATTCGGGTGGCGCCGGTTTTTTTTGGCAAGGTGACGTCAGCCAAAAACACCGAAGGTGTATTACGTCCCCGTTTTTGCCAGACCCGCTGACTTACCATCCGATAGGCCGTAGAGGCCCCGTTGACCAGGCATCAATTGGAAACGGTCGGATACGCCCAACACGGTCTCGGCACCGCCCAAATATAAAAAGCCGTCCTCGGGCATTATCGCGGCCATGCGACCCAGGATATCGGACTTGGTCTTTTGATCGAAGTAGATCAGCACGTTGCGGCAGAATACCACATCGAACTTGCCCAGTGTTGCGAAGCTATCCAGCAGGTTAAAGGCCTTATAGGAAACCATCCGGCGCAGGCCCGCGTCAATCCGCCAGCGATCGCCTTCCTGTTTGAAGAACTTAGCCAGCAATCGAATAGGCAGGCCCCGTTGCACCTCAAATTGGGTATAGAGCCCTTCCTGCGCTTTTTCCAAAATGCTTGGCGATATATCCGTGGCCACGATTTCGATCTTCCAGCCGGAAAGCTCAGCCTTACGGTCGTCAAGCAGCATCGCGAGCGTATAGGGCTCCTGTCCACTGGAACAGGCTGCCGACCAGATCCGAATCTTGCGGGTGTTGGCCCTGGTCTCCAAGAGTTTGGGTAAGACCGTGTCGTTGAAGCGGTCAAAAGGCGCTTGGTCCCGAAAGAAAAATGATTCGTTGGTTGTCATGGCATCAACCACCTCGTCGACCAACTTACCCGTCGGGCTGCCCTTCAGGGCCACCGCCAACTCATCCACGTCCTTAAAATCATGACCTCGGGCAATGGGCCCAAGACGACTTTCAAGCAGGTAGGATTTGGACTCGTTGAGCACCAAGCCCGATTGCTTGTAAAGTAACTGGGAAACAAATTCAAAATCTTCTGGCTTCATGCAGCTGTCCTCGCCAAAAGGCGTTGTGTGTGGCCCGCGATCTCTTTCAATGGCAGTACCGCCGAGCAAACGCCGGCTTGGGCCACCGCGCCCGGCATGCCCCAGACCACTGATGTGGCCTCGTCCTGTGCAACAACTGATCCCCCGGCCGCAACGACGCTGCGGCAACCTTCCAATCCGTCTGAGCCCATGCCGGTCAAAATGATGACCAACAGGCGCGAGCCATAGATTTTCGAGAGCGAGCGCAACATTGGATCCACCGAGGGACGGCAGAAGTTCTCCGGCGGGTTCTGATCGAGATGAATCGTCAGATCGCGAGCAGAGCCTTCCAAAGTCATATGATAGTCGCCAGGCGCCACGTAAACTTCGCCGGCCCTGACCTTTTGCACGTCCTGCCCTTCCTGACTGGGTATTTTGCTGGCTCGATTAATGTGTTGCGCCAACAAGGACGTGAAGGTCGCCGGCATGTGTTGGGTGACAAAAATCGGTAGTTTCAGGTTCGGTCCCAATCCTCCTAGGACCTCAAAAAGCGCTTGAGGACCGCCCGTTGAGCTGCCGATAGCGATAGCTTCGGGCATGGCCACGGACGCCTTGCGCAGCATGATGCCCTGAGACGCCGTTTGCGATGGAGAGGGTGATGAGGATTGGGAGGATGTGTCAACCGTCGCCCGCACGGAAGCGGTACCGGACCCCTGAAGCGGACTTTTTTGAGACGCAGTCGCGGTGGGAATGGCTCTTGAGGTCGAAAGCCGTCCCGACCGTTTGCGTGCGGCAGCCCCCAAGGCCTTGGCCTTGTTTCTCATTTCCTCGTGGAATTCGGTCGCCGAGGTAATCTGGCTACCGGTGCCCGGCTTGGGCACATAATCCGCGGCGCCGGCCTGTAGAGCCTTTAGTGAAATTTCAGCATTGCGCTGCGTTAAGGTCGAGGCCATCAATACCGTCAAACCCGGCTTAGCCTTTAACAACAAAGGCAAGGCAGTCAGGCCATCCATGACCGGCATTTCAATGTCCAGCACGACAATTTCAATATCATGGCGCTCGAGCATGGAAAGAGCGATCTTGCCGTTTGCGGCCGTCACCACGACCGAAATTTCCGGATCACTTTCCAAGGTACGGGATACCAATCCGCGAATCACAGCCGAATCATCGACCACCATGACGCGGTATGGGTTGTTTTCAGCGCCGCTGGATGCCGTTCCGAGGGCCATTACAGTATGCCTACCTGACTAAACTTGGACTCCAGAATGTCACTATCAAAAGGCTTCATGATGTACTCATTGGCACCCGCCTCAATGGCCTTTTGAATGTGATCCATATCGTTTTCCGTCGTGCAGAAAACAACGATGGGCTGTTCCATGTCATCGCGCGCGCGCAGCTCTTGCAGGAACTCAAGGCCCGTCACATTAGGCATATTCCAGTCCAACAAGATCACGTCGGGAACGGACGCCTCACAGGCATTCATGGCCTCCCTACCGTCGGCCGCCTCTTCCACCGAGAAACCAAGGGTTTCAAGGATCTTTCTGGCCACCATGCGGACAACTTTGGAATCATCCACCACTAAACAGGATTTCATCAGACAATTTCCCTCTGTCGTTTGGAGATCAACGCAATACCCCAACAGATTAACTTTTTCCCTCCGACGACACGGAGCGGTACTTTAGGTTTTAAGCGACCCGTCGCTGCCCATAATCCAGCAGGCGTTCCACGTCCAACACCACCAAGAGCTGATCGTTCAGGCGGTAGATACCGGCGGAATAATTCTTGAAAGTCGAATCCAACGTGGCTGGGTTCTCCTCTAACTCCTCGCGATTCAGCGCCAAAACTTCTCCGACCGAGTCCACGATCAGGCTATAGAGCTCGCCCTCGTTCTCTGTGACGATACTCATGCAATTTTCCTGATCACAGGGCTCCAGCCCCAAGCGGCGACGCACGTCAATAGCCGTCACGATGCGTCCTCGAAGGTTCAAAGACCCAGCAATTTCCGGCGGAGCCAGTGGGATGCGGGTGATGCGGTGAGTCCGCAATACATCTTGGACCTGCAAAACCGGGACACCAAAAAGCTGTTCGGCGATTAGAAAGGTCACGAACTCTTCGTTACTGTGAAAACCCGCGTCCTGGGCGTGATCGCTCATGCTGCACCTCTTTGCTCACCAAGGGTTTCCCGTAAGGCCGCCAAAAGGGCCTCTCGGTCATTTTTGGCTACGTAGTCATCAAATCCCACGTCCCTGCCCTTTTGCAGATCCGCCGGACTCGTAAAGGCGGACAGCGCAACGATGGGTGTATTCGCCCAGCGCCGTTGGTTCTTGATCTGCTGGGCGAACTCGAATCCGTTTGTATCCGGCATCTCGATGTCCGATACAATTATGTCGAAGCTTTCTCCGGCGTTGCAGAGCCTCAGGGCCTGATCGGCCGATTCCGCGGTCACCACGTCGTAACCGGCAACGGACAAGAGGGGCCGCAGCATATTTCGGAAAAAGTGACTATCATCGACCAGCAATAGTCGTGTCCGACCGCCCGGTTCTCCACTGCTGGCACCTACCCGGTCAAACCAGTCGGAAAAGGCCTGGTTTAGGAAATAACCCGTATCGACAATATCCGTAGCCTTGCCGTCAACAACCGCGGTTCCCAAATAGCCTTCGCAGGCCGAGCCAATTTCAACAGCCAGGTGGTCCTCGACGATGTCGATCACCTCTTCCACCACTAGGCCCATGGAGCGATCCTGATCCGAGAAAACCAGGACCGATTGCAGACCACTGTCGCCAAGCTGTTTTTCGGGATCCATGCAGATCAAGGGCATAAGCTGGCCCCGATATTGGACAACATAGCTGCCGTTCGAGTTCTCGACAGTTGAGAGGTCAATCTCCTCAAGCCGTGCGATCAGCTCAAGCGGCACGGCCTTAGGCGTCTCATCGACGGCCCTGAAGACCAGCATGGATACCTTGCCGTGGCTCACCATCTGGTTCGCTGCCTCGTCCTTCTTGTTCGTCAGATCGTTGGCCATGTTAATTTCCCCGGTCGCCGCGGCAATGCCGTTAGGATCCAGGATCATCACTACGCTGCCGTCGCCCAAAATTGTGTTGCCTGAGAAAAGCTGCAGGTTCCGCAATATGGGCGCAACCGGCTTCACCACAATTTCCTCGGTGTCAAACACCCGGTCGACGATAATGCCCATGGAATAGGCACCGATTTGCGCAACAACGACAAAGAGTTCTTTGTCGTCTCCATCTTCGCCGGACAGGGCATGGTGTTCCTCTTCGCCAGATCCCTCAAGGGGAGTATCAGCTCCATTAGGCGACTTTAGTTCCATCAACTCTGCCAGGTTTACCAGGGGCAAAAGACGGTTTCGCAATCTGAGAACCGGTGTCCCATTAATGCGTTCGACGGTATGTTCGGTTCGCGAGGAGGCCCGCACGAGCTCGACCACCGAGAGTTGGGGAATGGCGAAACGCTCTGCACCGGCCTCAACGATTAGGGCCGAGACAATAGCCAAGGTCAGGGGGATCTTGATGGTGACCTGGGTTCCTTGGCCCTGCTGAGAACTCAGCTCGATGGTGCCGCCGATCTTTTCGATATTGGTGCGTACCACGTCCATGCCCACGCCCCGGCCGGACACGGCGGTTACTTCGGTGGCGGTCGAAAAGCCGGGCTTAAATATAAACTGTTGGATCTGCTGTTCCGACAGGCTCGCAAAATCCGCCTCGGTGGCCAAGCCATTGGCGACGGATTTGGCTTTGATGGCATCAATATTGAGCCCGCGCCCGTCATCGGAAATTTGAATGATAATGTGTCCACCTTCGTGATAGGCGGCTAGGGTAATGGTTCCGCCCTCGTCCTTACCGGCGGCGACACGGTCGGCCGGCATTTCGAGACCATGGTCTGCCGAATTGCGCACCATGTGGGTCAAGGGATCCTTGATCAGCTCCAGTACTTGGCGGTCCAGTTCAGTTTCGGCACCCTGCATAACCAGCTCGATGCTCTTGCCCAATTCGTGGGAGAGATCGCGGATAATGCGGGGCAACTTGGCCCAGGCGTTGCCGATGGGCTGCATGCGCGTGGCCATGACTCCTTCCTGGAGCTCTGAGACCACATAGTTCAGCCGCTGTAAGGGTGCCGCGAACTCGCTTTCCTTTTGGTCGCGCAAAATCTGTAGCAGCTGGTTACGGGTCAGGACCAATTCCGAGGCCATGGTCATCAAATCTTCAAGAACATCCACATTCACGCGGATGGACTGATTGGCAACGGAATCTTTTTTGACTTTCTTGTTGTCCCCGCCGGCTGATGCAGCCGGTTTCGGCTTTGCTGGCGCCGCCGCAACCTGCGGCTCGGACTGGGATTCAGGCTTCGTCTCTGGGACCTGCGTCTCTGGGACCTGCGTCTCTAGGGGCTGATCAACCGGCGGCGTGCTTCCCGTAACGACGCCGCTTGCCGCTTCCATGGCTGCGGCCTCGGCCGCTAACTCCTCGGGGCCTTTGGCGTTTAGGAAGGCCAGCTCCAGCTCGTCCATGGTAACTTCCGGGGCTTCTTCGATGACGCCCTCCGCGGACGTTGCCATCGTCTCACCTTGTTCGGCGGCAATAGCGGACATCTCCGCTGAGGCCATTTCCACAGGGGCTTCAGCGCTCGGCATTTCGGTCGCTCCGCCACCCTCGGCAAAGGCGTTCAATTGATCGATCAGTTCCTGGTCATTACCTTCGGGTTCGGCCTCGGTTTCCTCCAAGGCGTCCAAAAGCTCGCGAATTCGGTCCAGGCACTGCAAGATCAGGGTTACGGCCTGTGGGGTGACCTCCAATTCCCCGTCCCGGACTTTGCCCAGAACGTTTTCTCCGGCATGAGCCACACTTTCCAGCCGCGGCAAGCCCAAAAACCCGCAAGTTCCCTTAATGGTATGCACCAATCGGAAAATGTTACTGAGCAGATCTTGGTCGTTGGGGTTTTGTTCAAGTTTTACGATTTGGCCGTCGAGTTCAGATAGGCTTTCCGCCGTTTCCGTGACAAATTCTCTGAGGAGATCGTCCATCGTTTTAACTGCCTTTTTTCCTGCACGGGTCCGACCTGATCGAGGACCGCGCCTGTTAACCTTGTCCTCAATGGTCCGGAAAAGGTGGCAAAGACAGGTTAAAATCCCCTTTAGTTAAAAGGTTGTAACGGCATTTCTATTGTAATAACTCCGTCAAGAGAAAAAGCTTTGGCTGGCCATTCGGAAATTCCTCTTGTATTGGAGCTCCAATTTACCCCCGTTCCGGGCACCCGCTAGCTTGTGTCGCCGCCACAGTTTGACCTTGCGAATGCCTCCCCATTCCGGTTACTTGGCGGAACGGCTGACGGCCAAGGGTTCGGAATCACGAATACCTTCGGATTTACCACTTTTTAGTCGAGTTGCCCTTGTCGAGCTCACCCGCACAAACTGACCACAGTGATTTTGCGGCCGGGCCCCCTGGCCCGGCGGGTCGCTTGTCGCGGCGCCGAACGGGCCAAGGCTTGGGGCCCTTGGGCTGGAGCGCCCTGGGCATCGCCCTGCTCTTTTCCATTCCCATCTTATCGGTGCTCTCTAGTTTATTCACGCCAAGTGAGGGGACCTGGGCCCACCTGGCCTCCACCGTTTTACCTGGCTATGTCTTGAACACCACGATCCTACTCTTTGGGGTGGGCATTGGGGCCGCCGTGATCGGGACGGGAACCGCCTGGCTGGTGACCATGTGTCGCTTTCCGGGGTGCCGCATTTTTGAATGGATGCTGATCCTGCCCCTGGCGGTGCCGGCCTATGTCATGGCCTATACCTACACGGACTTCTTGCAGGTTTCCGGGGCATTCCAGAGCAGCCTGCGCGCCCTCACCGGCTGGCAGTATGGCGATTACTGGTTTCCCAGTGTCCGCTCCCTGGGCGGTGCCGTGGCCATGCTTATCCTGGTGCTTTACCCTTATGTTTACATGCTGGCCCGTGCCGCCTTTTTAGAGCAATCGGCCTGTGCCTTGGAAGTAAGCCGCACCCTCGGGTGTAGCCCCTGGGCCACTTTCCGTAGAGTGGCATTACCCCTGGCTCGCCCCGCTATCGCCGCCGGCACCGCCCTGGTTCTTATGGAGACCCTGGCGGATTACGGGACCGTATCCTTTTTCGGGGTGCCCACCTTTACCACCGGCATTGTGCGCTCCTGGTTTGCCTTTGGGGATCGAGTTTCCGCCGCCCAGCTTTCCAGCATCTTGCTGGCCTTTGTCTTTGCCGTCCTTCTTTTCGAGCTCTGGAGCCGCGGACCGGCCCGCTATCACCACACCTCCATCCGTTATCAGCAACTGCCGCACATGGACCTGAGCGGCTGGAGAGCAGCGCTGGCCATCTTGGCCTGCGTCTTTCCCATCATCTTTGGCTTTCTGCTGCCGGGCGCCATTTTGCTGGACATGGCGATCGACGGGGGCGCGGGTCAATTCTCAAACCGCTACTACAGCCTCGTGGGCAATACGGTCATCCTTGCCTCGGTCACCGCCGTTTTTGCGGTCGCCCTGGCGCTGATCATGGCCTATGGCGTTCGCCAGCACGCCAATCGCTGGACCCGTCTAGCGAACCGGGTGGCGAGCATGGGCTATGCCATCCCCGGCACCGTGATCGCGGTAGGGGTTCTCATTCCCTTCGCCACGTTCGATAACGCATTGGATGGTTGGATGCGCCAAACTTTTGACATCTCAACGGGCTTGCTGCTCACCGGCGGTATCGCTGCCCTGGTATTCGCTTACTTGGTGCGCTTTTTGGCGGTCTCCGTCAACACGGTTGAGGCAAGCTTGGGCAAGATCAAGCCGTCCATGGACGAGGCCGCCCGCACCCTTGGCAAAGGCCCGGGCGCCACTTTGATGCGCGTTCACGCCCCTCTTATGTGGGGCAGCCTTTTGACGGCCCTCTTGATGGTCTTTGTCGATGTGATGAAAGAGCTGCCGGCCACGCTGGTCATGCGGCCTTTTAACTTTGATACCCTTGCGGTCGAGGCCCACAATTTTGCCGCCGACGAACGCCTGGCTCAGGCGGCCCTGCCCTCCCTCACCATCGTGGCTGTGGGCATTCCCCCCCTAATCATCTTGAGCCGTGCCATTTCCCAGTCCCGGCCAGGGAAGTCCGCACCGCGGACTTAGGTAAACCGCCGGGTCTGATAACCGCCATGCATCTCAAGGTGATTTTCAATTTAAATTAGTTTCCAGGACAGCCGGCCCAATAGCGCTTCTATATAAAAAAATTTGAGTTGGCAGAATTCGACCAAGGGTATAAATTGCCGCTCATTAGAGTAATTTGATATAAATTTGTCATTATTTTTGTTATAGTACTTCAGTTTAGGTGGTGATTTTTATTCAAAATATTTCAAACTATCTTCGTCGACAGTCTGTTTTTCCACTCATTATGCGGATGCTAATTTATTGATAAATATTAAAAATATAGGCAACCTGGGATTTGCTAGGGTTGTCCTACAGAGTTCATTTTTAGTCTTCCTCGTCAGAGCATTCGCCGCGGTCCTGGTATTTGGGTTGCATGTCTATCTGGCCAGATCCCTTGGCGTTTCCGAATACGGCCAGTTTGTCTTTTATTTTCAGCTGATTTTTATTGCGGCCACCGTCCTGCCTTTTGGAATGGATCACGCTATTGTTCGCTTTTTGCCCGCCTACCGGGAAAAATCGGAGAAACAAAGCGAGATTTCGATTGTTTCATTTGGCGTCCTTCTGACGGGCCTCGTTTTTGTCCTCCTGGTGGGCCTGACCATTGCGGCCTATTTCATCTTTCAAGATTCCCTTAAGATTGAGTTCTTGTTTGTGGGGCTCTTAATCGTCTTTGTGCTGGCCTCGGTTCAAGTTTTCACCTCGGTGTTGCGAAGCTACCGGGCCTACTTTAAGGCTCAAGTGCCGCCGGAGCTCATGTATCCCTTCCTATTCCTAACCTCGGCCTTTTTGCTGTGGCAGGTCTTTGTGGTTCAAGCGACGGCCATTTCCGCCCTGGTATGCTTGCTGATTGCCGCGACCATTTCCCTTTCGACCCTGGTTTACCTGGCCCGAGGCTATCTGCCGCCGCTCAAATCTCTAAAGTTCGAGGGCAAGACCTGGATGGCCGTGTCGATTCCCCTCATGGCCGGTGCGCTGGTCCTGGATCTGGAAGACCGGCTGAACATTATCATTTTGGATTGGCTTCTAACCTCAAGCGATGTTGGCATCTATTCCACGAGCAACCGGATTGGTGGGCTGTCCCTCTTTTTAAATACGGCCTTTATCTTCGTCTTGGGTCCCATCATTTCCGCCAATTGGTTTGGCGGCGAACGCCATCGGGTGTTTCAAGCCTATTGGCTGGTGGGTGTATGTAACTGTGCCTTTGCCTGGGTCATCGTGAGCGCCATTTACTTTTTCGGTGATCAGATCCTCGCCATTTTCGGGCCGGAATTCGCCGCCGGGCGGGATGCGGCCCTTATCTTCTCCACCTTCCTGGCCCTCAGCACCATGGCGGGACCGGTTGGGGTCTTGCTGAACATGACGGGCCACCAAAATATCCTGCTGATCTTGATCGGCTCTGCAGCGGTTCTGTCATGCACCTTGTGTTACCTGCTGGTACCGCATTTGGGGTTTGAGGCGGCGGCTTGGGCCTCTGGCATTTCCCATCTATTTTGGCGTTATTGTGCTGCGGTCTATGCTTATTTCAAGCTGGTGCGACCAACACGGCTTGCGGGGTCAACGGGTTGATGCAAAGTGATCCCTGCAATAGGCCGAGCCGGTTTTTGGTCACTGGCGGCCAGCAGAACCGAGCACAGCTTCAAAAGCTTGCTAAGTTTAACCTTGGCGTGGCCTCGACGATTGATTTGGAGCGCGCAAGTGTTTCACGAACCTTCGACTACAAATCATCCGACGAAAACGCCCCCCCTAAAGAGTTGGATATGAACTTTACCGCCGGCAGCGTCTGCGGTGACGAGGTCATCATCCCCACTACCACCGAATTGCTAATCTATGACAAGGGGACACTTTCCTTGAAGGGGGTCATCAGTCATCCCATTTTCAACGATGTCCACCATGTGGTCAGGGATTACGATCAAAGCTTCCTGGTGGCATCAACCGGCTTGGACGGGATTGCCCGCATCGACACTCAAGGCAAGCTCGTCGAGGAATGGAGTGTTCTGGAACAATCGGTATGGGATCATTTTGACAGCGACACCGATTACAGGAAAAAATCAACCAAGCCCCATCGTTCACACCCCAACTACGTCTTTCGCCTAGATGAGGAAATTTGGGCCACGCGTTTTCGACAAAAAGACGCCATTTGCCTAACCAATCGAAGCAAAAGGATACCCCTGGACATCGAAAAGCCCCACGACGGTGTCGTCTTTGGGAAGCATGTATATTTTACCATTGTCAGCGGCTATGTTGTTCAAGTCGACATCGAAAGCCTGGATGTCACGAAAGTTTATGACCTCAACCAGATGAACATGGGCGCCAAGGCTTTGGGATGGTGCCGAAGCATAGCCCCCTTGGGAAATGAGGAATTTCTCGTTGGCTTTTCTCGGCTCAGGCCCACTCTTTTGCGGCAGAACATAACCTGGATCTCGGAAAGGTTCTTTTCCGATAAGCTTCTTGCGGACAGCTTTCCCACAAGAGTGGTGCACTATGACTTAAAGGCCATGAAAGTTATTCGGGAGTATAATCTGGAGGACCTCAACATGGCGGTGGTCTTTTCCATTCTACCGCTTGGATAGATGTGGGATAGATACGGGAACGGATTGGCGGAAATTTTGCCGTTGGTCCTAACGTAAAGGATAAGACTTTGTGCGGCATAACCGGCTTTCTTGAGCGCGACCAAACTTCCGATGCCTGGAATGGCAAACTGGAAAAGATGGCGGGCGCTATTGCCTATCGCGGGCCTGATGATCAAGGAGTTTGGTTTGATCCTCGAGACGGTGTGGGCTTCGCCCATCGGCGCCTGTCGATCATTGATGTGTCAGCCCAAGGGCACCAACCCATGGCTTCGCCAAGCGGGCGTTATGTGATTTGCTACAATGGTGAGGTCTATAACTTTGAGGCCATGCGCGCCGAGCTTGGCGGTCACGGTATCAGTTGGCGTGGCCATTCTGACACGGAGGTTATCTTAGCCGCCTTTGAGGCATGGGGCGTTGAAAAGACGATTGGCAAATTCATCGGAATGTTTGCCTTTGCCCTCTGGGATAATCTGGAAAAAACGCTCTTTCTCGCCCGTGACCGCTTGGGCATTAAGCCTCTCTTTTACGGCTGGGCCGAGGATGCCTTTCTATTTGGGTCCGAGCTCAAGGCTCTCCTCCAACATCCCAAATTCTCCCGAGAGGTCAACGCCGATACCGTTCCGCAGCTCCTGCAATTCGGCTGCATCCCCAACAAGCTCTCCATCTTTAAGGGGATCAATAAGCTCGAGCCGGGTCAACTTCTCAAGCTGAATTGGGCCGAGCAGAAAAAGGGTCCCGTTTACGTTCAAGACTATTGGTCCGTCCTCGAGGTGGCCAAGGCCGGCCAGCAGAACCTCTTCACCGGATCAGACGCGGAGATGACCGACGAGCTCGAAAGCTTGCTTTTGGATGCGGTTCGCCTGCGCATGGTCTCGGACGTTCCCGTGGGCGCCTTTCTATCCGGCGGGATCGATTCATCTACGGTCGTGGCTTTGATGCAGGCTCAGCGCAACGATCCGGTAAAGACCTTTTCCATCGGATTTGAAGAAGACGCCTTTAACGAGGCTCACCATGCCAAGCAAGTTGCCGAGCATCTAAACACAAATCACACCGAGCTATATCTGACCAATCAGGATGCGCTGGACCTGGTCCCTCGGCTCACCGAAATTTACGATGAGCCCTTTTGTGACCCGTCTCAGATTCCGACCTATCTGGTCTCCCGTTTGGCACGGGAATCCGTCATCGTGAGTCTTTCCGGCGATGGCGGCGATGAGCTTTTTGCCGGATACGAGCGGCACTTCAAGTTTTCCAAGTTGTGGTCCTCTCTGAGCCGAGTACCGGGCGGATGCCGCCACCTTGGCGCGGGGCTTATTCAGGCTCTTCCCGATCGCTTTTGGGATGTGTCCCTAGGCTGGCTGATTCCCCACCTATCCAAAAGCCATCACGGCGTCCCCGCTTCGGAGTTTTTGAATAGAGCAGCCGAGTACCTCTCATGCCACACCATAAAGGACGTATACGACACCAGTTCCATTAGCTGGGGCGGCCCCTTTTCTATCTTGGCCCCTGATACCCGCAATGAAATTTTTGACTGCAGGAAGTCAGGGTTCGACCAGGTTGAGAATGAAATCGCGCAACTCATGTACCTGGATACGGTCAGTTACCTGCCAGATCTGATCCTGACCAAAGTTGACCGGGCCAGCATGGCCTGGGGCTTGGAAGCGCGCGTACCCCTTCTTGATCACAGGGTGGTGGAGTTCGCCTGGCGCTTGCCCATGCGGCGCAAGGCGGGGGAAAATTCCAAGCAGATCTTGCGCGAGGTGCTATACAAATACGTGCCCCCGCACCTTATCGACCGGCCGAAAACTGGATTTGGCGCGCCATTGGAATCCTGGCTTCTGGGCCCCCTTCGTGATTGGGCCGAAGACCTCTTAAGTGCGGAAAAGTTAAGAGACGCGGGCATCTTCGACCCTGATCGGACGCGCGCCAAGTGGCAGAGTTTTTTGTCGGGCCGCACCTCTGAAAATGCCTTCTTGTGGAACGTGCTGGTGTTCCAGGATTGGCATGGCCGCTGGGTATCCCGCTAACGCTTGATCGGGCAGCTAAATGCCCGTCGCCTGCGGATCATTACCGGCCCGCCGTTTCTTTCAAAATGGCCTCAAAGCGTCCCGCCAGAACCTGCCGGTCATAGTGCTCGGCCACATAAGCTTTTCCCGACTTCCCGATTTGGGTGCAAAGGTCGGGATGGGCCTTTAACTGCAGGATCGCCTCCCTCAAGTCCCCCTCGGACTCTGGCTCGATGCAAAGGCCGGCACCTGCTTTTTCCACGATTTCCTGAGCCTCCCCCTCGACCCCAAGGATAATCGGAGTACCCATGGCCATAGCTTCGAAAATTTTAGAAGGTATGACACTTTTGAAAAGTTCCAACTTCCTCAAAATAACCAAGGAAGCGTTGCTCGTTTGCAGCAGCTTGGGGATATCGTCTTTACCGACCTGTCCCAGAAATCGAACGTTGTCCAGCGCCTCTTCTTGGCAGAGCTTTTCCAAACGGCCCCGGTCCGCCCCGTCACCCACGAGCAAGAACACAATGTCCTCTTGATCCCGCAGGGTCTTAGCCGTGTTCAGAATGGTTTCCAATCCGTGCGCCATGCCGATTGTGCCCACATAGGAAACCACAAATTTATCATCCAGGCTGTCGCCGCCTAAAGCTGTTAAGGGCTCCTGCGATGGCTGAAAAAGCGACAGATCTACGCCATTAGTGACGACGGAGAGATGGTCCTCCCGTCCGCCGCGCGCCAGGATATGGGAGCCAAAAGAATGGGTGACCGAGACGATATGGTCGGCCTTGCGATAGACGAACCGCTCCAGGCCTTCAAGCCATCTAATGATTATCGGGTTCTTGATCGCACCGACGGCAAGAATAGAATCCGGCCAGAGGTCGCGAATTTCAAGGACCCACCGCACTCCTTTCATTTTGCTAACAAAATAGCCCGCCAATCCGTTGAAAAATTGTGGCGAGGTTGAAAGGACAATATCGCACTTCGGTAAGAAGGGCGCCGCCAGAATGGCCATTAGCATATAGAGAACATAATTCCACGTCCGCTTGATGACGCCCTCGTTGGCGGTAACATAGGTCAGCAGGCGAACCACCTTGATGCCATCCATCTCCTCACTTTGATACAGTCTATTTTTATACCCCGGATAGACCTTACCCATGGGATGATGGGGCACGCAGCTAACCACCGTTACATCATGCCCCAAGGCCACCCATCTTTTGCAATGTTCGTAGGTGCGCGAGGCCGGTGCGTTGATTTCGGGGCGAAAGTAGTGGGACAGAATTAGGATGCGCATAGAACTTCCCCATCGATGCGATAATACATGCGCAAGGGTGGCTCACCCTCCGCCCGCATCACCAGAACCTTGTTTTCCCGGCACCGGCCAAATTCTGGAGCATAAGCGCCCGAGGTGACCTCCAATCGGCACCTTTCCTCTACTATGATCCGCCCGATGGTCTCGCCGCTCCATAGCAGTGTCCCCGACTGAGCAGCTTCGTCCAGAACAACATCGATATCGGGATGCAGATGGATAAAGCTCTCATAGACGTGCTGACCCCTGCCCGTCATCTTGTCCTCAACACGCAAGCTACGGTCGACGAACTCTAGTCGGCGTTGATGGCGGATCGGGGCTGCCCCTCTCTCATAGCCATCGTGGGCGGCCTCGACAACCAGTGCGCCATCGGGAGATTGTGTCACCACTGCGGCACTCGGCCGAGCGCGGCGCCCCACGCGAAAAGCGCTCCAAATTTCCGACTGTTCCTGTCCGTCAACACGAACCGTGTTGTGCGCCGCGGTGCTGCGAAAATATTGGCGACTGTCGCCCACCTCATAGGCAAAAACACCGCTGTCCACCACAATGCGCCGGCCCTCCAACATCAGCTCGTAGCTTAAAGCATCACAGTGACCGTGCCCGGGCTGGTGATCGGGTCCCATGGGGCCAGCGTCCATCAAGACCATTTGACCGCCTTTGCGCAGTCCGAAATAGCCGCTATCCGTCCGCTCAATTATCTTTGCCGTCACCATGGCCTCGCTCCGCTCGAAGCCTACTAAAGTCCGGCCATAGGCAAAGAGATCCTTCGGGAGCGGGGCGATTCCAAAAGCGGAGTCGTTAAAAAGGGCTATCTGTTCATCGGGAAAGACCACATCGTCCAAAAAAGCTAAGGCATTGCTAGCCGCGGCACGCAGGGCCGCGACTTCTCCAGCCAAAAGGGGGGAAGCGCCCGTCCCCGTCAGGTTCACCAGGTCCAGAAGGTCCTCGGTGAAAATGGCGTGGTACATGGGGCTGCGTTCATAATGTCCCCCGTCGGGCAGAAGCTGTTCGCTCAATTGATCCCGCAAAAGTCGACAGCCTTGGGCCAACCAGGTCTCGGCACGGGGGCCGGAAAAAAAGCTCCCCGCGTACAAAAGCGCCACGCAGTTCTTGAACAGATGATTGGCACAAATGTGGTATTCCAGGTTCCGGGTCAGCCACTCAGCCTGCAAAAAAAGACTCTTAAGCCATGTTTCATCAAGGGGCTTATGCGACGGCGTCTGGCAAAAATACTTGATCCAATTAACAAGGCGCAGTGATAGCGGATAAGGCTCCCAAGCATCCACGGTGCGGCAGGGATTCTTTTCAATCCAGCTGTCGATCAGCATACCCTTGGCCTCGGTAGACAGGTGCGGATCGCACAGATAGTCGAAATAGTGCAGGTTATAGCGCCAAAGCTTAGAAACATCTTCAGGAGACCACGCCGCCTGATCCGGGTCCATCACCCGTTTCACATTTAAAAAGCAAAGACTGCCGTCTTTCGGATCATAAACATGCCGGGCCAAGGGAGGCTCCATCAGGGCCAGCCCGCGTGTCGGCTCTGCGGCCGCCGCTTTGGGGCAACCGCCCTTAAAGCTGCGACGCAGCGCGTTATAGAAAAGCTGTCGCGGCGTCAGGTGACTGAGGGTGCGGGCCAAGCGAAACCAATCCTGCTTAGGAATGTTCGGCCTTAGGCAAGGATCAACATGAAAGCCATCTTGCTGCGACGGCATGCCCAGAGAGGTCGGGTCTAGCGGTTCACTGCTTTGTTCTTTGCCCGCCGGTATCGACATTACCCAGTCCCCAAAATACCGCCTCGGTCTATCTTAAGTCATCACCGAAAAATGCCGCGGGTATCGATCAAAATTTTCTCGTGAAGGTCACGGGCCTTGAGCCGTTTGAAGGGGCGATGTTCCACAAGCAAAAGGACCACATCCGATTGGGCGACGGCCGTTTCGAAATCCACAAGGTCGAAATCGGGATGGCTTTGGATATTGGGATCGGCAACCAGGATCTCGCCGACATTCTCAGCCTTCAGGCGCTGAACGATTTTTTCCGCTGGGGATTCCCGCAAGTCGTCCACATCCGCCTTATAGGTTAGGCCCAAGCAGGCGATTTTTGGATTTTTGAATTTACCGGCCTTGGCCTTGACTTTTTCGATGACCCAATCAGGCTTCGCATCGTTTACCTCGCGAGCCATGCGGATGAGCCGTGCCTCCTTGGGCGCCCCCGCGACCACGAACCAGGGGTCGATCGCAATACAATGTCCGCCCACGCCGGGGCCGGGCTGATGGATGTTGACCCGCGGATGTCGGTTGGCCATCTCGATCACATCCCAAGGATCCACGCCTTGCAGGTCGCCGATTATGGAAAGCTCGTTCGCAAGGGCGATGTTCACGTCGCGATAGGTATTCTCGAAGAGTTTGCTCATCTCGGCGGTGGCCGCGTTTGTACGCAACACCTCGCCACTGACGAACTCCTCGTAAAAGGCAGCCGCCATTTCGGTGGAGTCTTCATTGATCCCTCCCACGATCCGGTCGTTCTCCACGAACTCGGTCAAGATCTTGCCGGGCAAAACCCGCTCGGGGCAATGGGCCACAAATAAATCCTCTCCGATGGCCAAGCCGCTCGCCATCAAACCGGCAGCGACGCTGTCATCGGTGGTGCCCACCGGCACGGTGCTTTCCAAGATAATCAGATTTCCCTTGGCGACGTGGGGCAATATGCTCTTCACCGCTGCGTCAATGTAGGACAGGTCCGGCTGGTATCCATCGCGAAAGGGGGTGGGCACCGCCAGAATGAAAATATCAGCGGGCTGGGGCTCAAGCCCGGCGGTGAGTTGGCCGGATTGGACGGCCGACTTTACCAAAACATCAAGGCCCGGCTCGGCAATATGGTTGGTGCCTTGGTTGATCAGATCCACCACCTTCGGATCCACATCAACGCCCCAAACATCGTAACCCTTGGTGCCCAAAAAAGAGGCCGTCGGTAACCCGATGTAGCCCAAGCCAACGACACAAATTTTCTGCATGGTTCTGAACTCACTTAAAATGATTTAAATTTTCCAAGCCATTATCAATAAAAACATCAAGAATTTTCTTATTGCCCAGCCCGTTTAGCGGGAAATTACTCAAATTCCAAGCACGTCATCATCGCGAGACAACCTCGCAGTCAAATCCCGAAGCGATCACGCCGTCGCACATGGCCACGGCGGCCGACCGGGTGGAAAAGCGTTCGGAGAGGATCCTATATCGATCAACGGCACCAGCGGCGCCGTCCTGACGGATTTTTTCCACAAACAACGGGCGCCCCGCCAGCAAGATCTGCAACTGGGTTTGCAGGTCGTTGGTGGCCCTGAGAGCCGACTCCTCAGACCCGGCCGTGGCCAGCTGAACCGCAAAGCTCGTGCCCCCATCGGCCACTGCTGTCCCAACTGTCCCATCCTCACCCGGCCGATCTGCATCGCTCAGAGTCTCCAGGCCGGGCTTGCGTTGCGGTAACCGGATGCGCCGGTTGACCGCCCCGAAACCGTTTTGGCCGTCTTCCCCCGGACCGGCCGCTGGATCGACCGCCGCCAGTTGATCGCCAACAATAGTTGAATTTTCCGTCCCATTTGGTTCTTCAACCGACCCCAAGCCCGCTGATTGATCTTGACCCAATTGATCCTGATCAGCACCCGCGTTTCCATTGACGACCGCAGTCTCCCCGCCCTCATTGCGTCTTTGGCGATCTTCCTCAGGAGGGGCTTCGGGAACTTCAAGAGTCGCGAACCCATCAATAACTTCTGAACCCGCACCTTCTGGCCCCGCAGCTTCTGGTCCTGCAGCTTCTGGCCCTGCACCTTCTAACTGCGAAGCCGCTAAAACGGCGGCCTCTGCAAGCGTCCCTTGCTCTTGAGGCTGCGCCTCCCCTTCGGCGGCCTCGACCTGTAAGAGACTCACGGAATCACTGTCTCCGCTATCGATTGCCGTATCTTCATCCACCCCGCTTGTCGCGCCCGAATTTTCCCTAGCGCTGCCTTCGGCCGGAGCGGCCGCCACGGCACTCCCTTGGCCAATCTCAGCGATTGATCGCGCATCACCGTTTTCATCGGTCTGCCGATCGACGCTGCTGCCATCCAGGTCCGCCGTCGAGGTGCGCTCTTCGCTGGATTGGCCAGCATGCGAACCATCGCTTCCGTCGGCCTGCGGCTCAACCACCTCCCCACTGGGCGAAGCATCGAAGGCGCTCAAGAGTTCCAGACCCTCATCTTTGTTCACTAACATCCAGCCGACAACGATCAGGGCGATGAGAAGAACGACAAAGGGCCAGGCACGACCGGACTCTTTTGGCGCGGCATCACCTCCCATCCCTTCGGTTCGATCACTATAATCGGGCTGCAACACCGAGACGCGGCCCGTCGGCCGTTGATTTTCCTTTGCCGTTTCATGGTCTGAACCGGACGGTAAGACCGTGGACGCCTCGTTAGGGTGCATCGCGTCAGCATGTACCGCGTCAGTTGCTTGCCCCCCATAATCCCGGCCACTCTCGCTGGCATCGGACGACAAAAGACGACGGTCGCCCGTCCTGGCGACGCTGGTGCTGTCCGCGCTGTCTCCCCCATTGAATGGCCCGCTCTCTGTTGGCTGTTCAGCCTCCCTGGAAAAGGCGGCGATCACCTCGTCAACGGTGGTCCAAGACTCTTGCGGCACCCTGTCGGTGCGTGCCTCGTCCGTCCGCACGTCGTCAATCCGCGCCTCATCCGTTCGCAGCCTTTCGACTGGCATCCCGTCATCCGGAGCCTTATCAGTCGACGGCATCGCTCGTCCTTTGGAGGCTAAAAGGGAGCCCAGCCCATCAGAACCTGGCTCGTCCGCCGACCGTCGCGAAGCAGCACTATCTTTCGAAGCGCGACTTGAGGGCTCCGAGTCCTTTTCGCTGGGCCCAACCGTCAGATGGTCCGCCGTGAGGTCCCCGGCCTCTGGCGCCGGATCGGCAGCAAGAGGGTCTTGCCTATCCTTGACCGGCGGTTCACCCGACAGCACGCTGCCGCTTTCCCGGGGCGACCCAAAGGCCCCCTTTGCCGGCGCATCCCTTTTGGCTGTGGGCCCGTTCGCCTCCCCCAATGGGCGCGTTTCGGCATCTGGGATGGGCTCGGCCACCACCTGGTTACCGGCAACTTTTCCTTGCTCAGAGGACCCGGAGGATTGTGGTGGAAGCGGCGACGCGGGCACACCCGGTCGTTTAGGGGCCGTCTCAGGCTCCCCTTCGGAGGTAGCGTGATCCCGGGCCGCTTTGGCCAACTTTTCCGCTCTTTGCGCGCCCAGGCGGTCAATCTCCGCCCTTAGGTCCGCCTCGTCCTGCAATGCCGGGCTCGGGTTCAGGCCGAAGCGCGAGCGGTCATCGCCAACCGCCAGCAAAATATCCAAATCGATTTTTTGCTTTTCCTCGCCGAAGGCATAGACCAGGGCCAGATCGCACAGCCCGTTTATCAGGCGGGGAATGCCCTTGGAAAAGAGAAAAACCGCATCACAAGCCTGATCGGAAAAAAGTTCGGGCTGCCCGCCCGCAACCCTGATGCGATGGCGAATATAGCCATGGGTCTCTTCAAGGGTCAGGGCCGCGAGCTGATAACTGATGGCGATTCGTTGCGCGAATTGGCGAAGATCGGGCCGACTGAGGGTGTCCACCAGCTCGGGCTGGCCCACCAGGATGATCTGCAAAACCAAGTCTTTACTGGCATTGACGTTGGAGAGCATGCGCAATTCCTCGAGCGTATCCGCATCCAGGTTTTGCGCTTCGTCAATGATCAGAACGGACCGGCGGCCCAAAGCATATTGTTCGATGAGAAAATCAGTAAATATCTGATAAAGTTGAACCTTTTCCTTGCCACGATAATCCAGGTCAAAGGCCAGCAAAATCCATTGCAAGATATCGCCCAACTTACGATGGGTATTGTGGATCATGCCG
>JBCCHN010000081.1:0-22352 GCA_039028695.1 Pseudomonadota bacterium
CAACGTCTCAGACAAAAGGGACGGCTCAAGGTCCTGAAAAGCCTCTACAAAAACCACATTTGAAAAATAATCCCGATCCAGGGCCCATTGCACCATCTTTGCCCCGTCTTGAGTGAGTTCTCGTGGCCCTGAGGGTCCGGTCAAATGAGGGCGACCCTCCTTCTCTTCAAGGCGATAGCTCATCCAACGGACACGAAAATGGCGGAAGTCGCCGCGATTGGGCAGGTCAAACTCGACAATCCCCTCAAAGGCTTTGCTGTGGAGAAATTGGCGCAATTCCTGGGCAATCTGTTGCGTCGACAAAATCTCGTTCAGGCGCCCGCTCAAACGCTTGCGATAATCCGTTGGACCCAGAACGTGGTCCAAAGGCGGCAATTGTTCCCGGAACAAGGGGTCTTTGGGTAAATGACCGGTTAACAAACTGATAAAGTCATAGCCCGTATAGTGGCGCACCGCCAACGAGATGTGCAGGGACGCATTCGAACTGGCAACGGCGTCGTGATATTGCCCGTTAGGCAGATACAAGATATCGCCCGGCTTGAGCACCAATTGATGCTGCAGAGATCCTTTCGCCTTTTCATGATATTCATCCGGGTAATCGGACGTTCTTTGGCCAGGGACCTGAGCGGCGTTCAGCATGCGCCCATCGTAAATGTTCCAGGTTTTTTCCCCATCGATCTGACAAACGAAGACGCTCGTGGTGTCGAAATGGGAAGGATAGGCCGCAACCGCGTCCCAGGAACAAAATGCGGTGATATTCACAGGTCCGCAAAAAACCGCTTCAAAGGTTTGCGATAGTGATCGCAAGCCCGGACTTAAACGCCCCATAAAGTTTAACGTGAGAGAGGCACCGTTCCTCAAATGTTGCTTCACCCGATCAAAATCGGGGCGCATGATCTTTTCATTATCTCGGCTCACGCCCTCGTAGCAGTAACGCTCCGCCGGGAACGGATGGCCATCGGCCGAGAGTTCCAGTGTTTTTGAGCTCCAGATGGTGGACATGCGCAAGAGGTTATTCATCTCTTGCCAGGAGAAGATGTCCGAATACCGGTCCGCCGGACCTTCCAAATGCAAGATCTGTTTGCCAAAGTAATCTTTAAAAAAATCTTCAGGAGAGATGGGCGCCAGCAGCTCCCGGAATGTCATCACTTGATCAGGCATCACAACCTTACTTTAATCGTTAATCCATAACTGTAAAAAACCGGCCAAATAGACTGGGCTGTTCGGGATTTTTATCTGTATATCAGTCCGTTGAGCCGATTTCCTCATGAGAAATCTCGATCATATTTCCCGCAGGCTAATTTGCCCGCAATCTTCTTATCTTTCACCTTGACTCTGTCTGGATATCTTATTCGCTCACGCCATCGCAAGCCCGCTTTTCGCGGCCTAGTCCAATTGCTCATTTAAGCAGAGATCATCCTTGCCTAAGGATCACACGCTTCGTGTAAAATAGGGCAGTCGACCGATTCGTACCATCAGGTAACCAGTCAAATGAAACGCCACAATATTACTATTGAGAGGTGGTCCGACGGACCCGGTCCGCTTGGACAAAGGGGCGCTTGCGGCTTCCGCTGGACCGTCTCCTATGAAAAGGATGGCCGTCGCCGCGTTCAGGGCTTCGAAGAAACCCACGCCGCAGCGCGCGCCGCCGCAGAAGCCTGCTTGGTCGAAAACGGCATCGACTTGGATTGGATTCCGCGGGAAACCTCGGCAACCACCCTATTGACCCCCAGATCAAAGAGGCTCAGTGCCTAGGGGCGGCCCAGGTCCAGCATGTTTTTAGATTTGGGCTTCTGCCGGGGCATCGACTTTCAGAAAAAATTGCCTCTGGCTATGTCGCAATCAAGGCGGCATTGAGTCGATGACTTCATTGGAAATGAAGCCATACATGTTTTCGATGCTATTGCCCAAAGTATAGAAGCTGCCAACAATGGCCATGGACACAAGGCCCAGAATCATCGCGTATTCGATGGCCGTGGCGCCGCTCTCATCGCGAAAGAATTTCTTCAAAAATACTTTCATGAGGGCATAAAAGCTTTTGCGAATGAATAATCTGTTAAATCTGGAATTTAAGGCTTATGTAACACTTCGGTTAAAATGATTTTTATTAATTTCAAATATCAAAAAACAAATATAACCCTCTGTTTAAAATTAACTTCCATAGTCGTCCTTTGTACCCTCAACAACCCAAATGAAGTGAAGTTCTATACCTTTCGAAAGTACAATGGCTTCTTTGAGTTTCTTTCTTTATATGTCATTCGGCACAACGGCGGCACACAAATGTTAGCTATTCGTCCACAAAGGCATCCCCAGGGTCGCCGCCCGAGGTAATATCGTCCTCCACACATTCGCCCCAGGTCCCCGTGCAGGGCTGGTCGTCGCCGCGAAACCCAGCCGCGTCATCGAAGGCGCTGGCGTCCGGATCGCTTGCGCAGCCCAAAAGAAATAGGGAAAGGACGGTAGCGATTATTATTTTGGAGTTCATGGGCATCTCTCTCTTACCGAATTTTCTCCTAAGGACAATCGGCAACAATACCGCAGATAAAACGCGCAGAATTTGCAGATCACCTTAAGTATGATGACTCCCTCAGCGGACGACCTCAAGCCCACAAACGCTAAAAGGCCATCATCCCATGACCGCTTTTGCGTTCTTTTTCCGCGTCAACGTCTTTCGACTGACGAGATAGATCGAATCTTAGCCAAGTCCCAATAGCCACAAGAGTTTTCGATCTGCAACACGAATCTTCTTTTGAGAACTACTGCACCCACCTTGTTCCCAAAATATCGGGTAAATAAAATTAAAGATAAATTTTATCGGTATTTGGTTTGAAATTTACCCAAACTTTTCATTTTCCCTATTCTTAATTTTTGTTGTCCAAACTGCCAAGAATTCGAGGTTTTATTCAACTGAGATTCAGATCAAGAAAGTCAAAGAGGAGTTGGTTGGCAGATGGCTGCGCAAACGGCATGGGATTTCGCCCCTCTACTTGAACGCTTCAATCAAAGGACACATCAAGTCCCCGATCAAGACCCGGCTGCCGCCCCGGTTCAGGAGGTCGATGACGTAACGGCCGTGGACGAGCCCGACGTGGTTCAAGAAGCATTGGAAGAAAAACGCCGGGTTGAAGCTGAGGGAAAAGCCACATATCAGCGCCCCAGCGACCTTGCCCGAAGCCTTGAACATTGCCGAACCCTGGCCCTTGAATTCGAGGGCGCAAGTCTAAAATCGCGCGCATCCCTCTACAAAGCCCTGGAGCGGGCCTTTGCCTTTTCCTTTGAGTGTGAGTCCGACACAACAGGCTTTGATGCTCTATGCGAAGCTCACGGCATCAAGCGGCAAGCCCGGGCACCCTTTACCCCCGTCATTAAACTGGTCTTCGGGTGCAAATACGATAAATCGCGAATTTCCGAATACGCGGCGTGCCTGAATTACGCCAAACGTAACAAGCAAACTCCGGAAACCTTCCGAGCATTCATCGAGGCCCAAAGCGGGGGCGTCAAAGGCTGTGCCGCGGCCGAGCGCAGCGCTGCCAATCCGAAAAAGCCTAAATCGACCAAAGCACAAGACGCCATAAAGGCGAGCTTACGCGAGGCCAAACCACTTGCGACTTTGGAGGGCCCCTTCGACGGCAAGGAAGAGTTTGTCCTGCTGTTGGCCCGGCGCACACCCGGTCAGCCGGGCCAGGTCGATGTTATCGGACTGCTCGAAGATAAAGATGGTCCACCCGCAAGCATAATGAAAAAAGTAGTTCAAAAAGAGGGAGATAACAAAAAGGCCTCCAAGCAAAAAGCCGACCAAATGCCCAAGGCGGAGACGGCCAAACCGGCGCCCCGCGGGCCGGAGGCCCGCCTCAAATCCGCAATGTCCCCTCGAGATGAGGAGCATTTTAAGGCCGCTAAAAGTCTGGCTGGCCCCTTTGATGAGTCCCGTTTTGCCGCTCGCTATCGATTGCTTTACCCGCAAGGTGACATGTCGGGCCTAAACCCTGCGGCCTATTGCCTAAGCGATCCGGGTCCCGGGAAGCAGAGCGATGACGGTCCTGTGAAGTTTCTGCGCCGCATTGATGCCTCAACTTACCAATTTGTTGGACTTCAAGGCGAACGAAAATAGCGTGGGTCCATGCGGTAAGCCGGACAGCTTATTCTTAAATTTACAAGTTAAGAAGGCCCGATAGTAGTTTGATAATAAAATATGAAATTTCTGGTTTAGCCGAATAATGCCCGCAATTCCCCGTTCATGGCGATCCGGGTCAAAACGCGTGGGTCAATCACTCTGGTTGATGAGATCTCGGACCAATTGATCCGCGGCGTCGGCTATGCTCTGCTCGGGATTAGCGCTACAGTAGTTCGAAACCCATCCTTCCAGATCTGAGCCTTTTTGGGTCACGAGCGCTGGCCGAATGTCCTCATTCCAAATGGCTGCGCCGGTGACAAACCCATGAAGCCATTGGCTGGCGAAAAAGAATTCCGCCGCCTGCATGTTTTCGTATTCAATCCACGAAAAACAGCCTCTGGTTCCGTACCCGAATATCTTGTCATCCGCATCCTGTGCAGCGGCCGAACCGGCCAAAAACGGATTGGCCAAAAAAAGACAGGAAACCAAGAAGATCAGCGGCTTTTTCATCGGGTCGCTCCGACTACAGTACAAATTCAATGATTTAGGCATTCGCTCCGGCGACTCGAAGGGCCGGATTACAGGCAGCATAAGCACAATATTCAGGCGCAGAAAAGGGCCGAAAAATGGGATTTGTGTGGAAGATGCCCAATTCGCCGGAATGACCGCGGATCGAAGGCCTTCCGCACTCTCCTCACGACCGGTCCAATCAAGAAGATGCGAGTTCTTTTAGAAAAGCTCTTTAGGCGTCATATACTGCCGAAGGTTCCGATTCTCTTAGAGCTTTTCGATGACAAAACCAGTTTTCCTGATAACCGTCGCCATGCTGGGACTCTCCCTTCTTGGCACCGGCTGTCATTACAATACCTACCAGCAGGTGGATTCCAAATGGGGTGTGCGAAGTTTCTATCCGAACGAGGCTTGCTCGGACCTGCACCTTATTCGTCGAAGTTCCGACGAGTACTGGGCATTACGCCGATTTTGTAACAAACAGGAACGGCGGGCGAATTAACGAAAAAATGGGCTGGCTCGACATCTTGCCAAACCAGCCCATCATAGTTTTCTTGACAGTGCACATCGGGCCGTGCGTAGCCCCGATGGGCGAGACCGCGCCGGTATGAGAGACGGGTTACGGAGCAATACCGTGCGGCGTATAAAGATAACCCGCCCCCACTCAATTGGTTCCCAAAATCCAAAATTCCGTTTTAAACCAGCAATTTTGCGGCTAGCGGTGACTTAGACTGATGACCCATTGGGCCTGGTAAAAACAACAAATCCCCCAATGAGAAAGGCTGCACCAGCCACGACCCCAAAGAAAACGAGCGCGCGCCCGATCTCTTCGCCAAGGGATGCTTCGGCTTGGGCAACCTCTCCGACATTTGCCTGCAAGCCGGTCAGCAGTTGATTTTCTACTTGGCCGACCTGTTGCTTATAGGCGATCCGCCCGCCATCGATCTCACGATCCAAACGAAATACCTCGCTAAAGTCAGAGAATTCTTCCATTTCGCCTCGAAGCGCATCACTAAAGACCTTGGCAGCCGCCAAAATCCTCTGCGCTTCCTCCGAACGATCCAGTCGAAAATTACTGATAATATCGAAGAAAAAGCGTAGGTCGCGCTCGAGATGGGACTGGATCGCCTTGGTTTGCTCCTCACCCGGAAAGGATTTTAACAGGCTTATTCCGGTGATCATATTACGAGTGAGTGTTTTTAGTTCGTTGATCGCTTGGTACTGAACTAGGCTCGACTTGATACCCAATAAGCCCAAAGTATCGACCTCCGAGCTTGCGGCCATTCGGTTAATGGTATTGATGGACTTGCGCCTCAGTATTTCGGCATACGGCACCAAGGTATTCTCCAATTCCGCACCTGCCGTCCCAACGCTCGAAAAGCGCTGAAAAAGGGCGTCTTTTAACGCCTGACGGCCCATCATCAACTCGGATAGACGGGAAAAGGCGCTTGTTGCCTGCTCCGCCATGTCCACTAACGAGTTCGTTTGGTCGGAACTTTGTAATTTCCCGATTCTCGCAACGAAGGCCGCCCAAAGATCCAAAGATTGCTGCACGGCTGCGGCATCGAGCTGCTGGTCCGCATCTTCCAATAAAGGCGCGCTAGCCCGCATGGCCGCGATGCCCTGCACCACTGCCTCTTGAGAGAATTGCGACAGGGTCGTCGCGCGATCCAGCGACAACTCCTGTGTCTTTTGTAGCGCTTGAAACTGCCAAAGCCCAAAGCCCAACGGAATGACGAAAGCTACGACGATCACCCATCGCCACGGTCGTGAATTTCGCAAGATCGGCCGTCCCCCATGCGCATTGTTACGTGCCCCACCATTCCAATAGCAACGACTGTCCGGTGGGTCGGTTAATTTTGACTATCGTAGGCGCCACCAGTTTTTTAGCGGAACCCTAAAGGCACAAGTCATCATTTTGTATCTAGCACCAAGGTTTTTTAGACAAAACAGACTTTATGAAATCCAAAACGCTTCCGGCACGACATAGCCATCAAGACCAAACCGTCTTGTTAAGAGCATTCGCCATGCCCCGCGAAGCACAACTCCGGCGACCCGCTGCTGAGACATGGGGATCCAGAGATCATCCGGCAGCCAGGTTTGGAAGAGACCTGCGGTTAAGGCCCGGGCGACTATCGCAATAGCTGCCATCAAGCGAGATCTGAATTTCTATAACCTTAGATGACCTGCAACAGAATTTCGCAAGGCCAAAAGGGCAACGATGGCTGACATCGTATCAATCGCCGGGCACTGAGTTAGCAGCCCGGCAAGCCATGCTTGCCTCAAAATACAAAGAGCAACCGGCCGGCGCGCCACCGCCAAGATATCGATTGATCAGGATTTTTCTGAACTGATTCTGAATTCTGAATTAGGAGGCCCAAAAAGCCCCCTAACTCATTGAAATCATTGGCGACCCCAACGGGATTCGAACCCGTGTTGCCGGCGTGAAAGGCCGGTGTCCTAGGCCTCTAGACGATGGGGTCGGCGCGGCAAGGGATGTAGCTGCTTAGCACCCGGAATGCAACAGTTATCGCACCGCTTCGTAAGGAATTGAGGCAATTAATTTGTTGATCCAGCTTCTATTCCCCCGACCTCGGATTGCCCTGACCTTTTCACTTCGAGCCATTCACCCTGGCTCCCTTCCGCTTTTATCTACTCATCCCATTTCAGTTCGGAATGAAAGCGCTGTCTGAGGTTGCCAATTTAGCGGCCTGGTCTTGGCGGGGATTTTGATGAAGGTCTTGACGGGGATCGGAGCGTTCAGTTTCCTGCTGCAAATCCGGTAGGGTGCCATCCGGCCCTTGAGCGATGGGCGTGCCAGCTATTTCCTTGACCAGTTTTTCTAACATGGCGGCGGAAAAATCCTCATAGTTGGTCGCCGACATGACAAAGGCGCCGGTCCCCCCGATGACGTTATAGAGGTAATATCCGTCGATATAAGGATCCTCGTTTAGGATCGCCAAGCCGTTGATGGTCACCCCCTCCTCCACGGCCAGATCCCGCTGGGATTCGGTCCGCGCGCCCTGATTTGTGCGCCCGTCGCCCGAGATATCAATGACCTTGCGCCGCCCGTCATAGTCATTGCGCGCCAATTGACGCAGGGAAAAGGCGATTGCCCCGCCGATGGCCGTTCCGCCCCCCACCAAGATGCGCGGCGTCGCATCAATGGTATCGGCAAAAGACAGCGCTTCGGCTTCGGTACGAAGGTGGCGCCAATCGACCGCCACAAACTGTTTTCTGTTATCCGCCCACTGCACCAAAGAAACCGCAATTCCCAGGTCACCTGAGGCGCGAATGGCCGCTTGGACCGCCGGGTGCCGAAAGGCCCCGGAGATGCCATTCATTTGCAGTTGGAATTCAGCCGCATTGACCGAGGAGGAAGCATCCACGGCCAAAATCAGCTCTAAATCCACCTGTTCCTGCGCGGAAGCACCGATCGGTATTGTCGCCAAGGCCATGGCGGACGCAAAAAACGCCGTATTGAGAGTGTCTCCCATAGGGATAGTCTAGAGCATAGGAAGGGCAAAGGGAACGGCTAACTTTTGTGCTTTTCACTCTATTTCAAAGCCTTAGGGGATTTTTTTTGGGAACAAACACGCGCCATGCCGATATCCGGCCCCCTTTAAAGAGGTCCCTATCCTGACGCCCCTAACCCGATGAGAAGGCCGCGTCGTCGATGATGAGCTGAACCGCTTCGGGTCCGGCCCAAGAGTCCCAATTGAGGCGTCCTGCTAGGTGGAGAGGCAAAGATCCGCCGGTTAACAAAGCATCCCCCAACGGCGTGTCCAAGGCCCGAAAGGCAATTGCCTTCAGGCGCGTACCGTCAGGACCGATTAACGTGCAGCGCACATGGCTCCCCCCAACCACGCCCGGCCGTTGGATCCGGACGGACGGAAAAGCAAAACGGGGCTGCGGATTGCCCATGCCAAAGGGACCACAGGCGTCCAAGTCCCGCATCAGATCCCCATTGGCTCCGCCAGCCTGCAGAGCGCCATCCAGCTTGAGCGCAGGGCGATAGTTAACCGCCCTTAGTTGGCGCCCGAGGTGTTGGTCCAAAAATGCCTGCAGTTCCGCAATGGCATCCCGCGCAACCGTCAGTCCGGCCGCCATGGCATGGCCGCCCCCGTTGATCAGCAGGCCGGCCTGGCGCGCCGCAATGACCGCCGCCCCCAAATCCACACCCGGAACGGAGCGGCCGGAGCCCTTGCCAACCTCTCCTTCCAGGCCAACCACAATGGCTGGACCGTTGTAGCGATCCTTCAGGCGACTGGCGACGATGCCGATCACCCCCGGATGCCAGTTCTCCCCCGCGACAAAGATCAAGCCGCCGGACGGCTCCGCAGTATCCGCTTCGTAAGAGGCGATAGCCTGATCAAGAACCTGGCTTTCAATTTGCCGGCGCTCCCCGTTCAATTGATCCAGCCGTTGAGCCATCCGGTGGGATTCGGTTGGATCATCGCAAGTTAAGAGGCGCGCGCCCAATCCCGCCTCGCCGACCCGACCGCCCGCATTGACCCGCGGACCCAGCAAAAAACCGGCATGGTAGCTATCGGGCTTTGAGTCCACGCCCGCCACGTCGCATAGGCTCGCCAAGCCGATATTGCCACGGTGGGCCATGACCTTGAGTCCCTGTGTGACAAAGGCCCGGTTCAAGCCTTTTAGGGGCACCACGTCACAGACCGTGCCCAAGGCCACCAAGTCAAGGAGCTGGCGTAAATCCGGCTCGGCAATGTTCTGGCGTTGGTACCAGCACCGATCCCGAAAGGCGCGGTTGAGGCCGACCAAAAACAGAAAGGTGACGCCAACCGCGGCCAGATGGCCCAGCTCGGTTGTATCATCCAATCGATTGGGATTGATCACGGCCACCGCGTCCGGCAAACGCGCTTCGGCGGCATGGTGATCCAAGACCACCATATCCAACCCCGCCTCGCGGGCTGCCGCAAGGGGATCAAAGGCCGTGATGCCACAATCCACCGTGACCAGTACATCGGCCCCCTCACGGCGCAGCTTCAAGAGGGCCGCTTCATTGGGGCCATAGCCTTCCTTAACCCGGTCCGGAATATAGACTTCAACATCGACGCCGATAAGGCGACCGAACCGCCGTAGCAATGCTGAAGAGGTGGCGCCGTCTACGTCATAGTCGCCGAAGACAGCTATTTTTTCGCCGGCTTGGATCGCATCGGCCAGACGCGCGACGCCCTCGCTCATGCCTTTTAGGCTCGCCGGGTCGGGCATAAGGCTGCGCAGAGTGGGGCTTAAATAGCTGTCTGCCGTCTCAAGGCTCACGTCACGCCCGGCCATCACGCGGCCCACCGCCTCCGGCAAACCGAGCCGTTGTGACAGGGCAAGGGCCTGGGACGAATCGAGGCTCCTTTCCTCCCACCGTTTTCCGGTGACAGAATGAGACACGTTCAAAACCAAGCTGCGATCGGCATCGTCGGGGAGGTGATTTGGCTGACCCACGGTAATGGCTCTCACGCCCCGCTTATGCCTCGAAAGACTTTCTGTTGAAATTATGTTCGGCGGAGACGATACGCACCGTGCCGGTCACCGAGCGCATCACGATGGATTGGGTCGAAGCGCCATTTTGATCCCGGCGTACGCCGCGCAAAAGCGAACCGTCGGTGACCCCGGTGGCTGCGAACATCACGTTACCGCTCGCCAGGTCCAAGAGGCCGTATTTCCGGTCAAAGTCGGTTATGCCCCATTTGTGTCCCCGCTCCCGCTCCTGGTCGTTACGGAACAACAGGCGGCCCTGCATCTGGCCGCCGATACAGCGCAGCGCAGCAGCAGCCAAAACCCCTTCCGGTGCGCCGCCCGATCCCAAATAAAGATCCACGCCGCTTTCGGCGGAACTGGTGGCCATCACCCCGGAAACGTCACCGTCCCCAATCAACATAATCCGCGCACCCGCGTCCCGAACCTTACCGATCACTTCGCTGTGCCGCGGCCGGTCGAGGATGCAGACCACCAAGTCCTCCACCTTTTTGCCCTTAGCCTTGGCGAGTTCTTTCAGATTCTCTGATGGCTCGGCATCCAAGTCCACGACGCCCTCGGGCAGACCGCCGCCGACGGCGATCTTATCCATGTAGGTGTCCGGGGCATTCAAGAATCCGCCCGCTTCGGCCATGGCCATGACAGCCATGGCGTTGGGGCCGCCCTTGGCGGTCAGGGTCGTGCCTTCTAGGGGGTCAAGGGCAATATCGATCTTGGGACCGCCGCCGCCGACCTTTTCGCCGATATAGAGCATGGGGGCTTCGTCACGTTCCCCCTCGCCGATCACAACCGTTCCGTCGATGGCCAATCCGTTCAGCGCCGAGCGCATGGCGTTTACGGCGGCCTGATCAGCCGCTTTTTCATCTCCCCGCCCCATCAGGGTCGAGGCCGCCAGAGCCGCAGCTTCGGTAACACGCACAGCTTCCAGCGCCAGATTTCGTTCCATCGTCAAATCGTCAGACATTCCCGTCATTTCCTTACTTGTTGGCCCTTAATTTTCTCAATTACCGCCGGGCCGGGAATCGCCAGGGACTAAAGTTTAGCCCACTTTCCGGCCAGGCTTTAGAAATTTCTTAAACTCACGAAATTTCTTATGCTCACAGGGATTCGATTCGCAATACACAGGGCGGCCCCAGGGTCGTGCTCATGGCGCTTATGCGCGATAATGCGCGATTCAACGCCGCCTCAGTCGTCTCGTGGGTCGTCAAGATAACCGGCACGGCTCCGTCGGCCTCGGTCCCGCGGCCACGCTGCAACATGGACTCCACCGAAATTCCCTCATCCCGCAAAGCTGCTGCCACATCGGCAATGACACCGGGCTGATCGTGGACCGTGAGGCGGATATAGTGGCAACCCCTATGACCATCCATGGGGCTCGTCTCGAGCACCGGCATGGACGAAACGGGAGTTGCAAAGGTCGGCAGCTTGATCCCCCGGGCAATGTCGATGACATCGGAAACCACCGCCGATGCGGTGGGCCCGGCACCGGCGCCCGGCCCCTCGCAGATCACTGATCCCACGAAATTGCCTTCGGCAACCACCGCGTTCGTCACCCCTTCCACCGCGGCTATGGGCGCGCTTTTGTCGACCAGGCAGGGATGAACCCGCAACTCCGCCCGACCCTCTTGCCTATTCGCGATGCCCAAGAGCTTGATGCGGTAGCCCAACTCGTCCACCGATTTGATATCCAAGGCCGAGATGTCGCGGATACCCTCAATGTGCAGATCCTCAAAGCGAACCGCGCTGCCAAAAGCCAAGGCGGCCAGAATGGCCAACTTGTGTGCCGCATCGACGCCGTCAATGTCAAAACTGGGATCCGCTTCGGCATAACCCAGCGCCTGCGCCTCGGCGAGGATATCGGCGAACTCACCTCCAGTTTCGCGCATGGCCGTCAGGATGTAATTGCAGGTCCCATTTAAAATGCCGTAGACACGGTCAAAGCGATTGGCCGCCAGCCCTTCTCTCATTACCTTGATGATCGGTATACCGCCGGCCACGGCTGCCTCGTAAGCGAGGACCAAACCGGCCGCTTCCGCTCGTTCGGCCAATGCAGCGCCATGGTGCGCAATCAGAGCCTTGTTGGCCGTCACCACGTGTTTACCGGCGCCAAGGGCGGCCAAGACAGCTGCTTTTGCCGCCCCGCCAGAACCGCCGATAAGTTCGACAAAAATATCCGCGTCCGCCTGGGTCGCCATTTCGACCGGGTCGTCAAACCATTGAAAGTTTGATAGGTCCACACCGCGATTTTTCGAGGCGTCCCGCGCAGATACCGCTCCAACAGCCACGTCGGCTCCGGCTCGCGCGGCGATCAGAGCACGGTTTTCGTGCAGGAGCTTTACCGTGCCGGCGCCAACCGTGCCCAAGCCCGCCACGGCCAATGTCATTTTATCACTCAACCCGAAAACCCCAAAAATTCATACAAAGAGGAATTGCGCTTAGCCCGCTCCGCAATGAGAGCAAGCAATGGCCGCCTACCTCGCATTCAGGCCTTTTAAACAGCCTTGACCTAACTTTCCAGAAAGATCTCGGCCCGGCGATTGCCGGCCGCACCGTTATCATTGATTTCGTAGTATACAGGGCGCGAATCGGCCAGCGCCTCAATATCGATGGCCTGCGGATTGACACCCCAGGCCACCAGCGCAGCGGCAACGCGCGTGGCGCGCTCAAGCGAAAGCCGTAAAGCCTCCGCTTTGGCCGCGGCCGGGGCCTGAGTGCCCGCCGTAGCCCGTTCCAGCGCACCAGCATGACCAACAACCAAAAGGCGCCCACCCCGTTCCTTTTGCAAGGCAGCAGCGCCACGCAAGATCAATTCGTCCCGACTGTCCAAGGCAAGCGATCCGGCCTGAAAGTAGACGACCGCGGCTAAACGGCCGGTTTCCTTCATCCACGCGAAATCCCCTGCTTGAGCTGAGTTGCGTGCCTGGGTCTGCGGATCCACAAAACCCGCCGTTTGACGATCGGTCTGCAGAGTTTCCTGAACCTTTAGTCGATCCTTTTGCGAAGACGAAGGCCTGGGACCCTTTGGGACGGACGCCAAATTAGGGTATGCCCCGTCTTCAAGGTCTTCCGCCACACGCTCCGGGCCGTCGTCATCATCCAAAAGGCGGATCGGATCGGCCCATCGGGGGCTTTGCGTGCAGCCACTGATCAGAAAGCTCGCCAAGACCAAGAAGATCAAGAAGCCCCGAATTTCCCCAAAACAGGTCCAACGAAATCCCAAGTTACATTTCATGAGAAAAGACCGGCTTGGCCCCTGGCCAAAGCCCGTTTCTTGAGATAGAACCCCCCCCTGTCGACCGATGAGATGCATTAAGAGTGGCGCCTTAACCTTCCGTGTTATAAGAATTTTTAAAAGATTCCCGTCAGTTTGTGGAGTCGTGCGGTGAGCATAAGGAACATCAGATGGCTGAGCAAGAAACTCCAAAAATGAACATGCCCGACCCCAATGAGATTTCCAAGTCCATGGGGGAAATCGCCGGGCGCAGCCAAAAATTGGTGGCGGAATTTTTGGAACGGCAGCAAAGCGACCCGGGCGCCCCGCCCAACCTGGATCCCTTGAACATCGGCCAGGCTTTCATGGAAATGACGACCCGCATGATGTCCGATCCGGCCAAATTGGTTCAAGCCCAGATGACCCTCTGGCAGAACTACATGACCCTGTGGCAATCCACCGCACAACGCATGATGGGCCAAGAGCCCGATGCTGTCGCCGAGCCTGAAAAGGGCGATCGCCGCTTCAAAGACGCCGCCTGGGACGACAATCAGCTCTTTGACTATATAAAGCAGTCCTATCTCTTATCCGCCCGCTGGCTGCAATCCACGGTAAACGATGTGGAGGGCATGGATGACGCCACCGCCCAGAAGGTGGACTTCTATACCCGCCAATTTGTCGATGCCATGGCCCCGTCAAACTTCGTGATGACCAATCCGGAGGTCTTGCGCACCACCTTAGAAAGTGGTGGAGAAAACCTTGTTAAAGGCCTTGAAAATCTTTTGGATGACTTGGAGGCGGGCAAGGGAAAGCTTAAGATCAAGATGACGGATCAGGAGGCCTTTGACCTGGGCGTCAACATCGCCGTGACGCCGGGCTCGGTAGTCTTTCAGAATGATCTGATTCAGCTCATCCAATACACCCCGACCACGGACAAGGTCTTTAAGCGCCCCTTGATGATTATCCCCCCTTGGATCAACAAATTTTACATCTTGGACCTGCGCGAAAAGAATTCGTTTATTAAGTGGGCCGTGGCCGAAGGGCATACGGTTTTTGTCCTGTCCTGGGTCAATCCCGATGCGGAGCTGGCGGCCAAGAGCTTTGAAGATTATATGATTGAAGGACCGCTGGCCGCCCTTGACGTGATCAGTCAGATCACCGGGGAAAAAGACGCCAACGTGATCGGATATTGCCTGGGCGGCACCCTTTTGAGCTGCACCCTGGCCTACATGGCCGCCAAAGGGGATAAGCGCATCGCCTCGGCCACCTTCTTTACCACCATGACCGACTTCACCGACGCGGGCGAGTTGGGGGTCTTCATCGACGAGGCCCAATTAGATGCGCTGGAAGAAAAGATGAACGAGCGCGGCTATTTGGAGGGAGCCGAAATGGCCACCACCTTCAACATGCTGCGGGCCAACGACCTGATCTGGTCCTTCGTCATCAACAATTACCTCTTGGGCAAGGACCCCTTCCCCTTCGATCTACTCTATTGGAATTCGGATTCCACCCGCATGCCGGCGGCCATGCACAGCTTTTATCTGCGCAAAATGTACCAAGAGAACCTGCTTAAAGATGCCGGCGGCATCACTCTGGACGGGGTGCCCATTGACCTCACAACGGTGAAAACCCCGACCTGCCTGATTTCCACCCGCGAGGACCACATCGCCCCCTGGAAGTCCACCTATGCCGCCACCCAGATGTTTTCTGGCCCTGTGCAGTTCATCCTGGCCGCTTCCGGACACATCGCCGGGGTGGTGAACCCACCGGCCGGAGGGAAATACTCCTACTGGACCAACGCCAAAAACCCCGCCGACCCGGACGCCTGGTTCGAAGGCGCCGAGGAGCACCCCGGCTCCTGGTGGCCTGAATGGTCCGCCTGGATCAAGAAAAAGGCCGGGGCAAAGGTCGCCAAGCGATTACCCGGAAAAGGTAAGGACAACGGCAAATATAAGGCCCTAGAGCCCGCCCCCGGCAACTATGTAAAGGTCAAGGCGGGGGAATAGTCGTCAGTTTCTAGCCGGATCTTCTTCACGATAGCTCTCCGCCAGCTTGCGGTAGCTGTCGGCCAGGTAGGGAAAGTTACCCAGTTCCTCCGGCTTTAGGTCCCGTACCCGGCGGGCCGGGGTGCCGGCCCAAAGTTGGCCGCTTTCGACCACTTTTCTGGGCCCGACCAACGCACCGGCGGCGACCATGGCCTGGGGCTGAACCACAGCATGGTCCATGACCACCGCCCCCATGCCGATGAAGCATCCTGATTCTAGGGTACAGGCATGGATCAAAGCCATGTGCCCGATCACCACATTATCGCCGATATAACAGGGCACACCACCGCCGGTCTCTCGATAACTCTTGCCGCTGCGATCATGGTTGCAGTGCACCACGGTGCCATCCTGAAGGTTCGTATTGGCGCCGATGCGGATCTTGTTCACATCGCCACGGATGACGCAGCCATACCAGATGGACGACCCCGGCCCAATTTCCACGTCCCCGATGATAACCGCATTCTCAGCGATAAAGGCATCGGGGTGAATTTTCGGCGTGATACCCTGATAGGGACGGATAAGACCTGACATCGCGGCGGCTCTCTATAGCTAGTGCAAAAGGCAAAGGAGGTGCGAAAAAGAAAACCCCGCGGCCGGGAAATCGGCCACGGGGCTTCATCATACCCGGCTGTCGCCCCCCGCGACAGCCGGAATAGCATAAGAGGCTCGCCCTTAACGCTTGGAGAACTGATAGCTGCGGCGCGCTTTACGGCGACCGTACTTTTTCCGTTCGACCATACGAGAGTCCCGCGTCAGGAAACCACCCGATTTCAACACAGGACGCAATTCCGGCTCATAGTTCACCAGGGCCTTAGAGATGCCGTGGCGCACCGCACCGGCCTGCCCCGATAGGCCGCCACCGGAAACCGTGCAGGTCACATCGAACTGGTTCTGCCGACCGGCCACATCAAAGGGCTGGCCCAAAACCATGCGCAACACCGGACGGGCGAAATAGACTTCTTGGTCGCGGCCATTCACCTGGATGCGGCCACTGCCCGGCTTGATCCAGACCCGGGCCACGGCGCCTTTCCGCTTACCGGTGGCATAGGAGCGGCCTTGGGCGTCCCGCTTGGGCTCGGCCGGCGCCGCCGATTCTTCCGGCGCAATCCCTGTGGCCTCGGCCAGGTCCCCCAAATCGCTGAGCGTTTGCGTTTCGTCGGCCATGTCTTAGGCGCTCCTTTTATTCTTGGGATTCTGCGCGCCGAAGTCATAGACCTCGGGCTGCTGGGCCTCGTGGGGATGCTCGGACCCCGCATAGACCCGAAGATTCTTCAGTTGCTGCCGGCCAAGGGGACCCCGGTCCAGCATGCGGCCAACCGCCTTTTCGATCACTCGTTCCGGGAACTTGCCTTCAAGGATCTGACCGGCGGTGCGCTGCTTGATGCCGCCCGGATAACCGGTGTGCCAGTAATAGATCTTGTCGGCGGTCTTCTTGCCGGTAAGCGCTACCTTTTCCGCGTTGATCACAATGACATTGTCACCGCAGTCCATGTGAGGCGTAAAAGTCGGCTTGGTTTTACCGCGCAGGATCAAAGCGATCTGAGCGGCCAGGCGGCCGAGAACCAGGTTCTCCGCATCGATCAGAATCCACTTCTTCTCGATGTCAGCCGGCCGGGCTTGGTAGGTTTTCATGACGGAAATCGCCTAACGTCTAAAGGAAAGAAAAAAGCGGGAGCGACGGCCCCCACCTGCGCCGCGGTTTCTAAGGGGCGGCGGCCCGCCTGTCAATTGGAAAAAGACATAGATTTCAATCTATTTGAATATGCGGTATTATAATACCGCTCAATTAACGCCTTGTCTTTAAACGAATTAAATTATCGGGGAGTCCTGCCGGATTTCACCCCTCGGATTTAGCTGGCGGCACCGAGTAGGTGCCAGTGACGTGGGCCACCAAAAGGGGCTCGTCCTCCTCTTCCCCATCCGAATAAATCCAGACCTCGCCTACCATTAAACGCTTGCCATGCTTGATGATTTTGCTTTCGGCCGACAGCCCGCCCACCTTGGGCCGGTTGAGGAAATTAACCGACAGATTGGTGGTGACAGCCAAGGGCACATCGCCGATCGCCCCCAGGACCGCGCCATAGAGCGCGAAATCCGCCAGGGCCATTTGGGCGGGCCCGCTGATGGTGCCGCCAGGTCGAATGTGGTGCTCATCCGCGTGCATTCCCACCCGCGCCCTGCCAAATCCGATCTCCCGCACGTCAAAGCCATAGAGCTGAAAAAAGGGGGCCTCTTCCCTGCAAATTCGCTCAAAAGCGGCTATGGATATGCGTGGCTCTTGTCCCATTGCATGCGATCCTTTTGACAGGGCTTGCCCTGATGGCTATTTCAAACAGGTGCGGCACAAGCCCCTAGCATCTTTTGCCCGCACAAACCAGTTCACCGCCTCCCAGTTCATCGCTGCGACAGAGCCCAAAATGTCAACTGCCACCGCCAGCCCTCAATCCGATCCCCTAGTGCTTCGGCATCAAGATCAAGGGATCGCCCATCTCGTTTTGAACCGGCCCACCGCCTACAACGCCCTGTCCTTGGACCTGATGGGCCAGTTGCTGGACAATCTCGCCACCATTGCGCAAGACCGTGCGGTCAAAGCCGTGATTATCCGCGGCAACGGCAAGGGTTTTTGCGCCGGTCACGATCTAAAAGAAATTCGCAGCGGGGATGGTCGCCCCTTCTTCGAACAGGTTTTCGATCTGTGCAGTCGCTTGATGACCGCGGTGGTGCGCCTGCCCCAACCCGTCATCGCCCAGGTGCACGGCATCGCCACCGCCGCCGGCTGTCAACTGGTGGCCAGTTGCGACCTGGCCATCGCCGCCGAGACGACGCGTTTTGCCACACCGGGGGTCAATATCGGCTTGTTCTGCTCCACCCCCATGGTGGCTCTGTCCCGGGCGGTAGGCCGCAAGCGGGCCATGGAAATGCTTTTGACCGGCGAAATGATTTCCGCCGCCGACGCTGTCCAAGCCGGCCTGATCAACCGGGCCGTCCCTTTAGATCAATTAGACGCGGCGGTTTTGGAGCTGGCCGGCAAAATCACCTCCAAATCTCCTTTGACATTGCGCATCGGCAAGGAAGCCTTTTACCGTCAGATCGAATTGGATCTGGACAGTGCCTATCGCTATGCCAGCGAAGTGATGGTGACCAACATGCTGGCACGAGATGCGGAGGAAGGCGTCGACGCCTTTCTCGAAAAACGCCAACCGCAATGGGAAGATCAGTGACAAAGAGGGTCCTCCAGACGAGAGGACAAGTAACTTGAACGAGCAAATGCAAAATTTTGAGGATTTTTGGGCCTTAGTGGTGGATGTCTGGCACCAGGGCTTCTTGGGGATTGAGCTCGGGCGCATTCTGGGTGCACTAGGCATCTTCATTGTCTTTTTAATTTTCCGGAAGCTCTTTACCCGCTTTGCCCTAAGCCGCCTCAAAGTCTATGCGGAAAAGACCCACTCGCGGATTGACGACGCCCTCATAAACGCCATGAGCGACCCCATTCGCTTCATCCCGGTGGTGATGGGTTTCTTTTTTGCGAGTGAATACCTCCAGCTCAACGAAGAATTTCAGGCAATCGCCGACAATATTACCCGCTCGCTGATCGTCTTTACCCTGTTTTGGTGCTTTTTCGCGGCCGTGGAGCCCCTCTCCTTTCTCTTTTCAAAGTTGGAAAAGATTTTCAGCCGGCCCATGGTGGATTGGCTGGTCAAGACCATCAAAGCTGCCTTCATCTTTTTGGGCGCCGCGACGATTTTGGAACTTTGGGGAATCAAGGTGGGGCCCATCCTGGCCGGCTTGGGCCTCTTTGGCGTGGCAGTGGCCTTGGGCGCCCAGGACCTTTTTAAGAACCTGATTGCCGGTGTGTTGATCCTAGCGGAAAAGCGATTTGCCCCTGGTGACTGGATCAAGGTGGACGGGGTGGTGGAAGGCACGGTGGAAAACATCGGCTTCCGCTCCACGGTCATCCGCCGCTTCGACATGGCCCCCGTCTATGTGCCCAACTCCAAACTCTCCGACGATGCGGTGACCAATTTCAGCTCCATGACCTACCGCCGCATCTATTGGACCATTGGCGTGGTCTATGGCACCAGCGTTCCCCAACTCCGTCAGATCCGCGACGGCATCGACAAGTATGTCAGCGAAAACCAGGCCTTTGTGCCCGCCGACCAGGCCTCGACCTTCGTGCGCATCGACGCCTTCAACGACTCTTCCATCGACATCATGCTCTATTGCTTCACGCGCACAACGAACTGGGGTGAGTGGTTGGAGATTAAGGAAACTCTGGCCTACGAAATAAAAAACATCGTCGAAGGCGCCGGCAGCTCCTTCGCCTTTCCCAGCCGCTCTCTCTATTTGGAGAGTGTGCCCGGCGATGCGCCGGAGGCTTTTCAGCCACCGGGCCAAGAAGATGCGACACAGCAATGACCGAGACCTATAGCAACGCTTTTTTGCTCAATCTTCTCCATTCCGTGCAGACCATCGCCATGGTCGGTGCTTCTCCTAATTGGAACCGGCCCAGTTATTTTGCCATGAAGTATCTTCAGGCCAAGGGCTATCGGGTGATCCCCGTGAATCCCCGCGCCGCCGGTGAGACCATCTTGGGGGAGCTGACCTACGCCAGCCTTTCCGATGTTCCGAGTCCCATCGACATGGTCGATATATTCCGCAATTCCGAGGCGGCGGGCCCCATTACCGACGAGGCTATCGGGATTGCCAAGGAAAAGGGCATTCGCGTGATCTGGATGCAGCTTGGTGTCATCAACGAAGCCGCCGCCGGGCGGGCCCGAGCCGCCGGTCTTGAGGTGGTGATGGACCGCTGCCCCAAGATCGAATTCGGCCGCCTGCACAGTGAACTGTCCTGGGGCGGCTTTAATTCAGGCGTCATCACCGCCAAGCGCCAAAGGCTAAAGTCTGCATGAGCGAAAACGAGAAAGACCCGGCGAGCAGAGAGACCTTCGGTTTCGAGACCCGCATGATCCACGCCGGCGCCCAGCCCGAGCCGGTGACCGGCGCCCGACAAACGCCCATCTATCAGAACACCTCCTACGTCTTTCATGATGTGGAGCACGCCGCGTCCCTCTTTAACCTGCAGACTTTCGGCTTTATCTATTCCCGATTGACCAATCCCACCGTCGCGGTTTTGGAGGAACGCCTGGCCAGCCTGGAAGGAGGCCGGGGCGCCACCTGCTGTGCGTCCGGCCACGCGGCCCAGATCCTGACCTTTTTTGCCTTTATGGAACCGGGAGATTCCTTCATCGCTTCCAACCGGCTTTATGGCGGCTCCATCACCCAGTTCGGCAAGACCTTCAAGAAATTCGACTGGCATGTAACCTTCGTGGACGTGGATGACCCAGACCAAGTCCACGCCGCCATCACACCCACCTGCAAGGCCATCTTCGTGGAGAGCCTGGCCAACCCGGGCGGTGTAGTCAGCGATATAGAGGCCCTGGCCGTCGTTGCCCACGACGCGGGCATTCCCCTCATCGTCGACAACACTATGGCGACCCCTTTTCTATGCCAACCCTTTCAATGGGGGGCTGATCTAGTGGTCCACTCTACCACCAAGTTCTTATCGGGCAACGGCACCTCAGTGGGCGGCAGCGTGGTGGACAGCGGCAAGTTCGACTGGTCGCAAAATAAAAAGTTCGCCGGCCTAACTGAGCCGGAACCCGCCTACCACGGTCTGTCATTCTATGAGACTTTCGGGGACATGGCATTTACCACCCATGCCCACGCGGTGGGCTTGCGGGACCTGGGGCCCACGATGGCTCCCATGAACGCCTTCCAAACCCTTTTAGGAATTGAGACTCTCAGCCTGCGCATGGAACGCCATTGCAGCAATGCCAGCACCGTTGCTGAATTCTTGGAGGCCCATCCCGCGGTCGCCTGGGTGTCCTGCGCCGCCCTGCCCTCCAGCCCTTATCATGGCCTTGCCCAGAAGTATCTGCCTCGCGGCGCGGGATCGGTTTTCACCTTCGGCCTTCGAGGCGGCTTTGAAGCGGGCGTGAAGCTGGTGGAAAATGTGAATCTCTTTTCCCATCTTGCCAATATCGGGGACAGCCGTTCACTTATTCTCCATCCGGCCTCGACCACCCATCGCCAACTCACTGAAGAGCAACAGACCGCCGCCGGTGCCGGACCCGACGTCATCCGTCTATCGGTTGGCCTGGAAACCGTACAAGACCTGATCGCCGATTTGGATCAAGCATTGGCCGGGGTCGGCTAGCCCACTGGTCAAACCGATCCGGGCGCCCGCATGATATAGGCTGTCTTCTCTTCACCTGAAAAGCCGCAAGCACGGTAAAAGGAATGGGTATTCTCACGCTTGGATCCAGTCATCAACATTACCTTATAACAGCCCACCACCCACGCCACCTCTATGGCATGCGTCATGACCGCCTTGCCATAGCCCCGCCGCCGGGAGGATTGGCAAGTGATGACATTCTCGATGACGCCATAAGGCGCAGCCCCACGCGATAGATTGGGAATAATGTTCAGATAGCAACTCGCCATCAGGGACCCATCCACCGCCTCCAACACGAAAAGGCGGAGCCATGGACTTTCCAGAATTTGCGCGAAGACCCGGCGATGAGCCGGACCAAAGGTTGGATCATTCTCATGCAATTGCTCATGGAGCGCCTTGAGGCTTTCGTAGTCAGCCTCAACCGCGTCCCTAATGGTAACTTCGCGCAAGACCATCGTCCTTTCAGTGGCCAGCTGGCATAAGTAGAATAAAAAATTTCATTCGATACTTCTGGAAATATAGATATTTATTTCTTATGGTATAATTCAAAGCTTAATTCGAAAGGACTCTTAGAGCCATGAGCAAGCTTCACGTCAGCCTTTATGTGCCCGATCTCCATCATGGGATCCGTTACTATAGCAAGCTTTTTGGCGCCACACCGACTCGGGAAAAGGACGGTTATGCCCAATGGCTCTTGGACGACCCCAGCCTCAATTTCGTCATCGAGGAAAGTGCGCGTCA
>JBCCHN010000082.1:0-22328 GCA_039028695.1 Pseudomonadota bacterium
ATGGCGCCCGGGTAAAGCACATCCGATACGGAGAGGCTTAAGTCGAGGCTATCGTGACCGGCCTGCTTCAGGTGATGACGGGCTTTGTCAGGGTCGTAGGTCCGCTGCTCCAGATCACCCGCATAAAATTGGTGACTCGGTGCGATGGGGTGATCATTGCCCAGCGTGCCGTAACCACGTAACACGGTGCTTAGCAGGGCCTCGCGGTCGATCCCATACTTCAAAGCCAGCCGGAGGTCATTGTTGTCGAACGGCGGCTGCTGCGTGTTCATGGGATAGGTGTAATGCAGCGCCCCAACGGTGTCGACGATCTCGACCCCCGACTGCTCTTTCAAAAGGTGAAGAGACTTGAGATCCACTTGATCGATGACATCGATTTCACCTGTCAGAAGCGCTGTCTGCCGACTGGCGATGTCGGGCATGCTGATCACCTCGGCACTGTCGAAAAATGCCCGGTCCTCGCGCCAATAGTTCGGGTTACGCTCAAGACGGGCGGCAACGCCAGGCTCATGTTCCTGCAGCTTGTATCCACCTGTTCCCACTCCAGAGCTCCAGTCCAGCGCTCCGTCTTTACTCGGCATGATCATTAGGCGGTAGTCCGTGAATACATAAGGGAAGTCGGCATTGCCTTGCGCCAGCTGAAGGACCAAGGTGTCCGGATCATCCTTGCGCAATGCGGTGATGGCACCCAACGGCGCCTTCATCCCGGATTTGGAGTCTTCTCCCCGATGATGTTCGATCGAGGCGATCACATCGTCCGCGTCCAGAGTTTTGCCGTTGTGAAACTCAACACCCGGCCTGATTTTGAAGATCCACTCGCTAGCCCCCGGTTTGGCCTCCCAGCTCTCCACCAGTTCGGGCACAAGGCTGCCATCCCCGGCAATTTCAGCGAGATTGTTGCAAATCCCGTATCCGACGGTTCTCATAAACCCATTTGTAAAGGTTGCAGGATCGAGACTGTCTGTGGTGGAGGCTGCCCTGACACCCACCCGCGCGTGTCCGCCTTTGGCGGGGGTTGCGGCGAGGGCACTTTGTGCCTTGGCAAGCAGCGGCCCCGCTGCGGCTAGGGCCAAACCGGAAGTGGTCAGATATTTTATGATCTGCCGACGCGAGGCACCGCGCTTGAGCAAAGAGGTCACTTGCCCTATCGCGCCCTGCTGAGCATCACCCCCATCGCTGTCCCGCACAATTCCATTTTGGGTCGGATTTTTGCTTTTTGTCATCGCTTTACTGCTCCTCCTTGCATCCTAGCCAAATCGCTTTCTGCGACCTAAATCCGGCTTTTGGGAATTCCAACTCTCTTTTCTGTAACGTTAGAAATTATGAAGATCGTCAATCGCAATTCATGTTTCGATATCCGGTAACTCACGACTTCTTTCATCCACATAGGCCCGTAGTCCATCGTCGACTGACTCGTCCAGCATGGGCGGCTGGTAACTGTCCAAAACCGCTTTCGCCCATTCCAGCGCATTTTCGATGACGTCCTTGCCACCCGCTTCGGTCCAGGCTTCGTAGCTGCCAAGGGGCGCCATCATGGGCTCCAAGAAGATTGATTTGTAGTGGCGCAGCGTATGAGTATTGCTGAAGAAATCGCCTCCGGGCGAAGTCTCGCTGATCGCCTGGAAGGCCAAGGTATCTTCGCATACCTCGATTCCGGCTGCGAAGTCCTGCAGGATCGCGATCTGATCCAAGTCGATTATGAATTGGGCAAAGCTCACACTCATGGAGCTTTCGAGCCAGCCCGCAGAGTGAAGAAAGTAGTTGGTGCGCGCCAGGACGGCGGGCAGCATAGTCATCATGTTTTGATAACCCGCCATCGCATCACACTGCATGGCACCGTTTCTGTTGCCCCCGGCGCGTAAAGGGACCTTGTATCGCCTTGCCAGCTGGCCGATGGCAAAGGTCAAGCGCGCGACTTCGCTGGTGCCATAGACGGGCGCCCCATTTTTCATGGAGGCGGTGGCCAAAGTGCAGCCATATATGACCGGTGTTCCCGGGCGAACCAGTTGCGCCAGCGCCATCCCTGCCACAGCCTCCGCGTTGAGCTGGGTTAGGGCGCCGGCCATGGTGACCGGTGTGTTCGCGCCCTGCATGGTAAAGGGCGTGATGATCAGGGCCTGATTATTCCTGGCATAGAACTTTAAGGCCTCGAGCATGGTCACGTCCCAAAGCAACGGGGACGCGGCGCTTACCAGCGCCAACAAAACCACATTGTTGTTGGCAAATTCCTTTCCATAGGCGATTTCGCAGAGGCGAAGACAATCCCGCGCCCGGCCTTCACCGCGCGCATCGCCCAAGAACGGTTTGTCGGAGTATTTTAAGTGCCCGTAGGTGACTTCCAAATGCCGCCGTGTCGCTGCAATATCCATCGGCTCGCAAATTTGGGCGCCGATATGATTCAAACGAGTGGATGCTTGCGTTAATTTGACCAGATCGACAAAGTCTTTCAGGCAAGCTTGGCGACGGTTGTTTTCAAGATCTCGAACATAAGGGGACGCGAAAATGGGGGCAAAAACCATTTGCTTGCTGCCGAACCGAACGGACTTATGGGGATCGCGGGCATGTTGAGTAAACTCTTCAGGCGCCAAAGCCAGGAGTTCCATGGCGAGCTCGCGCGAAATCTTGACATTCTCCCCCTCGACACGGGCGCCCGCTTGACGCCAGAGCGTTAAAGTTTCCGCATCGCCCCGAAAGGTGATTCCCACCTCTTCCAACAGGCGCATGGAGCTGTCATGAATGGCCTCGATTTCAGCCTCGTCCAGGATCTCGTAGGGCCGCAATCGATTGATAAACGGATTGGAAAGGCCGCCGCGAAACTGGCCCCATGCGGCCGACCAGGCTTCCTGGCTGCCAAGCCGGGATGTCCTTTTACTGCGCGCACTTCGGCCGCCTGATCTGGCGCGCTTTGTGGCGCCCATCGCTCCCTCCCGTTCGCGCACTTATTCACCGAAAAAGTGCGGTGTTAGCTAAGTATCTGGTCCTATGATGAACGGAATCTATCTCAACCATTCCAAGGTGCAACGCTGCGAATTCTTACTTATCGCGTAATCTGAAGTTACGCGATACCGTCGCGAGCCGTTGGTCTCAGACGGGCCAGTGCATGCCTTGGACCCGAGCCCAGGTCGGATTGTCAGGATGGCCTAGCCGACGTCCGCTCAGGGTCAAAAGCCGACCTGTTGGATCACAAATGGGAATGTCTGCATTTGGTCCAAAGTGGGCCTGTTGGAGGTCAAGCAGCTATGGCGGTAAATAGCCAACAGCGGTGATGACACCCCCTGATGCCGTGGCTGAATGGTGATATCCCTTTTGTTAAAATTTTTCACAAAAAATCACAACTCATTCATATGCGCCCCTATCTTCGTTCACAAGTTTGTGCCAGACTGAAGTTATGGAAGATTCCCGTTGGCCGTAAGACAGTCCAAGAAGGCTGCCCGAAGATCCGGTCGCGAAAAAAACAGGAGATAGGCATGCGTCTGAATAACTTAAAAAAATCTGTGGCCACCGCAATTGTGACGGCTGGTGTGCTCGGCCTCAGCAGCTCAGCTTTCGCCGCTGATAGTAGCGAGCCGATCAAGATTCCCATCAAAAACTGGTCGAGCCAGATCGTGATGGCTCATGTTATTGGCGGCATGTTCGAGAGCATGGGCAATACAGTCGAATACGTTCCTGTGGATAACCAGGCGAGTTTCGAGGCGGCGCGGGTCGGTGACATCACCGTGCTGCACGAAGTTTGGCAATCAACCATGCAGAATGCCTATTATAATGCCATGGAAAAAGGTGGACTGATCGACGCCGGAACCCATGCGGCTGAAACCCTTGAGGAAATGGGCGTGCCAAACTGGGTCATTGAGCAAGAGCTTTGTCCCGGCTTGCCAAGTTGGGAAGCACTTCAGAGCGAAGAATGCATGGCGAATTTCGCAACGCCTGATTCCGGTGGCAAGGGTCGCTGGCTCGAAGGGCCGCAAAGTTGGCACGGCGATGTCATGCCGAACCGTGTTAAGGGTCTTGGGCTGGACGACAAGTGGACCGTCAAATTCGCCGGCGGAGCGGATGCGCTTTGGACCGAATTGGAAGCTGCCAAGAAAGAAGGTCGCGGGACGATTATTTTCAACTGGACCCCTAATTTCACTGACGCGTCCGGTTTCACCTTCATCGAGTTTCCCGAGTACTATGACGGTTGCCGGATCGCCGATGGGGGCACCTGGGAAACTACCGGATGCGGCTCGCCCAAGGGCTGGCTGAAGAAAGGAGCCTTCTGGAAGTTCCCGAAGACCCATCCCAATGCCTACCGGGCGTTCTCACAGCTGAACTTCACCACGCCTCAGATCGGCTCCATGGCCGCTTTGGTTGATGTGGACAAAATGACCCACGAGGATGCAGCCAAGAAATGGCTCGCTGATAATGAAGAGATTTGGAAACCCTGGACTGTTTCCGTCTTGGGTGAAGGCAATTAATGTTCTTCAATTTCTGATCTATTCGTCTAGAAACATCAGGCGGATTGATTCCCCCCTTCTTTAAGGGGGGAATCTTTTTTGCCCCTAGTTTAGTGCGTGCGGGGGACGCATGCTTAGGCAAACTATTGATATCTTTAGTGTGCAGATAGCATTAATGTGGCATTGACCCATCGCCAGCAAGGCGCAAAATACGAGGTCACGGCAAGAAACTGCTGCAAAAAAAAGATCTTAGAGACCGGGAACAGAATATGTCTGCTAAGGGGGAGAGTAACGGTAAGACGCAAGCCGTTGTTAAGTGCGAATCCGTTTACAAGATTTTCGGCCGTAACGCCGAGGGCCTTTTGAGATCTGCCAATGGCTGCATCTCGCCAGACGACGCGGCCAACGCCAATTGTATTGTTGGCGTAAACAATGCTTCCTTTGAGGTTCATGGTGGAGAAATCCTTATCATCATGGGCTTGTCCGGTTCGGGCAAATCCACCTTATTGCGCTGCATCACACGCCTGACCGATCCGACGGGAGGCCGGATCTACATTGAAGGTCAAGACGTCACGGCGATGACCGGCAAGCAGTTGATCGACATCCGCCGTAGCAAGATGGGCATGGTGTTTCAGAACTTCGGTCTCCTGCCTCACAAGACCGTCCTGGAGAACATTGCCTTTCCCCTGCAGGTAAAAGGAATGAGTACCAAAGGCAGTGTCGAACGGGCGCGGGACATGGCCCAGCTTGTCGGGCTCCAGGGCCGCGAGAATTACTTTCCACGAGAACTATCGGGTGGTCAGCAACAGCGGGTAGGCATCGCGCGATCATTGGCAGTCGAGCCGGATATTTGGTTTCTCGATGAACCCTTTTCCGCGCTGGACCCCTTGATCCGGCGGGAAATGCAGGACGAATTTCTTCGCCTTCAGGCGACCCTAAAAAAGACGATTCTCTTTGTAACGCATGACTTTGACGAGGCTCTGCGTCTTGCCGATCGAATTGCGATCATGAAGGGCGGCGTGATTGAACAATTGGATACGCCTGCAAACATCGTTCTCAATCCGGCGACCGAATACGTTCGAAAATTTACCGAGGTGGTGCCGCGTGAAAAGGTCCTTCGAATCGAGTCCGTGATGGATCCTATCGACAGTTCCGAAGAACTGGGTGATCTGAAGGTTCCTAAGGATGCTATGGTTGAGACCGTTGCCGAGGCTATTCTTGCGCAAGATATGCCGGTTGGCGTGATCGACGATCGGGATAACCTGGTTGGGAGCTTGCACGCATCGCACGTGCTCAAGATTCTCTTCGGTAAACATGGTCAGGCCTAAGGGGCTGGTGGGCCGGACATGACGTACACTCGCATGACGCACGCTCTGATGTCATCCAAATTGGCGCAGTTTGCCATTCTCCTGCTTGTGTTTGTCCTTTTGTGCCTCTTCATCGAGCCTTCGGAAGACAACTATCTCTGGCGGTTGCCGCCTTTACTAAAAGATATTCCCTATCTCATCAATGACCTGGTCCGGGGCTTGATGTTCGAATGGATGCCCATTCAAGTTTACGACCCGACAATCGAGGAATACGAACAAAAGCCTCTGTTCCGTGAGATAACCCGCGCTATTTCTAACGGCTTCCTGTTCGTAATTGCCGCCGTGCGCGAATTTATACTCGGTGGCCCCAAGACCATCGTCGCCTTTACCAGTTGGGACTTCATCAGGGACAATCCCTGGGCGAAGTGGCCCGCCTTGCCTTGGACTGTCGTCGCCGGTTGGGCAATGGTGATCGGCTACCGACTGCAGGGCTGGCGACTAGCGTGTCTCGCCGGTTTCGCCTGCCTCTACATCGCCGTGTTCGGACAGTGGTCTCCGTCCATGCAGACACTCTCGTTCATTTTGGTGGCAGCACCCGTTTCAGTCTTCCTCGGCCTGGTGTTCGGGATTTTGGGATATAAGAGCAAAGTTGTGGAGGCGATCCTTAATCCCCTGCTCAATGTGGCCCAGACGATGCCGCAATATTCATACCTGGTGCCGATCATTGTTCTGTTCGGCGTTGGCGACCATGCTGCGGCCTTGGTGACGATCCTATTTGCAACGCCCTCAATGGTCCGGTTGGTGTTGCTGGGCCTGAAAAATGTGCCGGAAGATGTGGTCGATGCGGGCAAGATGAGCGGCTGCAACGGTTTCCAGATGATGTTTAAGGTTCTCATCCCCACGGCAAAGCGCGACGTGTTGATCGGCGTCAACCAGGTCGTGATGCAGTGCCTTTCCATGACGGTGATTGCGGCCTTTATTGGTGCCCAAGGACTGGGCTCGAACCTCTTGATCGCACTCAATTCCTTGAAGATCGGTACCGGCCTTGAGATCGGCATTTGTATCGTCCTGATTGCCGTGGTTTTTGACAAGACGTCGCTCGCCTGGGCAAACAAACAGACGGACTATTTTGCCGATCTGTCTTTTACCAAACGCCATCTTCCTTTGTTTATTGGTTTGGCTATTCTGGTCGCCGGATCCCTTCTCGCCTGGGCCGGCAGCTTCTTCTTCAAGGACGACTTCAACTACCTCTACGTTGTCCCCCATAATAAGGGAATCACCACGGCACCCTTCTGGCAAGCGGGTGTGGATTGGATCTGGGATACCTTCTTTTACACACTCAAATCCTTCAATGAATGGCTTATCACGACTGTTCTAGTACCCATGCGCGATTCCTATTTGGCCATGCCGGTGGTTGCGACCTTTGCCCTCTTTATGGGGACCGCCCTTATTCTGGCCGGCCTACGCTCCGCTTTAATTGTCTGCGGCTATCTCCTTTTCATTGCTCTTTCCGAGTATTGGGACCGGGCCTTGATAACGATGTACATGGCGACCTTTGCGGTCATCGTATCGGGCATCATCGGTGTTACACTTGGGGCGATCTGCGCACAAAACTCGGTCGCCAGCAAAGCCATCCTACTGATTTGCGATTTTATGCAGACCTTCCCTTCCTTTATCTATCTGATCCCCGTAATTATGTTGTTCGGCATTACCGACACCTCGGTGCTGATAGCCTCTCTCGCCTTTGCAACCGTGCCGGCAGCCCGGTTCACTGTTGAGGGCCTTAGAAGTGTACCGCCGGTGCTGCACGATGCGGGCTCCATGTGCGGTGTGTCCCGTCTACAGCGGTTAATATCGATCGACTTTCCTGTCGCCTTTCCACACATCATGCTCGGTGTCAATCAGACCGTAAACTTCGCTCTGATGATGGTGATCATTGGCGCCTTCATTGGCACCATCGATCTCGGGCAATTGATACTTAAGGCGATTTCCGAGCCACAAGGAACAGGCATCGGCATCACGTTGGGCCTTTGCGTGGCCTTTATTGGCTTGGCCGTCGATCAGATCATTCGAACCTGGGCCAACCGAAGGAAGAAGATGTTGGGCATGGGCTGATACCTTCTAGCTTGCAATGATCCAATTGCATGTTTTGCAAAGTGGCATTTTGCGAATTGACCGACATTCAGTGCTGGGAGTCCAATGCGAACTCGGTTCTCAAGAACGCTATAGAGAACGGTTTGGACTACAGTCCTCAGTTTGAAGAGTTTTGGCGACATCAGTGAATTAGTTCGGCAAACGGCCATTGCACAACGCTGAAAACGAAAAACCAATTCTGGCTGGAAATCTTCGTTCGCCCAATAGCGTCCCTGAAGACCGTTGTGGGTCAAAACTGCCCTAAGAGCATTGGGATATTTGGGTCCGCTATGTGTCCGAAAACACACAGGCGGAGAATCAACCACAAAACCAGCGATACAAATTCGGTGAGCCCAAAAGACCACTATCAGGTCTTTGGAAGCAGCGTTGAAACAAAAGGGACTCATTGTCATCAACCCGAACTCTCAAGCTGAGTGACCACATTCCGGGGCAGGTCAAGATTTCAGATTTGGGGCAGCATTGGCAGCGTCTCAAACTTCCGCTTACGATCCAACTGCGGACCTACATGTCCCAATGTGCTTTGGGTAACTATTGACCCAAAGCGGAACTGCCGCGCGAATACCTCAATGTCGGCTATGGGGACAAAGCGCTCTTTGGCCGCGTTAGATCCAAGGTCTGCTTACTAAAACTCTATGCCGATAAATTCACTATCCGAAAATTGCGTGACGATAAATCAAGAAAGTACCCCGATCTGGGTTAACCTTTTTGCGCTCAAGTGTGGCTCCGAGTTTTTCAGCGAGGTTAATCGATGCGGCATTGCCCTCCAGAATACAGCTGTGACACACATCCCAACCTAGGTTCTCATAGGCGTATTGGCGTACGCGCAACGCGCCCTCGTAGGCAATGCCCTTGCCTTGCTTTTCTGGCACGACGCTCCACGTGATTTCGCGTTCGGGCCATCCTTCGGGATGCCAAAGCCCAATCATCCCGCAAAAATCTCCGGTCGCTTTCTCCTCCACGGCCCAAGTGCCAAAGCCCCGGATGATCCAGTGGCCCATCATTGCGGCGGCCGCTCGCCAGGCTAAAGCCCTGTCCAGTGGCCCCCCATAATATTTGGTTTGGTCGGTGGCGTAAAACTTGGCGTAGGCTTCAAAGTCTCGGGCTTCCTGAAATTCTCTGAAGATCAGTCTTTTGCTTTCGATATTTGGAATGCGGAAACTCGGCATGTTTTCCTCCTGTGAAGTTAGGTGCTTGCGGCCGTCAGGCCACCAGCGCACACAAGCCAGCTTGCCCCAAGCCGTGAGACCAGTTTTTTTGTCCCGGGATTTAGCAATCGACGTGCCGCCCTGTCAGCCAGCATTACCCAAGCTGTGGTCGAGCAAAGCACCAGAGTTGCGAAGGTCAGTTCCAGAACTACAATCTGGGCCAAAGTTGGAGCCGTGAGGTCGATGAACTGTGGAAGAAAGGCGACAAAGAACATGATGTCTTTGGGGTTTAGCGCTGTGACGAAAAACGCATCGCGCATCACGCGGGCCCGTGACGGCATCTCAATGACCCGTTGGCCTGTGTCGGACACCGCCTCACTGGTCCAAATTTTGACTCCCAGCCAGACCAGATAGGCCGCGCCTGCCAGCTTCAACACCAGAAATAGGGAAGCCGAAGTTTGCAGGATCGTGCCGGCACCCAGCATCGACAGGGTCATTGCGACCATGTCGCCCAGAACAACGCCAGGAATGGCGGCTACGGCAATAGACCTGCCGCCACTGATTGAATATCCCAGCAAGAGCATGACCACAGGGCCTGGCACAGCCAAGAGCGCAATTGATGCAAAGAAAAATGCAACCCAAACCTCGATATTCATGCGACCTCTCTCCCTATTGATCTGATTTTTTCGAATTTTCTTGATGTTAAGGTGAAAATCAAATCAGTATGAATTCTAATATCGAAGTTGAAATACGTTATGGATTGGAAAAATATCCCCTCTCTGCACGCGTTGCGAGCCTTTGAGGCCGTGGCCCGTGGGCGCAGCTTTACTGTCGCCGCGCGAGAGCTCAACGTGACCGAGGCGGCGACGCGTCAGCATGTGCGGGGGTTGGAAAAATGGTTCGGCAACACACTGGTTGAACGCAGCGGCAAGGGTCTTGCGTTGACTGTGAACGGTGAACAGCTGGCCGCGATTGTGTCCGACAGCTTTCAAACCCTCGCCTTTGGTGTGCGCAACCTCTTGCAAACGGATGAGAACCGTCCTGTCGCTGTGGCGCTAACCCCCGCAATTGCTGAGATTTGGTTGATGCCCAGATTGGAAGGCTTTTGGCGTGATCATCCAAACATTGAAGTGAACCTCACACCCAGCCTATCCCTTGTTGATCCTAACAAAGACAACTTTGATCTAGCGATACGATATGGGCGAGGTGACTGGGCGGGATTGGAAGCCACGCCTCTTGCCTCGGCGGAGTATGTCGTCGTGGCCAAAACAGGGTTGATCGAACCCGTCGCACGAAATCACCTAGACGGTCTGATGCAGTATCCTTGGCTCTTTGAATCCTCGCGGCAGGAACATCGCGATTGGGCGGACAAACATGGAATCGATTTCAATGCAGAAGCGAATCGCCATTATCCGACGAATTCTCTGGTGATCGCTGCCGCTAGGGCTGGCCATGGCTTGTCTCTGCAAGCGCGCGCCTTGGTGCAGAACGATCTGGATCTTGGGATACTTGAAGAACTCTACGCCGAAGACAACGCCCCTTTGGGGTACTACCTGGTGGCGCGTCCGGATCTTAGATCGCATGCGAGAGCTTTTGCGGACTGGCTTCTGCGCAGTGCAAATCCAACGCCGAAAATAGACGTCTGAAAAGCGTGCAGCATCAGTAACAATGGACTCTAAGCCGACTCTCTTATGGGATCGGACGGAGACAGCTATTGGCTACAATCACCCGTCGGTAGCCATTTGGATACCGACTGCTTTACCCCTAGATTCGGACTCAGATCTGAGGTGGCCTCGGACGTAAAAAATGACCTACCCCAGACATTCTGGGACGTACTTTTGTTGGCCGGTTGCGCCTCTGGCGTCGTTCCTGACCGGGGTTGACCCAATACGAAAATAATCGGTTTTTCTGACTTTCCAGCTTGGCGATAGAGCTTCTTTTCAAAGGGCTAAGGGCCCAGTCAAAGGGGCAGCAAACAGCCTGCCCCATGACCGAGGCCATGGGATAATAGGCGGCGGGATCGCGGGATGCCAGCAATCGCTTGGTCAAACCGAACGGGTCGGCAAAATGTGATGGCAGAGACCTGTGGAGTTGTTGTCGAAGTTTGCCGCCCATGTGGCTGTCTCCAGGGTGATGATGCTACCGGCTTTTCAGCCGGCAGCCGTTCCCCTCTTTCCTCAAAACAAAAGCCTGGCGCCCACGACGAAAAAGACACCGTCTTTATCCTCGCCTTCCGCCTCGGCAAAGTTGGCGCTGCGACCAAAGACCCGCTCGTAATGAACGCCGATGTAAGGCGCGAAGGCCCGGTCGATCAGGTCGTAGCTGAGGCGAAGGCCCACCTCCATTTTTGGGCCCCAGGCGCCGGCGCCAATTTCCTCGTCGTTGGTGAGAGGCAAATCCACCTCTAAACGCGGCGACAAGATAATGCGATTGGTGATCAGGCCTTCGTATTCCGCCTCCAAGCGAAATATGGGATCTCCGGAAATGAAAAAATCCAGATCCACCTCGAACCATTGGGGCGCAAGGCCGTGAACGCCAATCACTCCATAGGTGCGATTTGGCCCTTTTGGCGTGTCAAAGCGAACCCCCGCTACCGCATCAAAGAATTCGGTGATGGGCGTTTGCAGGCGAAACTGATTTTCCAGCTCTTCGAAGGCCGACTCAGTGGTGTCATACTCACCGTCACTCCGCCAAACGCCTTTCAAATCATCGGTTCCGGCAGAAAGGAAGGTTTCCCAAGCCGCCACATCCGCGTCTTCGCCGATACGATACTCCAACAAGTCCGCACGAAAGCCGTAAACGAAGGGCTCCGAATGAGCCGCAGACAAGCTGAAGAGGATGGAGGCCAGAGCCCCCATCGTAGCTGCAATTATTTTCATGGCTCAGCTGCCTTGCTCTGACGACAAAGACGCTTGCTGATCTGCCTGTTGGTTTGCCGGTCCGCCCTCCACGATCACCTTGCGGAACATGCCCGCATCGGCGTGATAGGAGAGATGGCAGTGAAAGGCCCATTCACCCGGCGCATCTACCTCGGTTTCCATGTACACCGTGGTGCCGGGGGAGACGCTGACCACATGCTTGATGGGATTCCACTTGCCGTTCCCGTTGTCCAGGATGGACCACATGCCGTGCAGGTGCATGGGATGGGTCATCATGGTCTCATTGACGAACTTAAAGCGCACCCGCTCGCCATATTGCAGACGGATCGGTTCCGCATCGCTGAATTTGATCCCGTTGATGGACCAGGTGTAGCGCTCCATGTTGCCGGTCAGGCGCAGCTCGATCTGCCGTGTTGCGTCCCGCAACTCATAGAGAGGCTTCTGGGCTTTCAGATCGCCATAACTCAGGAACTTGCCGCCATTGGCCGCTCTCGGCAGGAGGCCGCTGCCGGGCGCATAAAAGGGATTGGCCTTTGCCGCAGCACCATGTCCCATCGCGCTGTGGTCCATTGACCCATTGTCCATCGATCCGTGATCCATACCTTCATGGGCGGCGCCTTCCATCACGGTGCCGTCGGCCATCACGTGGATTTCCCCTGACGCCCAGCCATCGGTTCCATGTCCTCCATGATGGCCGTGCGCCATGCCCATGTCCGCCATGGTCAGGCGGGGCGGCTCGCGCATTTCGGGCACCTCCGCCGTCATGCCACCCCGTGGTGCTAAGGTCCCGCGGGCATAGGCCGTGCGGCCCATTGACTCGGCAAAGAGCGCGTAGGCCGTGTCCTCTTTCGGATGAACGATCACGTCGTAGGTCTCGGCCACGGCGATGCGGAACTCATCCACGGTCACGGGCTGCACATTATTGCCGTCGGCCTGGACCACGGTCATCTTCAAGCCGGGAATGCGCACATCGAAATAGGTCATGGCTGAGGAGTTGATAAACCTCAGCCGCAATCGCTCGCCGGGCTCGAACAGCCCCGTCCAGTTTTGCTCCGGGCCCTTGCCATTAATCAGCGGGGTAAAGCCCTGCAGGTCCTCAATGTCCGTGGGCATCATGCGCATCTCGCCCCAGTCGCCCCGCTCGGAGAGGGCCGCGCCCAATCCCATTTCCTCCACATCGTCGAAGAAGTCGAACAGGGTGCGCTGCTGACGATTATAGTAATCGGGCATCATCTTCAGGTTTCGCATGATGCGGTGACCCGAATGGGGATGGGAATCGGCGAGCTGCACCACATACTCCCGGTCAAAGCGGAAGGGCTCCCGGCCGTCGGGCGCGATGATGATGGCCCCGTAGGCGCCATCTGGCTCTTGGAAGTCCGTGTGACTGTGAAACCAATAGGTCCCACTCTGCACGATGGGAAAGCGATAGGTGAAGGTCTCGCCGGGGGCGATGCCGTCATAGCTGATGCCCGGCACACCATCTTGCTCAAAGGGCAGGATCAGCCCATGCCAATGGATGGACGAGGATTCAGACAAGTTGTTGGTTACATTGATCGTAATGTCTTCGCCTTCCTTGAAGCGCAGGACAGGGCCAGGCGAGGCGCCATTTAAGCCCACGCCCGAGCGGGTGAAGTCACCGCTGTCGATGGTGACCGGATCAATGGTGAGATTGTATTCGCCCGCCGGCGCGGTTGCTGGCTGGGCAAGCAGCAGCGCCAGGCCGGAAAGCCAGCCGAGGCCGCATTGATTGCGTGACATTATATGGTCCTTTTTTGGAATTCAGGGAGGGTCATGCTGAAAGGGGGCAAAATGCCCCGCTACTAGTGGATCAGCTTGATGGGACCCTGCATGCCTGAATCGTAGTGACCCGGCACATTGCAGGCGAACTCCAATTCCGCATGGTCGGGAAAGGTCCAGATGATCTCTCCCTCCTGACCCGGCTCCAGAAACAGGCTGTTGGGCTCCTCGTGCATGCCATGGCCCATGAAGGCCCGCATCTCTTCCGCCGCTTCCCAGTTGATTCGGTCGGGCTCCAGCACGCCATGTTCCATCATCATCAGCATTTCCGGCTGGTGAGCCACATGCATCTCGGCCGTGGCAATGTTGAATTCATGTACGAGCTCACCGGAATTCTTAACAACAAAACGAACAGTTTCGTCTTCATTGATCGAGATCTCTTCTGGTTCATAGTAGTTATCGTACATGACCACTTCGATAGTCCGGGTCACATCTCCCGCATTGCCGGCCTGACCGATGTTACCGCCATGACCGTGGTCGTCATCCCCGGCGGCGAGGACGGGGAAATTGGACAGTGCGAGGGTGCTGCAGAGCAAAATCGCTGCTGAAGAAGAACGCAAAGAATTGTTTTTTTTCATGATGATCCTCTTGAAACGCAATGGAAAACGAGGGTTGGAAAAGGCCCTTCCGATGGAAGGCTTCTTCACCCTAAATTTTGGGATTGCGTCTTAGGATCTAGGAGGCGGCGCCGTTGACTCGGGCGAGAGGCTTTTAAGGCGAACAATGGGCAGGCTATCTCTTTCTGCCACACCATGGCATTCGAGATATTCGAAATCCCGGTTCAGGCTAAGGAAGCAAAAAAAGCAAGAGGCACCTATCACATCGCAGCAGGGTGGATAACTGGATCTTTCTCCCTTGGACTGGGGACACAGTCTGTGGTCTACACCGGCCGTCTCGGTCATGGACGGATGGTGCACTTCTGCTTTTGTTGCGATTTCCGATGACGTCTTTTCATGGCCGATTTCCTCGTGCCCCCTATCCCCATGGGGCGCACCATGAACCGGCGCCAAGGGCGATAAGGCCAAAACCAGGGCCAAAAAGACGGCGACATAGTGTCTCATAACAACTTGATAGTCTGCTTTGATCGAGCATGGCAAGCCCAAAAAAGGCTGTATATCAAAGACCGGTGATTCGGATGCGTGTTGTATCTCTTTGATTGAGTTTTAAAAATTCGTCCGGAAGCCTTGTGATTGAAAGGCGATCCATTTCCATTTTTTCTGAGACCCTTGGCGTGTATTGCCTCTACTTCACTGCCAATTGGTGGCCTGCTTATGGCTAAAACTCGCCGCGCCTTTAGGGCTGTTACGATGTCTGCAATTGGATCTAAAAGCGGAGATTGAGTCGGGGCAAAGGAACATGGCTAGCATCAAGAATCGACGTCAAAGAAAACGTCTCGGTCCCTTCCCAGCCTGTGTGGAAACGCCTTGATCTGGTAGAATTGTGCGGATCAACGCGTTTCTACACCGACTGGACCCAATTCAGTCAATAGGTAAATGGGGCATCAGGTAAATGGGGCTTTACAATGCCAAAATTCAGGGTTTTGGGCAGCGAACCAAAACGGGACTCTTGTGACTCCTTGTATAGCAAAGTAGAAAGCCAATATCTGGACTTAAGGGCGCGCCGTTTACCGAGGAAAAGGGGACAATTCCATGCGGTCAATGCCAAAGATTTTTCCAATCTCGTTGAGTAGATTAGAAGCGAAGCGGTGCAATTTGAACCGGCGCTCGCTGCTGGTGGGCATGGCAGTCATGCCCCTGAGCTGGCCGTCGCTCGCCCGAGCCCAGCAGGGCGCACGGGTGCTTCACATCGACTCCTACCATCAAGGCAACGCCTGGAACGACCGCATTGCCGCAGCGGCATTGGAGACCTTCCAGGCGGCAGGTGTGGAGACGATGGTGTTTCACATGGACACCAAGCGTCACCCAAGTGAAGAGGAAAAAGAAGCGGCTGCCCTTAAAGCCAAAGAAGCCATCGAAGCCTTTCAGCCGGATCTGGTAACGACGAGCGACGACAACGCAGTTAAGTACTTGCTTCAGCCCTACTATAAGGACAGCGACCTTCCGTTTGTTTTTAGCGGCCTCAATTGGGATGCCTCCATCTATGGGCTGCCCTACCAGAACACCACCGGGATGGTTGAGGTTTCTCCCATCCCACAGATCATTAAGTTATTGAAATTACATGCCAAGGGGAACAAGGTTGGCTTTTTGGCGGAAGATACCCCGACCAAACATAAAGAAGTGCACTACCACCAGGAACTTTTCAACATATCCTATGACAAGACTTACTTTGTGTCGTCCTTTGCGGAATGGAAAGAGGCCTTTATTCAGGCGCAATCTGAGGTAGATATGCTTGTATTCTTCGGTGTCGGCGCTTTAACCGATTGGAACGAGGCAGAAGCCTTGAAGATCGCCGAGGAAAACACTCGCATTCCCTCAGGCACGGACTTTTCCTGGCTCGCCCCTTATACCCTTTTGGCCGTGGCTAAGGTTCCGGAAGAACAGGGGCGATGGGCGGCCCAAGCGGCACTGAAGGTCTTGGAGGGGGTTGAGCCAAGCAGCATTCCGCTCACCTATAACACCGAAGGAGAGCTCATTTTCAATAAGCGGATTGCAAGCCGCTTGGACATTTCGGATGTGCCCCCCCTCGCCAAAATCATAAATTAATCAAATCCGATGATCTGGAGATGTTTGCCGCCCAAGAATTCATTGGCGCGGCGCACCTTGGCTTCGGTGGCCGTGAGAATCGCATTGATCGTAGCGGTCGCCAGCGGCATCACGTACCTGCACATTCAAGACAGCTTTCGCGCCGAGACGCTGGCAGCCTTGGACCGCTATGCGGACGAAAGACGGGCGCGCGAGAACGGCGTCTTTGAGGCGGCGGAAAAAAGTATCTCCAATCTGGCCAACGCTTTTCAAAACCGGCTGACAGATCCAGGCGAAAGCAGCAGCCTGCCCTTTGGGTCAATATTCCAGCAAAAAGAAGATGGAACATGGCGCAGTCGGCAGGACCTTTTTGACCAATTCAGCATCACCGGTTACATCGGCAAACATGTCGTCATTGACGATTTTTTGAAAGATCGAATGGTTCAGGCTTTTGGCCTGTTACGTGACATGGGTCCAGCTGCCGATCAGATCTTTCCGAACACCTATGTGGTCTTTCCAGAAAATGCCATCTTGGTCCGTTGGCCTGGTCATGCAATGGCATCGGAGGCCTCGGACTGGGAGCTCTATGGCAAGCTCTCACTCGGCCTCGGCGGGCAGTCCGATGACGTACTGGTCGTTGGTGATGCCCATGAGATAAGCAGCGAAGCGCCCATTTGGTCGGAGCTTTATTTCGATTATCATTTGAATGATTGGATGGTCTCCGGTGTAAAACCGGCTGTCGTCGACGGCCAGCATATTGCCTCCATCGGCCATGACATCGCGCTTGCTGAATTGATGGAGCGTCTTTCCTCTGAATCCTTTCCGGATGCCTACAATATCTTGATTACTTCAGATCGTGGCTTAATGGCGCACCCGGATTTCATGGAAGCCATCCATGCAACGGGGGGACCATTGCCTGTCGATTCGGTGTCACAGCCCAACCTTGCCAGGATCGTCAATATAGCACTGGAACCAGGGAACAGGGATGGCGTGCAGCAGGATCCAGAGAGTGGCGACTATGTTGCCGCGTCCAGATTGGCAGGCCCCGATTGGTACCTCCTGACGATCTTTCCATCAGCGGTCATCAACAAGACAGCAAGTGATACCGCCTTTTTGATTTTGGCCCTTGGCTTGGTGGCGATGGTCTTGGAGCTTATTGCCCTTTTGCTATCCTTCAATCGCGAAGTGACCCAGCCCCTGAAATCCTTTGCCAGCATCGCCGATCAGGTTGCCTCTGGCGATCTTGCGGCCCGCATCGACGACCGGCAGCGCAGCGAGTTAAAACCGCTTGCTGACGCCTTCAATCGTATGGTCGATGAACTTGAACAGCGCACCCAGGCGGTGAAGGCTCAAAATGCCGAACTGGAACATCTAAACACCCGTTTGGCTGAGGAGTTAGAGCAGCATAGCCAAACCGAAAGTGAACTGAATCGGCACCGCGAGCTTAACGCTTTGCTGGATGCCATCGATCAAGGGGTCTTGTTTCTTGACAAGGACCTAAACTCGCGCCTTGCCAACCGAGCCTACTTGCGCATATGGCACCGTGATAAAGAAAACTATGCTCATCCAACCAATTTACATGACGACATGCGCGACAGTTGGGAGAAAGGGCTTTACGAGATAGGTGAGGAAACATGGGAAAGTTACATCGCTACACGCATCGACGAGATCCGATCTGGTCCGGTTTCCGCCCGTGAATTGCGATTAACCGATGGCACCATCTTGATCTATGAATGCGTTGCGTTGCCCGACGGCGGCCGCATGCTGACCTATTATGATGTTTCTGCACTTAAACATGCTGAGGCACGCCTGCAAAGCCTCCGTGCCGGTATGGAAGTGGCAATGGACGGCATGGCTTTGCTGGATGTTGAGGGACGCTATGTTTATGTCAACGAGGCTCACGCGAAAATTTACGGATTTGTCGAATCATCAGAGATGATCGGCCGGACCTGGCGAGAGGTTTATGATAAGCAGGAACTGGCTAGATTTGACCGTGAGGTTATCCCGGTCGTCGCTGCCGAGGGATCATGGAAGGGCGAGGCCGTGGGCAGGCGGGTGGATGGCCACCTTTTTCCCCAGGAAGTTTCTCTCGTGGTCACGGGAGAAGGAACCCTGTTCTGTGTCGTGCGCGACATTACCGAACGGCGGGAACGGGAAAAGGCCCTGGACAAGGCGGTACAGACCGCCGAGCAGGCCAATGTTGCAAAATCCCGTTTCCTTGCCAATATGAGCCACGAGCTGCGGACACCCATGAATGCGATCATCGGTTTCAGCCGCCTGGTGTTGCGCCGAGCCAGCGATCAGCTGGATACAAAAAACTATGAAAACATTGGCAAGATCCTGACCAGCGGAGAGCATCTACTGCGCCTTATCAACGAGGTCTTGGACATCTCCAAAATTGAAGCTGGACAAATGGATGTGGTAGTCGGCTTTTATCAGCCGCAAAAGGTCATAGAGCAGTGCATGGCCACCATTGAGCCCATGGTTCAACATGGCGTGACACTTAAGCTTGAAGTAGCGCCGAATTTGAGGGGCGCCAAAGGCGATGTTGCAAAAGTCAGGCAGATCATCATGAATTTGTTAGGCAATGCGGCCAAGCATACCCGTAAAGGGCAAATTACCGTCATCACTTTCACGACAAAAGACCGACTAACGATCCAGGTTAAAGATACCGGTGTGGGCATTGATCCGGCTGTCCATGAGAAGATCTTTGAGGAATTTGGAAAAGCCGATGATATCGCGAATGTACAAGGAGAAAGCACTGGCCTAGGTCTCACGATTAGCCGCCGCTTGGCCCGATTGATGGGTGGCGATTTATTTGTCGAAAGTGAAGCCAACAGAGGTGCCTCCTTTATTCTCCAGCTACCCCTAGAAATTTCATCGAGCATAGAATCTACAGAATCCATTTTTTAACAAAATTGAAGATTGCCTAGGATAGCTGATGGTGTTCAATGTTATGCCTTCTCAAAATTGATCAGGCGAAGGACACGTGAGCCAATCACTCATTTTTACCGTTACAGATTTCTGCATTTGGTTATGAACCGTCGTCGACCCTAGGCTCCGCCCGCGCCAATACAAAATGCGATGGATATAGGGACCAATTTCAGGGCGGGTGAATCGGTTTAAACCCACGATGAAAGGGATGCCACAAAGCGGGTATTTGGTTGGATTGCTGCGGCAGCGAGCTGCTATCGTGAAAAACCCCTGAACTCTCTATGTGGTCTGGTGGTGCCCATTTTCCGCTCATCGCGCCGGAAGAAATTTATTACCTTTACGACGATAAAGATTTGCCGCCACCTCGCCAGTATGCTGAACCCCGGGAAAGTTTTTTGGTTTCCCTCGTGCGGAACCCTTATAAAATGTAGTCGCACTTTGTATAATAAACGTGCGATCTTATTGGATTAATCAGATGACCGATGAAGGAGGAAGAGATTGACATCTTATAATCAGCCCCTGAGCGGAAACGAGATGCCACGCTTCTCCGGGCCGGGCACCATGATGCGATTGCCGGCTCAGCCCACGGCTAAAGGGCTGGATGCCTGTTTTGTTGGTATCGGGTTAGATATTGGAACCTCGAACCGAAATGGGACTCGGTTTGGTCCCCGTCAGATCCGCCAAGAATCTGTAATGGTCCGGCCCTATAATATGTATACTCGAGTCTCTCCCTTTGATTCATTGCAGATCGCCGACATAGGCGATGTCCCCATAAATACCTTCAATCTCTTGAAGTCGATCGAAATCATCGAGGCCTTTTACGACGACATTATGGTTCATGGCGCTGCCCCCTTTACCCTAGGCGGCGACCACACCATTGTCTTGCCGATATTGCGGGCGCTCGCCAAAAAGCATGGCCCATTGGGGGTGGTTCATGTGGATGCCCATGCCGATATCAACGATACCATGTTCGGGGAAACAATTGCCCATGGTACTCCTTTCCGCCGTCTGGTGGAGGAGGGGTGTGTGGAGCCTAAGAGAGTGGTCCAGATCGGCTTGCGTACAACCGGATATGCGGCTGACGACTTCGATTGGTCGCGCCAGCAAGGAATTCGCGTGGTGCAAGCGGAAGAATGCTGGTACAAATCCTTGGCACCGCTAATGGCCGAAGTCCGGGAGCAGATGGGCGATGGACCGGTCTACATATCCTTTGATATAGACGGACTTGATCCCGCCTATGCGCCAGGTACGGGTACCTGCGAACCGGGGGGGCTGACCTCTCACCAAGGCATCGAAATTGTTCGCGGCTGTAGAGGGTTAAATATCATTGGCGGTGATCTGGTGGAGGTCTCACCGCCCTACGATCCCTCGGGCAATACCGCGGTGCTGGGCGCGAACCTGCTGTTTGAAATGCTCTGCACCCTGCCCGGGGTGGTTCAGCGCTAGGGCAAGAGAGGCACGGAATGAAAACCTGTGGCGAGGTTCTGGTTGAGATTCTCGAGGCCTATGGCATCGATACCGTTTTTGGCATTCCCGGTGTTCACACAGTGGAGCTTTACCGAGGCTTGCCCAACACCAAGCTGCGTCACGTAACGCCGCGCCACGAACAAGGCGCCGGCTTTATGGCCGACGGCTACGCACGGGTCAGCGGCAAGCCGGCGGCGTGCTTTATCATCACTGGGCCGGGTATGACCAATATTGCCACCGCCTTGGGGCAAGCTTTTGCGGATTCCATACCCATGCTGGTGATTTCCAGTGTCAACAGCAGTCACGAACTGGGCCTCGGGGAGGGGCGTCTCCACGAACTGCCCTCCCAACGCAACCTCGTCGAGGGGGTGACGGTTTTCAGCCACACGGTGCTGCGGGCCGATGAGCTGCCGGCGGTGCTGGCCAGGGCCTTTGCGGTCTTCGAAAGCACACGCCCGGGGCCGGTTCATATCGAGTTGCCTTTGGATGTTATTACCGCGCCGGGTGAGCAGTTGGCCCGCAAGGCCCACCCGACCCGTTCCCGACCCGGGCCTGACCCGGCGGCGATTTCGGCGGCAGCAGAACTGCTGCGCCAGGCCCGAGATCCCATGGTCGTGCTCGGGGGCGGCACCCAAGATGCTTATCCGGAAGCCCTCAGCCTTGTGGAGCGACTGGGTGCGCCTACCATTTTGACCATAAATGCCAAGGGTGTGTTGCCGTCGGGCCACCCTTTGAGCTTGGGCAGCAATCTGCCCCATCCGCCGGTGCTGGCGGCACTTCAGGCCGCCGATGTCGTGCTGGCGGTGGGGACGGAGCTTAGTGAAACCGACACGCTGCTATTTTACGGTCAGTTAGAGCTGCGTGGTAAGCTGATCCGGATCGACATCGATCCAGAACAACTGGTCCGCAATGTGCTGCCAGAAATTGCCATCGCGTCGGATTCGGGCCTGGCCTTAAAGGCGCTGAATGCCGCCCTAGCTGGATTTAACGGGCCGGCTGAGGCGAGCCGCGAGCGGGTTGCGGCTCTGCGGGCTCAATCCGATGCCTTGTTGCCCGAGGCCTATCGGTCCCATCAAAAATTCATGTCGGCACTAGAAGAAGCCTTGCCCGGCGTCATCGTCGCGGGGGACTCGACCCAACCGGTTTATGGCGCCAACCTGTTTTATGAACCGGCTGGGCCCCGGCGTTATTTTAACTCTAGTACCGGATACGGTACCCTGGGCTATGCTCTTCCTGCCGCCATGGGGGCCAAGCTGGCGGCGCCAGATCAGCGGGTGATTGGGCTGATGGGTGATGGCGGTATCCAATTTACCATCGGCGAATTAGCAACGGCCGTGGAGCTAAAACTTCCCTTACCCATTGTGCTCTGGAACAACAGCGGCTATGGCGAGATCAAGCGCTACATGGTCGAACGGGAAATCCCCACCATCGGCGTGGATATCTATACGCCCGATTTTCAAACCATCGCTAAGGGATTTGGCTGTGCGGCCGTCAAAGTCGAGTCCTTCGACCATATGAAGGAGCAATTACGATGGGCTGTCGAATCCGACCGACCGACCATTCTTGAAAT
>JBCCHN010000083.1:0-22172 GCA_039028695.1 Pseudomonadota bacterium
ATTGGAAGCGTGCAAGACGCCGGTTGTGATGCGGCGTTCGTAGACGGCCCCGACCTTGCCGAACGGGTGAGCGCTGAGCTGGAAACTGCCCCGGTTCTTGCGATTGACGCCGTTGCGGGAGAGACCTTTGGCCATCTGGCGGCAACCTTGGCAAACGGCGGTGTCGCCGTCAGCTACGGCGGCATGTCCGGTGAGGACCTTATGATCCCTGACAGTATAGTCATCTTCAACAATATCACTCTGCGCGGATTCTGGCTGGTAAATTGGCTGACGTCGGCGGGTCCAGATGAGATGGAGCGGGTTTATGGCGAGCTCACGTCATTGATCGTGGCAGGACAATTGAACGCACCAATCGACAAAATTTTCACCCTCGACCACATCAACGAAGCCCTTGAGCACGCTTTAGCTGGGGGGCGATTCGGCAAGGTTCTGCTTGCCCCCAATGGCCTTTGATCAGCTCACAAGCAACCCAAATAAAAGGAACCTAGCATGACACTATCGCTCTTTCACACACCGGGCACCCGCTCAGTCCGCGCCCGTTGGATCATGGAAGAAATGGGTGTGCCCTACGAGTTGAAATCGCTGGAGTACGACGGTGCATATTTTGCCTCCGATGAATTTCGCAAGATCAATCCAATGGGCAAAATCCCTGCGATGTTCGACGGCGAGAACCTGATCATTGAGTCCATTGCGATTATGCAATACGTCATGGAGCGCTTCGGTCCGACTGAACTAAACGTGCCTGCGGATGACCCAGAATTCGCAACCTATTTGCAATGGCTGCACTTGGGGGAGAGCGGAGTATCTGGTTATATCGCCGTCTCTTTCGGCCATGCGTCTCGGGAGGATCCTTACATTGTGTCCGAGGAATTCGACGGGTATTGCCGCTACCAGGTGCAAAAGGCACTTGCTATGTTGGAGGAGCGTTTGCAGCGGCGCGGCCACATTCTCGACCGTGGCTTCAGTGCGGCTGATATATCCATGGGTTATGCATTGCTTTTCGCAGCCGTTTGCACTGGCGCAACCTTCACCCCCGTTGTATCCGCCTATCTGGATCGACTGATGGCCCGCCCCGCAATGCAACTTGCCCTCTCTGATATCCCGTCCGAATTGTTAGCCACAATCGCCTAGATTTACTGCCTCAAAAGGGTGTCCGGATCCTGTCAATCCAGGGCGTGAAATCGATGGCTTTGCCTTTAGGCTCGCGTGAGCGTGTTGCCAGTTATAGCGACGTTGCCCTTTTGGCAGTTCTTTTGCCCTTTGGTCTTAGGTGTCATAAGCGGCAGCATAGGCCCATTCCTTAAGCGCGCTCAGAATGATGTGTTGTTGCTTGCCGGTTGCATGTAGTGTGTAAGATTCGGTGCGGATATGCTTGAGGCCTTTGGTCCGTTGGGCCGCCTTTAGCCCGCAGTCTCGACGGCCATTCATATAACCTGGGTCACCGACATAGGCTACCGCTCGTCAATTAAAATAAGCCCTAATGGTTTTTCTCGACCTCGCGCGGTCAGCAGGTCTTATTGTGCATGTCCACTCCGTCCTCTTCGAAGTGCTTATGCTATGACAATGTCAGTCCGCTCGGATTGGATTGAATGCACAACCCGACTAGAATTGCCCATACTATTGGCAGTATCTAGCGGGATGCGGAGAGGAGAGATATTGGGCTTAAAGTGGCGAGACATAGATCTGACCAATGGCCTAGTGCTCGTGAATAGATCAGTGAAGCAAACCCGAATTGGTCTGAGGTTCAAAGAACCAAAGACAAAACGGGGCGCACGCCAGGTCGCCCTTCCATCACTCGCCGTTGATGCACTAAATACGCACAAAGCCAACCAGTCCAAAAACCGCCTTCATCTCGGCCCATACTATAAAAACAACGATCTTGTTTGCTGCAGGGAAGACCGCGAGATTTGGCCACCAGATTCACCTCCGACTGTGTTTGCATGGGCAATAAGACGTCCCAACTTGCCCAAAATCCGATTACATGACCTCAGGCACACCCATGCCACCCAGCTGCTGAAGCAAGGTATCATCCCGAAAATCGTGAGCGAAAGACTTGGTCATTCGCATGTCAGCGTCACATTGGGCACTTATAGTCATGTGTTGCCCGGTATGCAGGAAGATGCAGCAAGAAAAATAGATCTTGCCCTTAGAACCGCTATCTTTAATCCCACAACCGGAAAATGAGATTTTTGCCGATTGACATCAATTTGACGGTTGGGTGAGCACTGGGTTTGCAAAATGTTTGCAAATAAAATTTTGTTCGTAATTTGTTCGATTGTATTTTAGCCGCTAACGCGTTGAGTTTTTTGGCGGAGGGTCTCGAACAAAGTTCGAACCCGGAGCTAGCAAGTCGGGCTGGGTCGGCGGCGACTTGCATAAATAAAGTGGCGGAGAGTCTTGAAGACAGTTCGAACCCAGAGGGCTCTCGTCCTTTCTTCGAAAAGACTGCCACCCTGCCGTCGATGGGGAATTGGGGCGGCATTTCACCAGGCGAAAAGCCTTTGGCGGTGGTGTCAGTCTAATGCGAACCAGTCTCCGTTTTCCCGGGAATCAGTTCGACTAGGCCGCCAGCTGACGCCACTCAGCCAGGGCGGCGGAGCGGTTCTGCTTGAAATCTGATCTTTTGATAAGGTGTCGTTCAAGATTGAAATGATTGTAGATTGAGGCATGGGCCGAGGCGAACTTCTGGAGGGTCTTGATATCCCGCAAGCGAGCCATAGCCCCCTCCCGTCGTCGGAACGGCTTATGCGAATTCACTGCCCGATTGTTCAACCAACGGCCACAGAGCTGGCGCTTTGCAATACCTATGTCCTTCATCGCGGCGCCATAAGACCGGAGCCGGTCCGTGACAATCGACCCTGGCCGGCCATAGCGTTTCATGGCTCGTTTCAAAAACGTCAGCGCTGCCCTGCGATCCCTGTGTTTTGTAACAAAAACCTTGAGCACTTCACTTTCGTGATCAACCGCCCGCCAGAGGTAATGAGTCCGGCCGTTGATCTTCACAAAGACTTCATCAAGGTGTCAGCGCCACTAAGGGACCGCCCGCAAATTCTGGGACCGCCTTCTCCTGATTTCCGCAGCAAAAATCGGACCGAACCGGTTCCACCAGAACCCCACAGTCTCATGGCAAATGTCGATGCCGCGCTCGAACAGAAGGTCCTCGACCTGGCGCAGAGACAAGGGAAAGCGGATGTGCATCATGACCGTTAAGCGGATCACTTCGGGCGATGAGTTGAAGTACCGGAAGGGATTTTTCATCCCAAAACCCTGGGAATCGGTGCCGTGTCGGCTCAAGGCATTTTGGTCTGACAATGCTCGTCGACGGGGAATTGGGTCGGCGTTTCTCATTGCGAAAAGCCTTTGGCGGTGCTGTCAGTTTAATGCGAACCAGTCTCTCTTTTCCTAGTGGCCGGTCCGATTAGGCCGCCAGCTCACGCCACTCTGCCTAGGCGGCGCTGCCGGATCTCCGCCGCGAACTTGGGACCAACCCTATTCAGCCAGAACCGCCGAAGCCGTCTATGCCGTTCAAGCTGTCAGGGTCGAATTGCATCCCGAGCGCAGTGTTGGCGGAGAGCGGGAGGGAGCTAAATCGAACCCGGAGGTCTCTCATCATTTCTTCGAAATGACTGTCGCCCTGGTAACAACGGTATTGCCTTATTCCATCCCTTTAACATGCTAGGACGTTGCCCGGTTCTCTCAGTGCCTTCGGGAATCGGCGCCAATGGCTTGCCGACAAGCATTCAAATAGTTGCCCGCCACCTGGACGACCAGCGGGTCTTTAGGATCGGCGCTGCTCTGGAACAAGCCCAACCATGGTTGGATTGTAAGGAACGACGGCCGGAACTGTGACGGCAAACACTATGTCTTATATGGGTCAAAAGCCGGCGAAGTTGAGAACTTCACACAAGGTCTGTAGCTGGGGATAAAGCAGACTTAGTCGAGACCACAGAGCCAGGGACGTTTGTAGCCATATTCGGATATCGAAAGGCCATCTAATTTAAATGGCTGTTAGCGGATGCCAGACCCTACACTGCGTCTGTGAGGGGAGGTTCGAAAAAAGACTTGGTTTCGGCTCGCTGGAAAACTCCTCTTGCAGTTCTTCATGCCGATGAAACGCCAATATACTTCACGAGTATTATCGCCGGTTCCCAATAATCTGGGTCAGTAAGAGCAGAACTGAAGATATCAATACCATGATGGTCGAAATGGCTGCGATCGTGGGATCGATGAAATCTCGCAAGGCGCTGAACATATGTTTCGTGAGTGTGGCGTTGACGCCGCCTGAGACGAAAATTGCGATGATCACCTCGTCAAATGAGGTCAAGAACGACAGCAAGGCCGAGGTGACGACTGAAAACTTTATTTGCGGCAGCGTAATCAAGAAAAATGCTCTCACTCTCGTAGCCCCCAGACTGCGGGCAACACGCTCTTGATTGAGGTCATAGGACCGTAGGGCCGCGGTTATCACGATCATGACCAGGGGCAAGGCAATCGCCGTGTGGGCGAGAACCAGCCCGGAGATCGTGTTGTTCAGACCGACCCGACCAAAGGCATAAAAAGCCCCGATTGCGATTAGGATCACCGGCACGATCATGGGCGTGATCAAGAGCATGAAGATCGCTTTGGTGACCCTGTGGCTGGAGACAAAAAGGGCATAGGCGGCCATGATACCTAAGGGGGTCGCGACCAGCATGGTCAGGAAACCGATGGTGAGCGAGGTGACCGTCGCCCGCATCCATTTGGTGGAACCGAAATAGACCTCGTACCAGCGCGTCGACCACCTGCTGGGTGGAAATTCAAGGTACTGAGAATCTGAAAAAGACATGGGGATCACGATAAAGGTCGGCAGCACCAGCAAGAGCATGATGATGCAAGCGATAACATAAAGCCAAAAGCGATCACCATGACGGACTTGGGTGTCGGATGCGGGTCTGCTCCACCAACTCACGGGTCAGCCCTTCCCAAAAAGGGCCGCGTCGAACTTGAAGAACTTGGCCGCGAGATAGAGAACTAAAAGAGTCGCAACAAGCAGCACCACGCCGAGTGCGCTGGCCGCGCCCCAATCGAACTGATTTTCGAGGATCGCCGTGATTTGGGTCGAGACCATGGTCACTTTGCCGCCCCCGAGGACCGCCGGTGTCACGTAAAACCCAAGGCAAAGCACAAAGACAATCAAGGAGCCGGAAACCATGCCCGGCATGGAGAGGGGAAAGTAGACCTGCCAGAATGCTTTCACGGGCGAGGCGCCCAAATTGGCTGCGGCGTGCATCAAGTCCCGGTCGATTTTTTTCATTGCGCCATAGAGCGGTAGGACCAGGAATGGCAACATGATGTGGGCCATCCCAATAAGTGTCCCCAGCAGGTTGTGGACGAGCTTTATGGGCTCATCCCAAAGCCCCATTTCAATGGCAAAGTCATTTAAGAGCCCCTTTTTTTGAAGCAGCACCAGCCAAGCATAGGTGCGCACTAAGAGAGATGTCCAAAAGGGCAGGAGCACGGCCAGCATGAAAATCCCGGCCCAGCGGCTGGGCAGCAGTGCCAAGAAATAGGCCAGCGGATAACCCAGCAGAATGCATATTAGGGTGGTCAGCAAACTGACCTTGAAAGTCGTCATGAACACCCTTGCGTATGATTTATACTCGATCATCTTTTGGTAATGTTCCAACGATGGCATTCCGTCCTTGCCGATGAAAGAGAGGTAAAACAACCATCCAACGGGAATTACGATGACAAGCAAAATGACTACTAAGGCCGGCGTGGCCAGGCTCAAAAGGCTCCACTGTTCTTTTGCTTCCTGACTCTTCAAGGCCTGCGCATGCAATTCTTCTTTTGCAGGACTGTTGGACGCTGGTTCATCCATTGCCATGCGGGCCGTCCCTGGGAATGATGATAACGTCCTCTCGCAGCAACCCGATTGCGGCTTGATCTCCGGGGCGCAGGGAAACCGCCTTGGCAATGTTTCCGGTTCCAAAGCGCACCGCCAGTTCGGTTTCTTCGTCTACTGCCACCAAGGCAAAGGCCGTCTCACCCTGGAAAACAGCTTCGCTCACCAAGCTGTCGAAAACAATTGCCCGATCCCCATCGTTGTTGCTGCCGTTTGCAAGAAAAAGGCGCTCCGGCCGAATCACAAGCGACCATCCTTGGGTAATATCCTCAACCGGTTCCCTGGTGATTTGATGGTTCTTATAGAAGAGCTGCCCGGAATCATCTCGGGTCAACGGCAGAATGGAGGATTCACCTATGAAATCCGCAACGAAAGCATTGGCAGGCTGGTTATAGATTTCCTCCGGGCCTCCGACCTGGGCCAGCCTGCCCTGATTGATCACCGCAATGCGATCGGACATGGTCAGGGCTTCGCGCTGGTCATGGGTGACATAAACAGTGGTCACACCCAGCTGACGGTGCAGATGCTTTAACTCGATTTGCATGCGCTCGCGAAGCTTCTTGTCGAGCGCGGAAAGGGGCTCGTCCATCAGCAAGATGCGTGGGCGGAAAACAAAGGCGCGCGCCAAGGCGACCCGCTGCCTTTGCCCGCCGGATAACTGATCGATACCCCGCTCCCCCAGTCCCGAGAGCTGGACTTTGTCCAGGGCCTCGGCCACCCGACTCGCTTGTTCTTGCGGGCTAATACCGCGCAGTTTCAAGGGGAAGGCGATATTGCCGGCCACAGACATATGGGGAAAAAGGGCATAGCTTTGAAAAACCATACCCACATCGCGCCTATGAGGTGGGGTGAGAATGACTTCTTTTTCACCGAAACGTATGCTGCCCGCATCGGGCCTATTGAAGCCGGCGATTGCCATAAGCAAGGTGGTTTTGCCCGACCCCGATGGCCCCAAAAGTGTTAGAAACTCCCCGCTTTTGATTTCCAGATCCACCGAGTCCAGCGCGTAGAGCTCACCATAGCGCTTGGTCAGACCCTGAATATAGATGGGCAATGCCGTTGGGTTTCCCGGCGACTCATCCTTGGTAACCTTGGCCAAAAACTTTATCCCCCAACAGATCGGAACTGCCGGGCAGATATAACCGCCCGGCAGGCCACGATTGTAATGCTTACTCGCTGAGGAGTTCCATATAAAGCTCCAGCGCTTTTTCGCGATTCTTGGCGTACCAGTCCAAGCTGACCGGCAACATCAAAGGCACATTGTTGGGATGGGACGGCAAGGACTCAATAAGTTCTGCCGAGGCGGTCGTCACCTCATAGGCCTTCTTATTGGTCGGTCCATAAGTGATATGGAAGGGCAGATTGGCCTGATACTCAGGCTTGGAGATTTCCGCCAAGAATTGCATGGCGACATCTTTGTTCGGCGCCCCCTTGGGCATGGCGAAACAGTCATAGTCGAGCAGAGCCTGATTAAAGGTATAGCCGACCTTCGCACCATCTTTCTTGGCATTATCGAAACGCCCGTTCCAGCCGGTGGTCATGTCCACCTCGGCGTCCTTCATCAACTGAGCCTGCTGAGCGCCCGAATCCCAAAAAACTGCAATATGGGGTTTCAGCTCGCGGATTTTATTGATTGCCCGCATCATACCTTCTTCGGTGGAGAGCACTTCGTAGACCTGCTCCGGTGGGACACCGTCGGCCATCAGGGCCGGCTCGAGGGCACCATCCACGTTATTGGCACGATAGGCGCGGGTCCCCGGGAATTTCTCCACATCGAAAAAGTCTGCCCAGGAACTGGGAGCACCCTCACTGCCCGGCTCACCGTACTTGTCGGTATTCCAAGACATCACGGTCGCGAAAACGTCCGAGCCAACGCAATAGTCCGTATAGAGGTTGGGATAGAAGTCGGAGACATCGACCACACTATAATCGATTTTCTCCAAGCAGCCTTTCTCCGCTGCCGCTGCAGCGCCACCGGAGCCCGTCACAACCAAATCCCAAGAAACGGCGCCAGATTCGACCTGCAAACAGGTTTTTGACATGCTCGCGCCGGATTCCCGATTAAGCTCGATCCCTGTGTTTTTTGACGCGTCATTAAAAAGCGCCTTGTCCTGAGCTTCGCCATAGCTTCCGCCCCAAGACACAACGGTGATCGGCTCGGCAGATGCCGCGCCCGAAATCAGGACTGCAGCCGCAGCGGCTAAAGTGACCTGTACTGTTCTTCTTTTCCAATTCTCTTGATAGGCATTCATTTGCATTTCCTCCCTTTTGTTACTTTTCAGACACGATCCAATACCAAAATCCCAAGAAAAATCCGTTAGACGGCAAAATGTTGTTCCCGCCGGTCGCGCCAACGGTACCAAGCCACCACCGCTGGCAAGAACCAAGGTGATCCGCTATAGAGCGGCCGGGTTGGAAAGGGCAGTTCGTCAAATCCAGTCTTTCCCTCTGCGCGCCCCAAAACGCGCAGGCCCATTCGCATGCCCAGGTAACTGGCCATAGAAACGCCCGAGCCGCAGTAACCCATGGCGTAGTGGATTCCATCATGTATGCCCGTGTGCGCGATCTGATCGAAGCTGTAAGCGACCGTGCCAACCCAAGAATGAGTCATGCCAACGTCTCGAAGTTCCGGGAAGCGCAAACCCAATTCGGCCTTAAGCAAGGGTCCGCTGACTTTAGGGTCAGTCTCGCGCGCTGAAACACGGCCGCCAAAAATGATCCGACTACGGTCTGGAGAAGCACGGTAATAATAAACAACGCGACAAGTGTCGCTGACGATGCGATCCGTCGGGAAAAGCTGTTCCACGAGGGACCGCTCCAATGGTTCGGTTGCGATAACATAGCTGCCGATCGGAATAACCCGGCGGCGTAGCCATGGTGTCAGTTTGTCCGTATAGCCATTGGTCGCAACGATAACGTCGCGTGCGGCAAGGGTGCCTTTCGGTGTCGTAAGCGTGAAGCCCTTGTCGTATCGCTCGATGTTCAATACCGGCGTATGGTCCATGATCTGGCCACCTGCATTCAGAACCCGCGACAACAGATCTCTATGGAACTTTGCCGGATGAAGCGAGGCATGCTTTGGAAACACCACTCCACCGTGATAGACGTCCGTGCCGAGCTCACGGCGCTGCTCCTGCCGCGGCACCGCAAAGGCCTCGGTATTCTCACCATTTTCCTGCCGCTGAATACTTTTGACCAAGGCTTCGTAATGGCGTGGCGTGTGGGCCGCGTGGAAGCGTCCGCTGCGTCGAAAATCGCAATCGATCCCTTCGCGCTCGACAAAGGATTCAATCCAATCCAGGGCTGCTGTTCCCTCCTGGCGAATAGCACGGGCCCGCTCCTTGCCATGGCGTCGCGCCAGTTCTTCAAAAGTGGGCTTTACGCTGGTGCTGATTTGGCCGCCGTTGCGTGTGCTGCAGCCCCAGCCCGCTGACTCAGCATCGAACACCAAGGTCTTTCTGCCGCCCCGGGCCGTTTGCAGGGCGGCGCTGAGGCCGGTGTAACCGGCCCCGACGACCGCAACATCGACGGCACGCGGCAGTGCCCCTGATCTCCGTTCTAGCGGCACCAGATCATCCCACCAATAGGGCGTTTCTTTGAGACTCTTTTCCGGAGCCGGCGCGGCGGCCTCTCGCAACAAACCCTGGGGTTCGATAGCTGTTTCAACGTTCATTGGCCCATCTGCAGCGTGCCAAGATTTGAGCTCTTGCACTGATACTCCCCAAAACAACCGCCCGAAATCAACGCACCTGTGTCAGCCCGTCAAAGACACTCCGTCATTCTGGTGGGTAGAGTTATAAGGTCAATTGAATTATAGTTATCAAAAATTATGATTTATTTATACAACACTCGAGGCATGTATTGTGCGTTTGAAAATGCGGCAGTTGGAGGTCTTCAATGCGCTCATTGAGGCAGGTTCGGTGTCCCGCGCTGCTGTCCGCTTGAACCTGACCCAGCCGGCGGTGAGCGTTGCACTGTCGAGTCTGGAGCAGGATCTTGGCTTTCGGCTCTTTCACCGCTCGAAAGGCTACTTTGCCCCAACAGGCGAGGCGCTTTTGCTTCATGCAGAGGCCGAACAGAGCTTGCTCGCCAAGGAACGGGTCGAGACCCGCGCAGAAGAAATCCGTGCAGGAGTTGTCGGTGGGGTCAGCATTGCAAGCAACGGGGCCTTAGCCTTCAACCTTCTGCCTTGGGTCTTCGCCGAGTTTCAAAGATCCCACCCGAACGTGAATATTGACCTCAAGATCCGCAGTTCACGTCAGATCGCATCCTGGGTCCTAGGTCGCCAGATCGACATAGGTTTGATCGATGCGCCGGTGCCGGTGACAGGGCTGGAATCCGAGCTGATCCAGGTTCCTTGCGTCTGCGTTTTGCCCGAGGACGATCCTTTAGCGAATGAGGAGCTGATCAGACCCGCTCATTTGGCCGGCCGATCTGTCATCGCTATTACCGGCGACCACAGTGTCGACCGGCAATTGGACCAGATACTCTCAAGCCACAGCATAACGGTGAACCGCAATTTATCTTGTTCTTATTTTGCCATCGCCCGCAATTTGGTGCGGGCAGGTGCCGGTCTGGCCATTGTCGATTCCATCAATGGTCTCGCTGATTTGGGGGATGGAGTTTGCTGGCGGCCGATCGAGCCGGCCATTAACTTCCAGCTCGCCATGATCACCGCGACCCACTTACCCCTCCAGCAATCGGCAGACGCTTTTGCGACCTTGCTCCGCAAGCGCCTCGTGGAAAAGGTCGAAGCGCTTTAAACGGGTCGATTTTCCGCCGTTTAGGATAATCGACTTGGGCCTTTGAAGAGCTCAACCATCATAGCAATTAAGACCTGGATCACCGGAGAATCAATTTCGTCGCCGGATTATTTGTCGCCGTTTTCTACTGTCCTGCAAAGAGTCCGCTTGGGGTCCTAATCGGCCCCCGCGGGTCAGACCGCCTGGGAGATGACCCAGGCCCTGCGCAGCCATAGCGACGAACGCGCTTTTCTGTTGGCCATTGGGCCAGATCCCATTCGTGAATTCTGAGCCTCATGCGTTCGCCGGATAACAGTTTAAGGCGCCTGCGGTTAGTCCCGCCGCTGCCGCTCTTGGGGCCGGAGCCAAAGTCCGGAGTTAGCAGCAAAGCGGTCATAACCGATGACGGCCTTCAACGGGGAAAAATCGCCAATTGCGGACTTTCTTACCTTGCTGTGCATCCCCTTAGGCGAATGGGAAATTGTCAATTCGCAAAATTGTTCCTTTTTTTATTTGGAGCGGCCGAGGGAAGCGGATTGCCGCTTATTCTATTGCCTAGTACGATCCGGGACAGGAGACGCGATCAGGCCCGATGCGGCAGGTTGATGGGGTGCTTGGCAAACGATGTTGGATACGGCTGTTCAATGCGATGCGGTTGGCGGAGAGGTGGCGAGACTACAGCGCACCTGGGGCTCTGCGGGCTGCCGCTTTGAGTATCGCGCCGGGCGAACACGACTGGCCGATTTGCACCAGAGTGGCGCCTTAAAGGTACGATTTCCCAAAACCGCAGGTCTTGCCGCAGCAGAGGCCGTCATTCTGAATACGGCCGGCGGCCTCACTGACGGCGACCGGCTCACATTTGAGGCCTCTGTTGATGATGGCGCCTCAGCAAGTCTGACGACGCAAGCCTGTGAGCGAATCTATGCCTCGCGTGGCGAAAATGCCCATATCGAATCGCGCCTGAGCGTTGGCAAAGGCGCCAGCGCCGCCTGGCTGCCGCAGGAAACCATCCTGTTTGATGCGGCTCGCCTGCGACGGAGGCTTGAAGTCGATATGGCGACGAACAGCACGCTTCTTGCGGTAGAATCGATACTGTTTGGTCGCGACGCCATGGGTGAACGCCTGAACGGCGGTGCCATCAGTGACCGCTGGATGGTCCGTCGTGGCGGCCGGTTGATCCATGCCGAGGCACTGCGCATCGACGAGGGGCGGTTCGGCGACCTGGGGCGGCCTGCTTTGCTCGCCGACGGCAAGGCGATCAGCACTATTCTTTACGTCGCCCCCGATGCGTCGCAGGTTGCGGAATCGCTGCGCGGCTTGGTCCAATCCCTGGCCGATCCAAAGAGCGAGCTCGGCCTAAGTGCTTGGAACGAAAAACTGCTGCTCCGCATTGTTGCCGCCGACGGTTTTCATCTGCGACGGCGTCTTGTACCACTGCTTACCGCCCTTAATCGCGGCCTGACCTTGCCGCGGGTCTGGTCGCTCTAGGAGTTAAATGCAATGAACCTAACGCCTCGCGAGAAAGACAAGCTCTTGGTTTCGATGGCTGCGATGGTGGCGCGGCGGCGGCTGGAGCGGGGGGTTAAGCTCAACCATCCCGAAGCCATCGCCTTGATATCCGATTTCGTTGTCGAAGGCGCGCGCGATGGACGTTCGGTCGCCGAATTAATGGCCGCCGGCGCCAGCGTCATCCGTCGCGATCAGGTGATGGAGGGTGTTGCTGATATGATCCACGACGTCCAGGTCGAGGCGACCTTTCCCGATGGTACCAAGCTCGTCACCGTCCATCATCCGATCCGCTAGAGAGGCCACCATGATCCCAGGAGAAGTCATACCCGCTGCCGGCGAGATCGAACTGAATGCTGATCAGGAGGCACTCGTGCTGATAGTGGCCAATAGCGGAGATCGACCAATTCAAGTCGGGAGCCACTATCACTTCCATGAGACCAATGAGGCTCTACTATTCGATCGTGACGCGGCTCTCGGCCGACGCTTGGATATTCCGGCCGGCACCGCCATACGTTTTGAGCCGGGCCAAAGCCGAGAGGTTTCCTTGGTGCCCTTGCGCGGGCAACGACAGGTCTTTGGCTTCAACCAAAAGATCATGGGCGCGTTGGATTAGGGGGCCGAAATCATGCCGACAAAGATTTCCCGCGCCGCCTATGCTGACATGTTCGGCCCGACGGTCGGTGACAAAGTCCGTCTGGCCGACACCGAACTGTTCGTCGAGGTGGAGCGCGATCACACGATCTATGGCGAGGAGGTGAAGTTCGGCGGCGGTAAAGTCATTCGCGACGGTATGGGGCAGTCGCAAAGATCCAGGGCCGACGGCGCGGTGGACACAGTGATTACCAATGCCCTGATCATAGACCACTGGGGCATCGTAAAAGCGGATGTTGGCCTGCGCGATGGCCGAATCGTTGGGATCGGCAAGGCCGGAAACCCCGAAACCCAGCCAGATGTCGAGATCGTCATTGGCCCAGGAACCGAGGCAATTGCCGGAGAGGGCAAGATCCTGACCGCCGGCGGGTTCGATGCCCATATCCATTTCATCTGCCCGCAGCAGATCAACGAGGCGCTGATGTCCGGCGTCACCACCATGCTGGGCGGTGGCACCGGCCCGGCGACAGGGACAAACGCCACCACCTGCACGCCTGGACCCTGGCATATCGGACGCATGATCCAGGCCGCTGATGGTTTTCCCATGAATCTCGCCTTTGCCGGTAAAGGCAATGCGTCGACTCCTGACGGCTTGGTCGAACAGGTAAGGGGCGGCGCCTGCGCCTTGAAACTGCACGAAGACTGGGGCACCACGCCGGGCGCCATCGATTGCTGCCTCGAGGTCGCCGACCAGATGGATGTGCAGGTGATGATCCACACCGACACCTTGAACGAATCGGGTTTTGTCGAGAATACCATCGCCGCCTTCAAGGGTCGGACCATCCATGCCTTCCACACCGAAGGCGCCGGTGGCGGTCACGCACCAGACATCATCAAGGTTTGTGGTGAGGCCAACGTGTTGCCCTCTTCGACCAACCCCACCCGGCCTTACACGGTGAACACCATCGACGAGCATCTCGACATGCTGATGGTGTGTCATCACCTGGATAACAAGATTCCCGAGGACATCGCCTTCGCCGAGAGCCGCATCCGCCGCGAAACCATTGCCGCGGAGGATCTGCTGCACGACATGGGGGCCTTTTCGATCATCGCTTCTGACAGCCAGGCCATGGGGCGGGTCGGCGAGGTTCTGATCCGCACCTGGCAGACCGCGGACAAGATGAAGCGCCAACGCGGTCCGCTGGCCGAAGAGCGCGGCGATAACGACAATTTCCGGGTCCGCCGCTATATCGCCAAGTACACCATAAATCCGGCCATCGCTCATGGCCTTGCCGAACAGATTGGATCGGTCGAAGTCGGCAAGCGCGCCGATCTGGTGTTGTGGCAGCCGGCCTTCTTTGGCGTTAAGCCGGATCTGGTAATTCTCGGCGGCACCATCGCCGCTGCAGCCATGGGCGACCCCAATGCCTCGATACCGACCCCACAACCGGTGCATTACCGGCCGATGTTCGGTGCTTTCGCGCGCTCGCGGACGGCATCGGGCCTCACCTTCGTTTCGCAGGCTGCTGCCGAGGACCAACTTGCTGACCGGCTCGGCGTTGAGAAGGAGCTGATTGCGGTCGCCAACACCCGGGCCGCGATTTCCAAGAAATCCATGATCCTCAACGATGCGACACCGACAGTCGAGGTGAATCCGGAAACCTACGAGGTGCGGGCGGACGGAGAGCTTCTAACCTGCGAGCCGGCAGAAGAGCTTGCCATGGCACAGCGCTATTTTCTCTTCTAGGCCGGTTGAATGCTGAGAGCCATCGATATCAAACGCAAAGGCGCCTGGCCTGGCGAGGCCTGCGACACAGTTGTGCTCGAATTTGACCAACGCCACCGCCGGCGCCTCGCCATGACCGGCTGCGGCGGCATGGTCTTCCTGCTTGACCTGGAGCGTACCACGGTGCTTCGCGATGGCGATGGTTTACTGTTGGAAGACGGCCGCGTGATTGGTGTGAGCGCGGCCGCGGAACCGCTTTTGCAGATCACTTGCCGTGATGCCGAACACCTGGCACGGGTCGCTTGGCATTTGGGCAACCGCCATCTGCCGACGCAAATCGCCGGCGTAGCGCTGCTGGTCACGGAAGATCATGTGATTGCCGAGATGGCCGAGGGCCTTGGCGCCGAGGTGCAAAGAATCGTCGCCCCTTTCGATCCGGAAGGCGGCGCCTATGAACACAGCCATCACATCGGGCCTGACGGCGGTCGCCATGGATAATCGGGCGCTCTTCCGATTGATGACCTGGCTCTCGCCGAGCTATCCGGTGGGGGCCTTCGCCTATTCCCACGGCATCGAATGGGCCGTCGAGACCGGCTGGGTGACAGATGCTTATACACTAGAGGGCTGGATTGAAGATCTGCTGCGCCATGGCGGCGGTTGGAGCGATTCCGTTCTGTTTTGCCAGGCCTACGATCAAGCAGATGACCTGCAGGCCCTGATCAGCCTGAACGACTTGGCGCTTGCCTTGGCTGCCAGCAAGGAACGCTATCTGGAAACCACAGCCCAGGGCACGGCGTTTTTAAAGATAACCAGAGATGCTTGGTCCTGGCCCGGTGATGAAGCGCTTCGGGAAACCTTTGATGAGACAGTAGCCTACCCCCTGGCGGTTGCCGCGGCTGCGGCGGGGCATCGGATCGCCAAGGAGGCCGCTATGCAGGCCTATCTGCATGGTTTCGTAGCGAATTTGATCTCGGCCGGGGTTCGGCTAATACCACTGGGCCAAACCGCTGGGCAGCGGGTGCTCGCCGCCCTGGAGGCCACTGGGCAGGCTGTCCAGGAACGAGCGATTGCGGCGAGCCTCGATGACTTGGGCGGGGCGACGCTGCGCTCCGACATCGCTTCCATGCAACACGAAACTCAATACACAAGGCTTTTTCGCACATGACCAAGGCTTTTCACGGCCCACTCCGCGTCGGAATTGGCGGTCCGGTTGGCTCCGGCAAGACGGCACTGATGGAACAGCTCTGCAAATGCTTCCGCGATCGCTTGGACATCTGCGCCATCACCAATGACATCTATACCAAAGAAGATGCCTTGATTCTGACACGCGCCGGCGCGTTGCCTGAAGATCGCATTCTTGGCGTCGAGACCGGCGGCTGTCCGCATACGGCCATTCGCGAGGATGCCTCGATTAATCTGGCCGCCGCGGCAGCGATGAACAAACGCTTTCCGGCGCTTGACCTGATCTTGATCGAATCCGGCGGCGATAATCTGGCGGCGACCTTTTCGCCGGAACTGGCGGACATTACGATCTATGTCATCGACGTGTCCGCCGGCGAGAAGATACCGCGCAAAGGCGGGCCGGGCATTACGCGCTCTGACCTTTTGGTGATCAACAAAACCGATCTGGCCGAGCTGGTTGGCGCCGACCTTGCGGTGATGGACTCTGACACAAGGCGCATGCGCGGTGAGCGCCCCTTCGTCTTCGCGAACATGAAGCTTGGCGAGGGGGTTGAGGAGATTGCCGTCTTCATTACTAAGTCTGGCGGCCTTTCGACCGCCACGACAGCATAGCTTGCCGGCTCACGGGACGGATCAATGCCAACATATGGTTTTGTGAAACTGTCCGCCCAGGGTCATTAGCAGGCGAAATTGAGAGCTTCAAATGAGGTCTGTAGCTGGGGGAGAAGCGGACTTAGTCGAGGTCTTAGAGCGAGGACCGCTTAAAGCCATTCACGGTAGTTAGTCCTGCTCGCCGAACGATTTGGCAACGCTAAATCATCACAACTTGATGCGGCGATGCATGACAAAGGAAACTTTAGCAAACAAAACCCAAGCAAATTAGATCTTGATTTATTCGTTCGAACGAATTAATGATCATACAAATGGAGTTTCCGACATGGCACGCGTAACAGCCGAACGAGCAGCGCAAACCAAGCGACAGCTGCTAGAGGCCGCTCGTGAAGTGCTAATGACAGAAGGGTTTTCCCGGTTGTCCACCCGTCGAGTTGCAGAAGTCGCGGGTACTCAGATGAGCCAAATCCAGTACCATTTCGGCTCCAAAGAGGGCATGATCCTTGCCCTCTTTGAGTACATGAACGCTGGCCTCATCGAGCGCCAAACTCTTACTTTCGACGATCCAACTCTCTCTGTTTCGCAAAAATGGTCCCTTGCCTGTGACTATCTCGACGAAGATCTTGCGTCCGGATATGTGCGCGTACTTCAAGAATTGTTGGCTGCGGGATGGTCAAACCCCAAAATCCGTGATGCTGTTCGGATAGCGCTCGCTCAATGGCACGAACTTCTGACTGCGCTTGCTCGTGAGACATTTCAAAAACACGGCAACATCGGCCCCTTTTCATCCGAAGGCCTAGCTGCCCTTATCGCCTGTGCTTTCATAGGGGCAGAGTCGCTGATTTTGCTTGGCTACGAAAAACATGTCCACTCCGTGCGCGATGTGCTCCGTCAGATCGGTGCGGTTATCGTGATGTTGGAAGCACAATCTGAAAAGGGGTAACGAAGATGCGTGCGAAACTTCCCCACACCCAAGGCTCGCTTGACCGTGATGGCATAAAACTCCATTACGAGATCTACGGTGATGGTCCGCACACAATTATCTTCGTGCCCACCTGGGCCATCATCCATTCGCGAAGCTGGAAGGCGCAGGTACCCTATTTCAGCGAACGTTTTCGCGTGATTACTTTCGATCCCAGAGGCAATGGCAAGTCCGGGCGCCCGGACACATCGACAGGTTATGAGTTCAGCAAAATTGTCGGCGATGTCATCGCAGTCTTGGATGCAACTGAAACCGACAAGGCCATATTGGTCGGCATGTCTTTTAGCAGTGCGGTGTCCTTTGCCGTCGCGGCGAAATACCCCGAGCGGGTTTTGGCTGTGGTTTCCACTGGCGGTTGGAGCCCGATCGTCCCTCCTTACAAACACCGCTTCGATGCCTATCAAAGCGAGCCACCGAAAAACCCGCAAGGCTGGCAAAAGTACAACGTGGCCTACTGGAAGCAGGACTATCCCGACTTCCTCGACTTTTTCCTGAGCAAGGTTCACAACGAACCGCACTCGACCAAACAGCACGAAGATGCCGTCTCTTGGGGACTCGACGGCGATCCAGTGATGCTTGCCATGACCCAGGACGGGCGGGATGAGACGGTCGATGAAGATACCTATCGGCAAGTCAGCTGTCCCTGTTTGGTCGTGGTAGGCGATTGCGACGAAATCACGCCACCGGAGACTTCCTACAAGATCGCAGAACTCACCGGCGGAGAGCTTCATGTGTTTCCCGGCGGCGGACATGGCATTCATGCCCGTTTTCCCGCTTGGTTCAACACTCTGATGCGTAACTTCCTGGATCGCAATTTAGGCACGGGCCGGCCGACGCGCCATCAACGCTCCGGCGGGGAACAGCGGGTTCTTTACCTATCTTCGCCAATCGGCCTTGGCCATGCGCGCCGGGATGTGGCCGTCGTACGGGAACTGCGCATTCTCCACCCCGGTCTCCAAATCGAATGGCTGGCGCAGGACCCGGTGACTCGCTTCCTCGACGCAAGCGGAGAAGATGTGCATCCCGCAAGCAGGCTGCTGGCGAATGAGAGCGCACACATCGAAGCTGAAAGCGGCGAGCATGACCTAAACGCTTTCCAGGCCATTCGCGCCATGGACGAGATCATGATCAAAAATTTTATGGTGTTCCAAGAGCTGCTTGAAGAACAGACCTACGATCTCGTGATTGCTGATGAAGCCTGGGATGTGGATCATTATTGGCATGAACATCCCGAGCTAAAGAAAGCACAGATCGCCTGGCTAACTGACTTTGTCGGCTGGGTTCCCATGGCCGAGAGCGGTCCGCGCGAAGCTTATCTAACCACCGATTATAATGCCGAAATGATAGAGCATGTCGAAGGGCATCCCGAAGTTCGGGATCGGGCCATATTCGTTGGCGGACCGGAAGATATTGTCGATCTCGGCTTTGGCGACGGCCTGCCGAAGATGCGCGATTGGGTACCCGAGCACTACGAGTTCTGCGATTACATCCTGGGCCAGCATCCCTTGGAGTTCGGCAGTCGCAAGGATCTGCGTGCCGAGTTGGGCTACGACGATGGCCGCAAGGTCTGTATTGTTTCCGTCGGCGGCTCAGGAGTCGGTGCCACTTTAATTCGCCGCATCCTCGCCGCCTACCCGATAGCAAGGGCGAAGATACCCGATCTGCGGTTAATCGTGGTCACAGGTCCACGCTTGGATCCAGCGATCTTCAACCCAGCCGAAGGTGTAGAGATGCGGGCCTTTGTGCCCAACTTGGATCGGCATTTGGCGGCATGCGACCTGGCGCTTGTGCAGGGCGGCTTGACAACCTGCATGGAACTTACAGCGGCTGGCACTCCCTTTTTGTACTTTCCTCTCCGCAATCATTTCGAACAGAACTTTCATGTGGTCAGCCGACTCGAAAGATATAATGCGGGGCGAAAGATGATTTTTGCCGAGACAGGTCCCGACCAAATTGCCGAGGCGATGCTCGACGAACTCAGCGCCCCGCGCATCCCTCTTCCTGTTGCGCGGGATGGGGCCCGTCGCGCAGCGGCCTTGCTGGCTGAAATGCTCTAGTTCAAAGGAGATGACCATGGGAAAAACGTCAGCAATAGACCCGCAAGCTGCGACAGCAATTCGCCATGTCGCCTTGGACTATGTGCAGGGATGGTATAGCGCCAACGCGGCGCGGATGGATCGCGCTCTACATCAGAACTTTGCCAAGCGCACAGTTGTGCGAAGCCCCGACGGCGCGCAATGGACCACGGGTCCGACCTCGGAGAAAAAAATGATGGTCGACTGGACTCGCGAGGGAGGGGGTAGCGCCTGGGCAGGCGAGCTTGAGTACGATATTGAGATTCTTGATGTCTTTCGGGACATCGCTTCGGTACGTTGCGTTTCTCCCGAGTATGTGGATCATCTGCAATTGGCCTATTTTGGCGAAGATGGCTGGCAGATCGTGAATGTGCTCTGGCAGTTGCGCGAGGGTGACTATGACCCGACCTTAACGTGAAGTCTCGCTCAGGCAATCTGCTGAGCGATTTAACGGTTTTGCCCTAACGCTGCGAACTTCAAAGCAATACTGATTGGGCTTCTTGCCGCAAACCATTAGGATTTTTGCAAATCAAACCACCGGCCAAAGAGGAGAAATGAACCAATGACCACACTCAGTCGATCCACTTCCGGGCGCGGGCGGCAATTCGATAGTATCGTCGACACGATAGGTGACACGCCCTGTGTTCGTATAAACAGATTGGCGCCCAAGGGCATAAGACTCTACGTAAAAGCGGAATTCTTTAATCCGGCTGCTTCTGTCAAGGACCGATTGGCAATTAGTATTATCGAAGAAGCAGAGCGGCGAGGAGATCTGCGACCCGGCCAAACTGTCGTTGAGGCCACAAGCGGAAACACTGGAATCGGTCTTGCAATGGTTTGCGCTGCAAAAGGGTATCCTCTCGTGGTTACCATGGCGGACAGTTTCTCGATAGAGCGTCGCAAGCTGATGCGTTTCCTTGGGGCTAAAGTGGTTCTTACTCCCCGGGCCGAAAAAGGCTTTGGCATGTACCAAAAAGCTGTTGAGCTGGCGGAAGCGAATGGCTGGTTTCTCGCCCGCCAATTTGAGACGGCAGATAACGCAAAGATCCACGAAAACACGACCGCACAAGAGATAATCAGCGACTTTGAGGGAGACCGGCTAGACTATTTGGTCACGGGTTATGGCACTGGCGGCACTGTTACAGGAATTGGTCGGGTTCTCAGGCGAAAACGTCCCGAAACAAAAATAATATTGAGTGAACCCGCAAACGCCCAACTCGTGGGAAGCGGCGTCCCGCAAGATCGAGGAGAAGGGGGGTCACCAGCCGTAAGCCATTCAGCATTTGAGCCCCATCCGATCCAGGGATGGACGCCTGATTTCATACCGCTTGTCCTTCAGGAAGCAATTGATGAAGGCTTTTACGATGATCTCATTCCCGTCGCAGGTCCGGTCGGAATGGAGTGGTCCCAAAAACTCGCCCAGAAGGAAGGCATTTTTACGGGTGTCTCTGGTGGTTCCACATTTGCAGTTGCAATGCAAATTGCAAAAGAAGCCGACCCGGGATCAGTCATTTTGTGCATGTTGCCGGATACGGGAGAACGTTACTTATCATCGCCTTTGTTTGAGGGAATTCCCGAGGGAATGACAGAAGAAGAAACAAATTTGTCGTTATCTACTCCAGGATTTCATATGCCCGAAGATTAGATTATAAGCGGCCATTCAATAGCGATAATTGGAGACGGGGAATGTCAGTTTATCGAGTCACAGAATTTACCTCACCGGATATGGGCAAAACAAAAGAATTTGCGGAAAGCTTACGCGAAGACATAGCGGTCGCCGGTGCCATCTTTATCGATGTCGTCTCCATGGGGGAAAACAAGGGCTTGGTTATCGCAAAGTATGAAAATCAAGCTGCGATGGAAGCGGCAATCAAAGCCGCCAAAAAAGCATTCGGAAAAATGATCGAAGCTGGTGTTGTAGATGGGGCCAGTATAAATGCGCAGACCGGTGACGTAGTTATAACCTACTGAGCGCGCGGCGAGATCAAAGCCCGAATGCGGGAGTTTGATTTGCCCTTCGAAATGTACCAACTTCGACTGCACGGGGATGGAGAAGCGGCAACACGTGCTGAGATCATTCGAACCAGCGTCCACTTCCGTTGTGGGTCATTTTTCACTTATAGTCCACCTCAGCACTGGGTCCGATTTGAGGGGGTAAAGCAGACTAAACTCGGGCGGCATTAGGACGTATACTTCTAGCCATCTGTGGTCTTCGCATTGTACCGGATTTAGTTACAGTGACAAAGCAGATCGAAATTCGCCAAGCAACCGATGCCGATGCAGTTCTGCTGAGCGGACTGATCCGGCGGGTGGTGTCAGTCTAATGCGAACCAGTCTCCGTTTTCCCGGAGATCAGTTCGACTAGGCCGCCAGCTGACGCCACTCAGCCAGGGCGGCGGAGCGGTTCTGCTTAAAATCTGATCTTTTGATAAGGTGTCGTTCAAGATTGAAATGATTGTGGATCGAGGCATGGGCCGAGGCGAACTTCTGGAGGGTCTTGATATCCCGAAAATGGGCCATAGCCCCCTCCCTTCGTCGGAACGGCTGATGCGAATTCTCCGCCCTATTGTTCAACCAACGGCCACAGAGCTGGCGCTTTGCAATACCTATGTTCTTCATCGCGGCGCCATAAGATCGGAGCCGGTCAGTGACAATCGACCCTGGCTGGCCATAGCGTTTCATGGCTCGTTTCAAAAACTTCAACGCTGCCCTGCGATCTCGGCGTTTTGTAACAAAAACCTCAAGCACTTCACCTTCGTGATCAACTGCACGCCAGAGGTAATGAGTCCGGCCGTTGATCTTCACAAAGACTTCATCAAGGTGTCAGCGCCACTAAGGGACCGCCCGCAAATTCTGGGACCGCCTTCTC
>JBCCHN010000084.1:0-22147 GCA_039028695.1 Pseudomonadota bacterium
AATTCATCCTGCATCTCTCGGCGAATGAGGGGATCCAGTGCGGAAAAGGGTTCATCAAGGAACCAAAGGTCCGGTTCGACAGCCAAAGAGCGGGCAATTCCCACACGCTGCTGCTGCCCGCCCGAAAGTTCTCTCGGATAATAGTCTTCGCGGCCGCCCAGGCCGACCAATTCAATCATTTCCAGCGCACGCGCTTCCCGTTCTGCTCGCCCTAACCCTTGAATTTCCAACGGAAAAGCAACGTTGCCTAATATGGTGAGGTGAGGCAGCAAAGCAAAATGCTGAAACACCATGCCCATCCTGTGCCGGCGGATCTCCATGAGGTCCCGTTCGCTCAAGGCCTGGAGGTCCTGGCCGTCGAAGATTACCTGTCCAGTGGTTGCTTCGATCAGCCCGGACAAGCAGCGCACAAAAGTGGATTTTCCGGATCCGGAGAGGCCCATAATGACAAAAATTTCACCTTCCACCACGTCAAGCGTCGCATCTTTGACCGCAGGAATGTAGCCATCCTCGAGAAGGGCCTGGTCTGTTGGATCGAAATTTTGAGACCTCAGGAAAGCCAGTGGATCCGCGCCAAACAGCTTCCAAAGGGCCTTGCAAGACAGAATGCTACGAGGTTCAGAGGTGCTAGGGTCCATAGTATTCGCCTGAAGTGCTACGCGCCGGACTTGGATCGGTTATTAACGAGGGATTCCAATTTGCCTTCCCTTGTCTCACAAGCCTCAACATCCACACCAGCCGCGCTCAGTGCTTGCAATTGTCGAGAATCTTGACAATCGGTGACGAGCAAATCGATTTCACCTGTCGGCAAGGCCGTAATGCGGTCTCGCTGCCCGATCTTGCGCGATGTGGCGAGGACAATTGTTGTCTTCGCTTTGGACCTCATTGCCGCAGCGAGCACGGCGTCGGTTTCATAAGAGTAGGTCAGACCGGATTTAGCGCTTAGACCCTCGGCCGACATAAAGGCGATATCCGCGTTAAAGGACCCTAACATGGATTCAGCAAAACCTCCCGACGTGCTGAGCGTTTGATGACGCAACTGACCGCCTAATAGATAAACCGCAATGTCCGGGCATTCAGAAAGGTAAGTTGCAATGTTTACACCAGGTGTGATGACCGTAAGTTTCATCCGTGATGCCACAAGTTCCCGTGCCAGCGCCAGAATAGTGGAACCGTCATTCATCAAAAGGGTTTGGTCCGGTGCGACAAGCGTCATCGCATAGCGGGCAATGGCCCGCTTGGCCGCCTCATCTTGCTGTTCGCGGATTGCAAAGGCTTGGTCGGCACCCCGCGGGGCTTCGGCAATGGCACCGCCGTGTGTGCGTCGAATAGCCCCATCTTGCTCGATAACCGAAAGGTCTCGACGAATTGTCGCCTCCGAAACCCCCAAATCCCGCGCTAAGGCCTCAACAGTCACCGCACCATCCACCAGCAACTGACGCTGTATGGTAAGGCGCCGCGCCGCCGAATTTCTATTTTTGGACATCATAAAAGACTCTCTATCATATCAAAAATGATCAATCATCCTTTTAATTCGCTCATTTTCGAAAATTTTATTGATTGTTTTTGTTCGTTTGTCCATTATTTCGGTACTGGCAATCCCTTTGGGCGGCGATTTGCATTTCCATGCGCTGTCCTTGGGCTAGCCCAATATGACGGGTTCAATTTGTCACCAACGACCAGGGAGAATGAACAATGCTGAGCAACTTGGGAAAATGTATCGCTGGCCCCATCGCAGGGGCGCTCGCATTAGGCGCTGTTTCCATGCCGGCTTGGGCAGCTGACACACCGGAGTCCGATGAACCAATCAAGCTCGTGATCATGGGATATTCCGGCGACAACATCATCATGTATATCCTGGGCGACCTTTTAGAGAAGCTAAACTACAATGTGGAATACACGCCGGCCGACTATTTGGGTCAATTTGCCGGACTGAAAACCGGTGACCTTCACATCGGGTCGCCCGGTTGGGACACTACCGCCAAAGCAGCCATGGCCGATGCCTGGGAGTCAGGCGATGTCCTGAACATGGGAAACATGGGCATCGCGGTGAACGAAGACTGGTGGTATCCGCTTTATGTGAAAGACGTCTGCCCCGGGTTGCCTGACTGGAAGGCGTTGCTTGAACCTGAGTGCGCGGAAGCCTTATCGGTCGCCGAGACCTCGCCCAGTGGGCGCTTTTTGAGCGGTCCCATTGAATGGGGCGGTCACGATGCAGAGCGGGTTGAGGCTCTAGACCTGCCATTTGAAGTTATTCACGCAGGCAGCGACGGCGCGCTGACAGCTGAGTTTGTTGCCGCCATTAAACGTAAACAACCCATCGTCGGTTGGACGTGGGAGCCATTTTGGTTGCCGGCTCTTTACGAGGGAGAGTTCGTTGTTTGGCCCGAGTATGACGATGCTTGCTATGAAGACCCCTCGTGGGGCCCCAACGCGGACAAGGCCTACGATTGTGGTCGGCCCCGCGGCCACATGTGGAAATCCGCTTGGACCGGTGGCGAGGAGATTTGGCCCAAGGCCTATAATGTTTGGCGGAACTTTAATCTAGATGCCAAAACCATGGGCGAGATGGTCTACAAAAGCGATGTTGACGGCGTGCCGACCGAAGACGTTGCCGCACAGTGGGTCGCCGACAACGAGGATACCTGGAAGCCCTGGCTCGAGTAGGTCAAGAGGGTTTAAGCTTTGAGGATTGGCGGCCGACCGATTCGTCGGCCGCCCCCTCGCATCGGTCTTGCCCGGGCACAACAGGAACAGCACTGGTTCTGATACCCATTAGCACTAGGCACCACGGAACAATGACGATCTCTGGCCATATTGCCGAGCCGTCAAAGCACGGCGGACAGCTCAGTCTTCTTGTTATCGGCCTTTCCATCGGCTTCACCACCATCGCCCTTTTCCTGACCGAGAGCGATGCATGGTGGCGGGAATTTCCCGAAGCTTGGGAACTACCCTTCGATCAGGCACTATCAGCTGGTGTGAAATGGCTCATTGACGAAGCCGATCTTGGGATATTCACCTTCAAACAGTTGACCCGTGGCATTGGCACCGTCTTAGAAGCGCCCATGTCGTTTCTACAAGGCCTGCTGTCGACCGGATTTGAGGTTCGGATCGGCGGAAATTCCGTGCAAATTCCTCCTCTCTCATGGGTCGGGGTTATCGCCCTGTTCCTTTACTTCGGGATGGCCCTGAAAAGCGGTCGATTGTTGATCCTTATCGGAGTGTCCTTTCTCTATGTGGCATTTATTGGGCTTTGGGACAGCACTATGCTGACCTTTGCTTCGATTATAGTTGCCGTGGTGATCGGGATTGCGAGCGGCGTGTTATTGGGTGTTGCCGCCTATCGCGTAGAGACCGTCGATAAACTGCTAACACCGGTGTTCGACTTTATGCAGACCATGCCGGTGTTTGCCTATCTTGTCCCTGCGTTGATGCTTTTCGGCTATGGGCCGGCCGCCGCTCTGGTCGTTACTCTCATCTATGCCATGCCGCCCATGGCCCGGGTAACGCGGGTTGCTTTAGAACAAGTCGACAGCGAAACCGTCGAGTTCGGGCGCATGGCCGGGTGTTCACGTCGACAGCTCACCTGGAAAGTCATGCTGCCGTCGATCAAGCCTCGACTGATGGTCGGCGTAAACCAGGTTATCATGTTGACCCTCAACATGGTGATTATCGCCTCGATGATTGGCGCCGGCGGCCTGGGATTTGATGTTTGGCAATCCTTGAAGGCATTGCGGATTGGGCAAGGTGCCGAAGCAGGCATTGCCATTACCCTAGTCGCAATCGTCCTGGATCGAATCAGCCAGCGCTATGCGCTCCGCCGGCCGGTACATGACGCATCGCCGCTGTCGTTTTGGATGCGTCATAGGCTTTTGGTTGTCGTTCTGAGCATCGTTTTGGTTTGTACGCTATTGAGCCATTGGATCCCAGCCCTGGGCAAAGTGCCATCTGACTGGACCGTCACCACGGGCAAGTTTTGGGACAACATCATCGATTGGATCAATATCAACCTTTATGTCTATATCGGCGCCGTAAGGGATTCCTTTTTCGTCTACCTGTTGAAGCCGACCAAGATCTTCATGCTGGCTTTGCCCTGGCTGGGTGTAGTTGCCACCATTGCCGCGATCGGTTTTAAGCTGGGCGGTTGGCGTTTGGCCCTGACCGTCGGGAGCTTAATTGCCTTTATTGCCGTTGTGGGCCTATGGGAAAAGGCAATGATTTCGGTCTATTTGGTGGGGATATGCGTCGCACTGGCCAGTTTGATCGGGATTCCAGTTGGTGTGTTGGCTGCGCGAAATGATCGCTTGCACAATGTCGTTCAAATCATCATCGACACTTTGCAAACGCTGCCGGCGTTCGTTTATCTCATTCCCGTAATCATGCTGTTCAGCGTGGGCGATTTCTCGGCAATGGTCGCGGTCGTCTTGTACTCTTTGGTGCCAGCTATTCGTTATACAGATAGCGGTATCCGGCAGGTCCCCGCAAATGTGGTTGAGGCGGCCCGGGCAATGGGCTGTTCTAAGGCGCAGATCCTAAGGCGGGTCCAAATTCCCTTGGCGCTTCCCGACATCATGCTGGGCATTAATCAAACTCTGATGATGGGCTTGAGCATGTTGGTGATTACCGCTCTTGTCGGCACGCGCGATTTGGGTCAGGAGACCCTCATTGCACTTTCCAAAGTTGATCCGGGGCGAGGTTTAACGGCCGGTATTTGTGTCGCCTTCATCGCCATTGCCGCTGATCGCCTAATAAATGCTTGGGCCAAGACCCGCAAAAAGGAGCTTGGTCTGGATGGCTGACGCACACGATATCCAGGCAAGCACCCCGCCGACTGCCAGGGTCCATATCGCGGTGATTGGCGGCGGTGCGACCGGCAGTGCCGTGGCACGGGACCTTTGCCTACGCGGATTTTCCGTAACCTTGATCGAGCATGGTGATTTGGGTAGCGGCTCAAGTAGCCGCTTCCACGGCATGCTTCAAAGCGGTGCGCGCTATGCTGTAACGGACACTGACTATGCGGCCGAATGCATGCGGGAACGACTCGCAGTTGCGAAAATGTGCCCTGGAGCCGTGGAGCAGACCGGCGGGCTTTTCGTTTCCTTGCCGGACGATCCTCCGGATTACCCGGATCAGTTTCTTGCCGCTTGCAGGTCCGCCAAAATCCCCGTGGAGGAACTCGATCCGCGGAATGTGATGGAACAAGAGCCGGCACTTTCCCGCGATGTCGTGCGCGCCTTTTCAGTGCCAGACGCGACGGTCCATTCTTGGCGCCTGGTCAATCTGCTAGCCGATGATATTAGGCATCACGGCGGAAGAGTTCTTACGCGCCATCAAGTAACCGGTTTTGAGCGCGCCGGACAAGATGTTGTAGCGGTTCGGGTGCGTCCCCAATGCGGGCCCGAGGAAACCATACCGATCGACGGGGTGGTCAACGCTACGGGTCCCTGGGCCGCTCGGCTTGCCGATATGGTGGGCGGCGCGGTTAACCTGGAACTAACCAAGGGCTCAATTTTAGTCTATGGGCACAGACTTGTAAAACGGGCTGTAAACCGCTGCCGCCCGCCCACCAGCCATGATATTATGGTGCCGACGGGTACTGTTTCCTTGTTTGGCACCACTTCGGAAGTGGTCGCGAACCCCGACACGACAGTCGTCCGGGCGACCGAGGTTCAAGCGCTTTTGGATCAAGCGGAACGCTTTTTTCCAGGCGCTCGAGACCGCCGTATTTTTCGCGCCTGGGCCGGTGTACGACCATTGGTAAAGCCAGACTCTTGGACGGATGGCAAACCCTTGCCACGTCGCCATAGTGTCATCAATCACACCCGCCACGGCGTAAACGGATTTTTCACGGTCAGCGGTGGTTCCTTGACCACACATCGTTCCATGGCCGAGGACGTAGTCAATCAGGTTTGCAACTACTTTGGAATCAATCAGCCTTGCGAGACCGCATCAATACCCCTGGCATCGGACTTGCCAGCGTCCCAAAAGCGGATCAGTTGGCAACCGGCGGCCAATCACCAAGCTATTGAAGAACGCGGGGGCTCGCATCCTGCCCTGTGCGAATGCGAGGCAATTGAACGGGCTGAAGTGGAGAAGCTCATTTCCGAGAATGGCATTACCCGGTTTCACGATGTCAGGCGGCGGCTAAGGCTTGGCTTTGGCCCCTGTCAGGGCAGTTTTTGCGGCTGCCGCTTGGCCGACCTCCTTGCCAGGCATAATGGGAGTCCGGTTTCGATCGACGAACTAACCCGGTTTTGGACCGAAAGGCTGAAGGGATCGATTCATGTGGCGTGGGGGGACCAAGCCCGCCAAATTCTGCTGAGCGATACCATTTACCGCGGCACCATGGGACTTCACCTGACTGATCAGGCGATGCCAAGCGACGACCAACGATGAAAAGCGATGTTCTCATCATTGGAGCGGAATTAGACGGCCTTTTAGCGGCGTTGCGTTTAAGGGACCTGGGATTTTCCGTGCGTCTTTTATGCTCAGACACTGGATCCCTTTCCTATGTTCCGGGCGGCATTCGGTTGTTAGGCAACAGCGATGGGACGGGTTTAAACCCGGTGATCCGTCCTTTTGAAGGCTTATCAGCGCTGCCCGACCAACATCCCTACAGCCTTGTCGGGACTGCCGCGGTCAAAACGGCACTCCAGTGGTTTTTTGAGCGTTGCGATTCAGAGATGGAATTACAGCGCCCGAACGGTCAAAACCAACAGGTTCCTTCATCAGCCGGGCAGCCTTTATCTTTTTATGCGCCACTGAAAAGCCAATTAAGTTTTCAGAAACTGAAAGAAGAGAATGTCATATTGGTCTCGTTCCAGGGACACCAGGATTTCGCCGGTAAGCTCGTCGCCCAAGAACTATCAACAGCCGGGGTATTGCTCACCGAGGTGGAGTTGCCATCCCTTGGCGGAAGGACAGACACAGTGGGGATCGCCCGCGCATTCGACCGAGTGGAGGATTTCCAAAACCAATTTCAGCCATTGTTTGATTTAGCCACTGATCACGAGGCGAAGATTGTCCTTTTTCCGGCCGTGCTTGGACTAAAAAGGCATCAGCAGGTCTTGCGAGAATTCTCCGATCAGGGCCTCACCTGCGGGGAAATTCCGACATTGCCCCCGAGTGTTCCCGGCTTGCGGTTTACTCAAAACCTTCAATCTCAGTTGGCTGGTGTCAGTGCGCTTATTCACCCGTCTACAAAGGTCGATGGCTTCGAATTGGACGGCAATCGTGTTCGAGCGGTCTTCGATGACAAAGGACAACGCTATGACTGTTCAACTCTGATCCTATCCAACGGGGGCATTTTGATGGGCGGGTTAGAGGTAAGTTCACGCCACGTGATTTCGGAAACCTCTTTGGGTCTTGAAGCGATTGCCGCAACGGGAGTTGGGTCGGGAACCATTGAAGAGGCCTTAGATGGCTTACATCGCTCGGGAATAGAGGTTGATGAGCAACTGCGACCAACACAAATTGGCCACGGCACTATAGAAAACCTTTTCGTCACCGGCGCGACACTGGCCCATTGGAACCCAATACAGGAAGCGTCAGCCGAAGGGGTTTCCATCGCAACCGCTTGGGCAGCAGCGCAGGCTTCGCAAAGTTTCCTGGAGGCACAATAATGGAATCTGGCGTCTTCGTCGGCATTGACCATGGCGGAACAACGACCACCGCACTCATATTTGAGCCAGGTGTCGGCAAGCGGTCCAGCCATTCGGTCGCCATGCCCAAGCAGACGCCCCAGCCGGGACTGGTAGAGCACCGACCGGAGGATTTTCTCAAAAGCAGTATCGAGGCGGCCCATGGCGCCCTTGAAGCTTCCGGTTTGACCTGGCGTGACGTGCAAGCCGTCGGGATCGCCAATCAAGGTGAAACGAGCATGGCATGGTCCCGTCAAAACGGACATTCTTACGTTCCGGCATTTGGTCCTGCCCTGTCCTGGGAAGACCGGCGGACCGCCGACCTATGCGATAAATTAGCGAGCGAAGGTGTGGACGAGCTTATCCGGCAACGCACTGGGATTATGATGGACCCGTATTTTTCAGCCTCCAAGTTTCACTGGTTACTGGAAAATGTGCCAGAGGTGCGCCAAGCAGCCAACCAGGGCGAACTTCGGTTGGGTGGCACGGATAGTTATGTCATTGACCGTCTGACTGGCGGGGCGGTCCATGCCACCGATGCAGCGACGGCTTCGCGCACGGCTTTGTTCAACCTGCGCCGGGTTGTTTGGGATTCAGACCTGTTGGACGCCTTCGGACTAAAAGAAGTTTTTCTTCCCATGATCCGTCCCACCGCTGGGGATTTTGGCACGATCAGCCACCCGGATATTTCTGCAAAAGGGATCCCCATAACGGCGGATGCGGTCGATGCTCACGCGGCACTCTTTGCCCAAGGCTGTTGGGGACCACAAAGCATTAAGGCGACCTATGGCACCGGTGCCTTTATTGAGGCGGCTACTGGTCTCCGCCCCGTTGAGCCCGATGGAAAATTGCCCGTTTTTATCGCCTGGCAACTTGGTGAGCGCGTGGATTACACGGTGGAGGGCGGCGTTTTTGCCGTTGGCTCGGCGATAGATTGGTGTGTCAATGCAGGCTTAATACCGTCGGCCGAGGCCTCGGCGGCATTGGCCAGCTCGGTTGCAGACACTGGCGGCGTAAATTTCGTACCAAGTTTCACCGGCCTGGCAGCGCCCCATTGGGAGTCCAACACGCGGGCCAGCATTTTTGGGCTGGGCCTGGACAGCCAGTCAGGACATATCGCGCGGGCCCTTCTGGACGGCATTGCCTTCCAATGTGCCGAAATTATAAAGGCAATCGACCTGCGCCTTGACGAGAGCTTGCAGGAGGTTCGCGCGGACGGGGGGCCGTCGAAGAACAAATACCTCATGCAACGCCAAGCTGATTTGTTGGGGCTGCCAGTCTCTGTTTCCTTAGAGCCTGACATGACCGCGCTGGGTGCGGCGCAGTTGGCAGCGATCGGTGCAGGACAATTGACCAGGCAGGATGTGGCAAATGCCCCTACAGATACGGATCTCTTTGAGCCCAAACTAAGCGAAAATCAACGTCAATCGGACTGGGCCGACTGGGCAAAGGCCGTGGAGATGGCCATAGAAGGGTCAAAAAAATGAGCCGACCATTGGTGGGCCTTCCCCCAACATCCATACGGAATGCCGGGCGCAAATCCGCTGCTCATGGACCGACGGCGAAGGGTCCTGAAGCTGTCGTAAAGACAATGGACCATTGTACCAAATGCGGCTTGTGCCAGGCCTATTGCCCGGTGGCTGCTGTCACGGAAAAATTCCCCGGACCGAAATATAGCGGCCCACAATCCCAACGCTTTCGCATTATCGAAGACATCAAGGAACAGGCGCCCAGCTATTGCAGCGGTTGTGGGATTTGCACCACCGTTTGCCCGAACGATGTGGCGGTTTCCGATCTGATCACCATTGCCAAAGCTGAAATGGTGGGCGGAGACCATCATCTACCTTTCTCTCAGCGTTTGATGAACCGCCCAGACCTGGTTGGAAAGATCGCCGGATGGGCACCCGGATTGGCTAATTGGGTTTTGAATAACAAGGCCCTGAGAAGCTTGGCGCATCAATGGTTGGGCCTTCACAAAGAGGCCCCTCTGCCGAGGATCCAGGGTGCCGTTTTCCGCCAATGGTTAAAGCGTCGATCCCAGCCTGATGGGCCTACCGTTATTTTTTTCACGGGTTGCGCAGTCGAGAATTATGATCCAGATGTGGGCATCGCGGCCATCGAGCTTTTGAACCGCTTGGGTTTGCGCGTGGAGGTTCCCAGCAAAGCCTGTTGTGCGCTGCCCATGCTATCGAGCGGCGAGTGGGGGGCCGCAGCAAAAAAAGCAAAGGGTGTTATCGATGACTTAGATGGCGCACGATCGCCTGGGGTCCCGATCCTCTCGACGTCGACAAGTTGTTCTCTCACCTTGCGACAAAAGTACCAAAACTACCTATCCCTCTTTGATGAGCCAGCCCGCGAAGTTGCCGGAGCCGTGCAGGATATCTGTGCGTTTATTCGACAAGATCATTGGGACGACCTGACCCCGCAACTCGGTCGAGTTGAGAAGCGGGTGTTTTACCATGGCCCTTGTCAATTGCGTCAACACGGTTTGGGTTTGCCGGCTTTAGAACTCTTGCGACTTGTTCCGGGCTTGGAAATCACCCAATCAGAAGCAGCCTGTTGCGGCATCGCTGGAACCTATGGCTACGACAGGGAAAGGCACGAAATTTCTATGAGCATTGGCAAGTCGTTGTTCGACCAAATCGCGGCCTGCCAGCCGGACCTTGTCGTATGCGATAGCGAAACCTGCCGTTGGCATATCGAAAAATCGACCCACATTACCTGCCAACATCCAGTTTAGGTCCTTGCGGCATCAATAGAAAAGGCAAAAAGCGCGTAACGGGACGACTAGACAGTGAAGCTATTACCGCCGGGTATTCGGAATCATGGCCCGGTTCGAACATTCTTTAGCAACAACTGATGGGCCGCTTAGGGTCAAAAGTTGCCTAACGGTTGGCTGGCAGATGATGTCTGCTGAGGGCAGGAAAGCGGAAGTTTGGGGATTGGTGAGCTATGTTCGGCGGGACGTTTTTTACCCTGATCTACGCTCTAATTCACTCCCGGATGCTTCCAAATAGCTTCCATGCATAGAAGAACGGCTTAGCGTTTGTTTGCTAAGCCGTTGTTTTTCTTGGTTGCGGGGGTAGGATTTGAACCTACGACCTTCAGGTTATGAGCCTGACGAGCATCCTAAACAACTTCAAATAATGAAACATCGTCTCACCCAAATAGCAAAAAAGTTGAATCTTTTTTAATTGCATAATTGTGCTTCACACAAATATGCAATTTATTCTCACTTTGTGACAATTTATTCGACGAGTGGTCATGCCGACAGTTAGTGACCTGGTGGAGTTTTTCGCCGAAGCGACGGGAACTCGCCCAGAGGAGGGAAAGGTTCGCGCTCGCCACCTGCGGGAGGCCGGACTCCTGCCCTCGGGAGGTCGTGGGCGGGGCGGAGCAGAAGTAAACGCAAGGCACTGCGCCCGTTACCTGGTTGCTTGGATGGCGGCTGAACGGGCTATCAATGCTCCTGAAGCTTTTCGCGTTTACGACAGCATATATCCTTCTGTACTTGAGAAGCATTGCCTCGAACTCGGCTATGACGATCAAACCTATTGACTTCCACTGTCGCCGAACCGGTATTCGGCAACGAACCCCTTCCAGTCATGCTGCCTGATTGTTCCTTTGTGGAAGCAGTTACATCACTAATTGAATTCAGCCGCTACTATGATCCAAAAGATCTTGTATTCAAAAATATTGTAAAATTGGACTGTACCTGGGGCTGGCCCTACGCGGTCATCGAAGGCATGGGAAAATACAACAATTATGTCCAACAAGCCTACCGGCCCCGAGAAGAGGACGTCTTATCGAGATACCGCAGTTTTTTAACGTGCCGCAGACATCCCATTCACATTGACGCACCCCTGTTCCGACAATCGACTATTCAGCGAGACATCCTATCCTGCTTCGCTCAATTTTTGGGAGAACTTTTCGGAGACCTGGTGCCAATACACCAACTGGAGATCTGCGAATAATACCCCGAGCTCAAGAGTGTTGGATGTCTTGGCAAAAGTTTAGTGTCTGTTCCATTATTATCGGCTTTGATGCCTCAGGATGATTGTGGCCCAGTCCTTCAATAACGAACAACCGTGCGTCTGGAATCGATTCTGCAAGCTCTTCGCCGCATCTCAGAGCAAAGAGCGGGTCTGAGTCGCCATGCAAGACCAGGGCCGGACAGGTTATCTCATGCAGCCGATCAAATGGTGGCTTCGTCGCCATCCTTGCCAGGAACAGGCGTGCGCTGCCCACTGGACAGTACCCTCGGCCGACAGAAAGCCGGGCCGTTTGCATCGCCTCTTCTTCGTCCATGATCAAGTCTGAACCGTTTATGCCATGATAGCAGTTAAACATCGCCTGGACTTGATCATTTTGAGCGCTATGCGGAACGAGCGCAGCACCCAATGCCGCGACTCCACGCGCCGACCGTGGCGGAAGATCGGGATTGTAAGAACTGCCTTGCAACAAAACGACGCCCTTGGTGGTCTTGGGGTAACTAAGCGCAAAATACAGTGCGACTAGCGAGCCCAGTGAATACCCAATGACAACCGCTGTGGCGATACCCAAATGCTCCAGCAGGAGATTCGCATCTTCAGCAATATCTTCAGCGGTGTAGGGTGCCTTCGGCAATCCGCCTTTCTCAAGAATGATTTGAGCGGCCTCAAGATCTGGATATCCGAAATCATCAAACTTCGTCGACATTCCTGAATCGCGAAGTTCAAACACAACCACACAGTATCCCGCATCTACTAATGGATCATAAAGTCCGGGGGTCCAGTTGGTGATGTTGTCGCTGATCCCCATGCAGATTAATATCGCGGGACGGTCCAAGTCTCCATGCGTCACGTAAAATAGGTCAATGCCGTTGGGTAGCTTGACTAATGGCACTCCTCTTTTCCTTTCGTGACATGTTGCCGGTTCCTAAGTTTCGCCGACTATTTGAAAAGCCATGCAGCCGGAACAGGCGCCAGATTGATAATTATCGAGTACTATCCCCTCCAAACCCATGTTATTGCGTGAATGGTTGTCAGAGGAATACACAACTATAGCTCATGGCCCAACGCCCAAATCGCTCATGACCAGATGGTTGAAATAGTGGTGCATATGGTCCCACGCCGGTGAATAATAGTGCTGTCGAAAGGCTGGTGAGGACCTTGCCCTTTGAACGGACTCAATCGCACGCTGATCTTCCTTGTGGATGATATCAAACACCTTTTGAACGGCTTGCTCCTCATCTTGAAACTGTTCTGCAGAAACCGCCTCCGGCCGGTAAAATCTCAAATGCATCAAATCTGTTCGGTCTGGAGCGACTGGAATCGCAATGTTCACTTTAATCATCGCATCAAGTAGCGGGATGTTGACGTTGGGATAGACGGTCGAAAAGTACCCAACTTCGGGCTGCACCTTCGGGTCATGGCCGGCCATGGGTAAATTGATTTTGTCGTATGTCTCACCAGAGTCATCGCGTCCATGACTAAATGCGATGAAACATTTATCGCAAAAGGTCTGGTACAGCGGTGTACCGTCATTATCTACCCGCGGTACTTCCGGAGACTTGCGGTAGATCGAATGAACATGCGCCTCGTGCAGAAGATTGATCGATGCATTTTCCTGATAGGTCTTCCAATTCGACGCGACCGTCCTTTCTTCGATAAGAGGTAATCCGTTCGCCGATACCGCGGGCACCAGCTCGTCAATGGCGAAATGAGCGCCAACGGTTTTGCGCCATGGCTCAAGCCATTTGTCGATTTCTTCTGACTTGCCACCGAGGTCGACGAACACAACGCCATAACGGACTTCACAGCGGATTTCGGCCAGACTGGTTTTAAGTTTGTTTAAGTCGTCCGCCTTGCAATCGGGCTTACCATTCCAAAACGGGGCTTCGATCAACCGTCCTGTGAAATCGTAGCGCCAAGCATGATAAAAAACATGCAGATGCTTCAGGCCTTTCTTCGGTGCTGTCACAACCTGGCATCCGTCATAGGGGCAAATATTATGAAAGACTCTGAGCCGACCGTCCTGGCCGCGTACCGCAAACAGTGGCATACCAAAGAGCTGGAACGGCTTCGCGTCACCAGGCGATGGCAATACGCATTCAAACATCACTGCCGTCCAACGGGTCATGAATATCCGCTCTACTTCGAGATCAAACCAATCTTTGCTGGTGTAGGCCTGTGCAGGAAGCGACGTCGCCTCGTTAATATCACACATGACAGCGTCGCGTTCCGAGCTCGAAATGACAGCGGCTAGTCGCTCGTCCATGGTCAGTTCTCCTGATTTGCGCTCTTCGTATTGACCCGGTCGAGGGCGGAAAGGGATGTGATCGCAAAAAAATTAGGCTTTTAGCCTAAAATATGTTTAGGATGTGAAATCGTCAACAAGAAAATTTGACGGCACAGCTGCGATATTCAACAGATTACAAAAACAAGCGTACTTCTGATCGGAACAGGATTATGGCGGACCTAAAACACTCGAACACAACAGTGAAGCGCGAAGCGCTAACACTTGGAAGCTTGGCCAAGAATGCCGGTACTGCGAAGGGTGCCTATCGCGTCGCTTCGATTATAGAAGCCACCCGCAGCCATATTTTGAGAAAAGGCCATGGGGCTGTCACGCTAGAAGCCGTGGCTGAGCTAGTCGGCATTAGGAAGGGCAACCTCCAATATTATTTTCCGACCAGATCGGACCTGTTGTGCGCGACATTTGCTGCTGAGATCGAGAGTCACTCCCAGGAGTGGATTGCCGCTAGGGACGCGCAAAATGATGGCGCCCGTTCTCGCTTGAACCGTGTAGTTGCTTTTGAGTTAGAATCTAACCGTAATGCAGAGTTCATCGCGCAGGTTCGTGAACGATGGTCACTTGAGGAGCGTGACGAACGCGCTCGAGAACTGACTGAAAAGTGGTATGCATGGATCACAGAGAAATATGCAGAACTGATTGCCGGCATTCGGCCCGAGCTCAAGCACGAACAGCGCCTTGAAATTGCGGCAGTGATCTATTCCTTGGTGGTAGGGTCGACTCCCTACTTCAGTAATGAGTTGTGGCGAAGTAACTACAAAACTGAGATTGATCGCACCATTATGAAGGCTATTGATGTCATTCTATCGGAACTTAGTCACGCATCCTAATTCATAGTAAGGCGGCACTCCCTTCAGGCTAGGAAATTTGATCGAAGGGTTTATGGCAGCTTTATCCCACGCTTTTGGAATTTACCCGAATTACCAAGAGTCATAAGCCGGAAAGCTGGGTTTTTCGCCTTTTACAGTCGTTCTGACGAAGTTTCTCGTTGATATGAGTGCTATCCGGCAGCGCAATCCACCCAGCAGCAAGCCGATACGGGTCCGAAAATTTGGTTATTCACCTGTCAGCACAGCCTCCATAGAACCGGTCACTTGGGCAGGATCTGACACTGAACTGAAGGACTACTAAAACAAATCAACATCAGCAATGCGGATAGCCTGCGTTATGCTGGTTCAGATGGACCGCAGGCGCAGGATACTCGAGTGTCATGCCGCAACACTGTTGCCAGTTGCAAACTCGTAGGACGTCGCAACAATTTTTTTCACCAAATCTAATTCAGCATCATCGCGAGGAGAGAACACCATGATCAGTCCGGGTGGATAACGCCCGATCGTGACAAGGAAATGGTCTTCGCCCCAACCGGCAGCGATAACGTTTTTTGCATCCTCCGCTGTCAGTTTGACATGCATGCTGCCACTATCGGGATGCGGATGGATATGCGCAAACTCACGCCCGACCATGAAGGCATCGGGGTTGCAGTCGCACCCGTCGCGTAAAACAAGCGCCCGTGCACCCGGCACAGAAATCCCACTATGTTCATTGGTAACACTCGGCAGGGAGAAGCACCAATCATGCAGCTTGGCGATAACCTCGTCCGATCCATGATGCGTCAGCTGTGAATGGGGTATCCTTCGCGTGGTTTCGGGCTTTGGCCCAGTGCGTTTTGGCAAATCTAGTCTATCACTCATCGCTAAGCCTCCAATTGCTTGCCAATGATATGGATGATAAAATGCGCAAGTAAATTGTTGAAATTCGCAAAATGAATTTGCATGAAAGCACAGAGATCACGCACAAATCAGAACCTCGAGTGGGCTGACATGCCCTATCTCCTGTCCGTCTGCGAGGCGGGAAGCCTGGCAGGTGCAGCCCGGATGTTGGGAGTGAATCACTCCACTGTCTTCCGTCGGATTGAGGCTGTTGAGGCCAGGTTGGGAGTCCGATTGTTTGAACGGCTGGCACGCGGCTACGTGATGACCCCCGCCGGCGAGCGTTACTATGAACGAGCCATTTTGCTCTGTGAGGGTATGGATCAGATAGAGCGTGAGTTGGGTGGGCAAGACTTGCGATTGGAGGGGCCACTGACTGTCACGACCACAGACTCATTATTGCATTGTCTCGCATCAGCATTCTCGACTTTTCAAATTGCACATCCAGATATCGAATTACGCTTGCTCTCTGATGTTCGCGCGCTTGACCTGATGCAGCGCGACGCGGACATCGCCTTGCGACCGACGAGCACCCCGCCAGAACATTGGATAGGGCGCAAGCTGGCGCCTTTGTTCTTTGCGACATATGCACATCGGGACTATTGGAACGCTGCGAAGGATCTCGCGCCTAAGGATCTGAGATGGGTTATGCTCAGTGATGATTTGAACCAATCGCCGATGAGCCGGATCTCTCTACTCTGCAAACATCAGGAGGCGAAGGTCACCGTCTTAAACACAATGATGAGCGTGTTTGACTTGGTGTGCGCCGGCTATGGTATTGCCGCCATGCCTTGTTACCTGGGGGAAAAGGCCCCCGATTTGGTGCACATCCACGACCCGGATGGCAACGCCAATTGGGACCTCTGGCTCTTGGCGCATCCCGATGTGCGGCGCAGCGCGCGCGTGAACGCGTTCTATGAGTTCGCCACAACCCACATCACGGAGGATCTGTTGGGGATGCCATACAAGTAGGCGCCATGGTTCTGTGCTATTGCGCAAATTTGGCTTGCAAGCTTTGCTAGTTCTCTTTGCAAGAACACACACCAGCTTCTTTGGAAACCGATTTCCAGGGAAGCGACATGCAATGCAAGACCGATTGGCAGGCAAATTTTCCGATTACGGAAAAGTGGCCACCATCCCATCCCGATCGAATCCAGCTTTATTCTTTTGCTACGCCGAATGGGGTAAAAATTTCCATCGTGCTGGAAGAGCTAGAGCTGCCGTATGAGGTGCATCGCGTTCCGTTAAACGATGAGACTGTGAAGAGCCCAGCGTTTCTGTCTCTCAGCCCAAACAACAAGATACCCGCGCTCATCGACCCCGATGGTCCGTTAGGGCGTCCTATTGGACTCTTCGAAAGTGCGGCGATCCTTGAGTATCTTGCAGACAAGGCCGGGCGCTTGCTCGGATCAAGCGAAGCGGAGAGGTATGAAATCCTGGCGTGGCTGATGTTTCAGATCGGCAGCGTCGGACCGATGTTCGGACAGTTCGGTTTCTTCCATGTCTTTGGCGGCAAAGAGATCGAAGACCCACGCCCCCACGAACGATTTCTTGTAGAGGTTCAGAGATTGCTTGGAGTCATTGATCGGCGACTTACAGGCCGCGACTGGATTGTGGGCGACTACTCCATAGCCGACATCGCGCTTGGGCCTTGGCTGCAATGCATCGCCCGTTTCTACAAGGCCGAAGAGGTCACCGGGCTTAGCCAAATGCCACATGTAATTGACTATGTAGACCGGTTCAGTACGCGTCCCTCGGTCACCAAAGGTTGGTCGGCCTTGTCCTAGATTGCCCCCTCCTTCCAATCCCAAAAAGCACGCAAGAAAGGAGATCATCCCATGACGGGAGTCCTCACATTTGGAAAAACCATCGGCGCTGCCTTTGTCGCCTCTACCCTTTTTGCAACACCAGTTCTGGCCGTGGAGATCGAAACACGATCATTGGACGAGCTTTATGCCGCAGCCCTTGCAGAGGGTGGCGATTTTGTCCTGCGGGCCGGCGGCGATGAGCCGAATCAGATCGACTACTATCTCGATATGTTCAAAGCGCGGTTCCCCGAAATCAATGTGACACACAGTGTTGATGTCAGCATCAACCACGCCCCGCGTTTCGACAATGCGCGCTCCGCTGGCGGTGAAGAAAATATCCCCGATGTGATTCAGTTCCAGACGCTGCATGATTTCAATTATTACACCGAACGCGGGCTTCTGGACGCCTACAGACCCGCGAATTGGGACAAGGTTTTTCCAGACCACAAAGACCCCCATGGGCATTGGACAGGTCTCTACGGCGTGACCTTCAGCAACTACGTCAATCTCGATCTCGTCGATCCCGAAAACCCGCCACGCGATGCTTTGGATTACCTGGACCCGGCGTTGAAGGGTCAGATCATCTTGACCTATCCGCATGACGACGATGCCGTGCTCTATCAATTCTGGAACCTCAAAGAGGCCTATGGCTGGGAATATCTCGAAAAACTGGTCGCGCAAGACCCCGTTTGGACGCGCGGAACAGCAATGCCTTATCACGCGGTGAATAATGGATGGTACGCGGCCAGTTTCACCACTTTTTGGGCGTTCGAGAATTTTCCTGGTTTAAACACGGCATTCATGTTTCCGGAAGAGGATTACTTCCTGACCTGGTTCCAGACAGCCGGCATCCCAGCACAGGCTAAGAACAAAGCGGCGGCCAAGCTCTATCTAAACTGGATGCTGTCTGACGAGTTCCAAGGAAAATGGCTACAGTTCCCTGTTCGCATGGATGTCGAAGCACCTGGTGATTATGGTTCAGTCCTGCGCCACAACACCTCGCCCGGCGACTTCCACCGCTGGATGCTCAAGCGTGAGCTTGTCGAGCGGTTCCGCGATCAGATGCGCCAGTTGATTGGCCCGGCGGATGGCCCTGAGGCGGTGGATTTGAACTATAGTACCAAGCCTGAGTAGTCTCTAGCATCGGCAGCATTTGCAAATGGCAACAGGCACCGTCGTCGGTGCCTGTTGTATTTTGTGCGCGTCAGACCCCATTTCGGACAATTACCAAGAGCCATAAGCCGGAAAACCCGGTTTTGGCGCTTGACCGGCGTTTTGCGGGTAATTCTCGTTTAGATGCGTCTCGACTGGCTGGGCTTTGAGGTCGGTCATCATGGCCCAACCCACGATGCGGCGGCTGTAGGCATCCAAAACCACAGCAATCTATCAAAGACAGGTCAGCAAATAGGTCCAGGTCGGCTACCAACAGCCGGTTGGGGCCCTCGGCGGTTAAGTTGCGATCCACCAAGTCACGGGCCGGGCAATGGCGCTTGTCGGGCGTCGTGGTGCAGACAAAGCGCCGTCGGCTCACATCCCGCAAGCTATGAGCTTTCATCAAACGCTCAACCCGCTTGCGGCCAACCTTGACACCATTGTCAGCCAATTCAGCATGAATGCGCGGCGCCCCGTAGATCTCTTGGGAGGCTCGGTGGATCAATTTGATCTGGGCCACCAGCTCGGCATCGGAAAGACCGCGGGCGCTCGGTTCTCGGTCCTGATGAGCATAAAAGCCACTGCACGAGACGCCCAGTATCTTGGCTATCAGATGAATGGGATATAGGCGGCCCGGGCGGCCCAAGGCAATAATCTGATCCCTAAACTCCGCCGGGTACGGGTTCCTCGTTCTCGGCATGATGAACATCCTCTCCAGTGATAAGAAAATTGTCCATAAAAACGGGGGAGCTCCAATTATGCCCCGACCCGAGCCATTTCAACTGCCAATGCCGCACCTAGCCCACGACTGGCACCGGTAATTGCAAATTCTCGATGTGACATCTGCATGTTCTTCGTCCCTTTATCGTATGGCCTAATCGGCATCACGTTAGGATTTTAAGACCGCTTAACGGCAAAAGGGATTATTGCAAGATTACCCAGCACACATAAAGAGGTTCATTTTTCACGCTGTAATGATGGTGTAGGTTGATTCGAGAAAAGCGTCATGCCTGCAGAGCCTGACAAATTGGACGCCATGCCCTCAGTCGCTACACCTGCTAATGACGACCGATTGCGGCGTACTGGCTTGCTGTTTGGTAAATCACCTCGCCGGCTAGGATCCTTCCCTAGCCGGCATTATAAAAAGAAATTGTGGTGAGCCACACGTGTTAAGACTTTCGCGCTTAGTCCGCTTGGTAAGTCAGCCTATTTTCGATTTTGGAGGGCTTAGCCGTAGATCCAAGCAACATCGAATGGACAAAAATAGCCAAACACAAGCCGACGTCAGATACCTTACCAATGCATCCGATATATTGACTTTATGTGTGCATCACATTGCCTGTTCGCCACAATGCCGATTCAATAATTATTAAGTTTTCACACAATCAATAGTTAAAAAAATTATATAATTCTCGACGATAAAACTAAGTAATAGTTTAACTTCTATCAATTATTTTTAACCATGGAATACTGACTGTTTAAGTGACTAACGAAGGCCGGGTTTTTTAGAAGAGAGGACAGGATGTTTAGCTGGTTCAATAATATTTCGATCGCCACCCGCACAATGATTGGGATCTTTGTGCCAGTGCTTGGATTGCTCCTCTTTTCCGGCGTTGCCATGAAGGAAAAGTATGATGCAGCGCAAGAGATCGGCAAGATCCATGAAATGGCTAACTTGGCCCCAACTTTAAGCGCCGTCGTTCACGAAATGCAAAAAGAGCGGGGTCGATCAGCCGGATTTATTGGATCTGGCGGAAGGACCTTTGCCGATATCTTGCCCGAACAGCGCGAGAAAACAGATCAAGCCATAGCCGGCCTGCAGGCTGCAATCGACAGCTTTGATTTTTCAACTTTTCCAAATACTCTCGGATCCCAAGCGAGCGAAGCAATCGAAAAACTGGGTAAATTGGGACAGGCTCGAAGTGCCGTTGACAGCTTTGAACTTACGGTGCCGCAAATGGCCAAGTATTACACGGGCTCAATCGTTGGCCTTCTCGAAGTGATCGAGGGAATGGGGCTGGTGAGTTCGGACGATGTAATAAGCAAAGAGATTTTAGGGTACACAAGCTTCCTACAGGGCAAAGAGCGCGCGGGACGAGAACGTGCCATGGGAGCTGCCGGTTTTGGTGCCGGCACGTTCAATCCGGCAGTATACAACAATTTCATTCGTCTGATCGGAGAGCAAGATCTCTTTTTTGATTCCTTTTTGAGGCATAGCAATCCTCAGATCGAAAGTTTTTACAATGAGACGATGACTGGCGCGGTTAATGATGAAGTTGAAAGGTTACGGGCAATCGCTTCGAGCTCTCTCGAGTCGGGAACCTTGGAAGGCACGACCGCTGGCCATTGGTTTCAATCCATCACGGATAAAATCAACCTCATGAAACAGGTTGAAGACAGGGTCGCACTAGATTTGCAAGAAGTAGCGACCAACCAAGAAGAAAAGGCATGGCAGTCGTTTCAAATTTATGCAGGTACGACGATTTGTCTCATCATTATCAGCGTTTTATTGGGCTGGTTTGTCGTGCGTTCGATCACTGTGCCAGTTGGAAAGCTGACGACCGTAATGCACGATCTGGCCGGTGGGAATCACTCCATTGATGTCTATGGCGCCAATCGGAAGGATGAGATCGGCAAAATGGCCAAGGCGGTCGAGGTTTTCAAGATGAACGCCATCGAAATGGTGCGCATCGAGGCGGAAGCGGCTGCGCAGCGAGAAGCCGCAGAACGTGAAAGGAAGCAATCATTAGAAACTATGGCTGACGACTTGGAGCGGTCGGTGGGCCAAGTTGCCGAAGCGGTCTCCACGGCATCGGCTGATCTGCATTCCTCAGCAACCGCCATGTCTGCGACCGCCGAAGAGACCACGGCGCAAGCATCTGCCGTCTCGACCGCATCGGAACAAGCAACCTCGAATGTCAATATGGTTGCCGCCGCTACGGAGGAACTTTCCAGTTCAGTTGGTGAAATATCCCGCCAGGTAAGTCAATCCTCGGAAATCACCAAAAAAGCTGTCGATGAGGCGGCCCGAACCACTGAAACGGTGCAGACCATGCTTGAAATGTCAGATAAGGTCGGCAACGTCATCAACCTGATTAGCGACATCGCAGAGCAAACCAACCTGCTGGCTCTAAACGCCACCATCGAGGCCGCACGCGCGGGAGAAGCTGGCAAAGGATTTGCGGTCGTCGCCTCGGAAGTTAAGAGCCTCGCGAATCAAACGGCCAAGGCTACTGAAGAAATTTCCAGCCAAATCTCCAGAATGCAGTCGATCACGAACGATACGACAAGAGCAATTGAGAGCATTAGTTCAACGATCAATGACGTGAACGAGATTGCCACTGGAATTGCCAGTGCGGTTGAGGAGCAAGGCGCGGCAACTAATGAGATTTCTCGCAACATACAAGAAGCCGCCAAAGGCACGCAAGAGGTCTCCAGTAACATAACTGGTGTCACTCAGGCCGCTGGTGACTCTGGTGCAGCCGCGAACCAGGTCCTAGCCTCATCATCGGGCCTATCGGCTCAGGCGCAAGCTCTGCGCGAT
>JBCCHN010000085.1:0-21707 GCA_039028695.1 Pseudomonadota bacterium
ATTAAAATTTTACTTGATTTTTACTTATATTTATATTGTCTTTTATTTAACTTTTCATTGCCTTTTCTATTTATTTTTGCTAAATACTCCTCCAGCAGGTAAGCTGATGGAGTAATGCATGATGCGTTTGGTTCGGGTTTTTGAGACAACGTCAGGGGCAACCCTTTTGGAATACGGCTTGATCGCCGGGTTGGTGATCGCTGCCTCCTTGGGCGCCATGGATGCCTTAGGGGAAGGCTTGCAAGCTACTGTCATCGTTGCCCGGTAGCAGTCCCATGAAAAATCAAGCGAAAGAGGCCGCGCAGCCAAAGCGCCATCGCAAGCCGTTTCTTGGACGCTACCTGGCCAATGGAAGGCTCAACCTTGATCTGGCCAAGCGTTATCTGCCTGCGTTTGTGACAGCAACCCTTTTAGCGCTGCCCCTGACGGCGGCAGGCCAGGGTCATACCGTGCAAGCTCAGGCAATTCAGGACCACGCGCTGGACCATGCGGGGCTGGCTCAAAGCGCGACCTTCCGAGAAGGAACCTACGAAGCCGCCGTGGGGCATTTCCTGTCCATGTCCGGAGCCTCTGAGGAGGGGCAATACTGCATGGGGGTTATGTACAGCGGCCCCGTCGAGCAAGGCATCGGGCCTGCAGCAGGTGACGGACGGCCCATGACTTGGTTTCTCTGCGCGGCCGAAGGCAGCGCACCGCCCTTCTCCCAAGAATTCGCACGTTTCGAAGGGGCTTTCCCCTCCGCGGATCGCGCTCGAGATCTGTACCAACCAGCGGCACTTCACACGCTGGCACCACAAAATCGTACCGTTCAGCGCTTCACCAAAGCGACCTCACCGTCATCGGTTCCCTTACATGATATTGCCGTGGAGGATGATGCGAGCGGAGGTGATCTGACAGGTCGCCTGATTTTGCTGCCGGCCGACCTGGCGCTTAAGGGCCTGCAGGCCCTATCGTCCACGCTGGGCGCCGCAAGCTTGGCCAACAAGATCGGCAATATTCGCTTTGGCGGCAATGATATCATCTTAGGATTTTTGGCAGCCTTTAGCTGGATTGCGGTCCTGTTCGGCGCTTTGAAGCTGCGGCGGCTGGGTTAGAGCACAAAATGTCGTGCCGATGGAGGCGCCGGTTATGATATCGGCCTTCTTAGCGGGCCGTTGGAGCCCCGAGACTCGGTTGACGCCAACACCCCCCGCAACAAAGGGATCAACGCCGGAACCGAGCCTCGGGGGGTCGGTGAAAGCCTCGTTCGAGGCCAATCTTTGAGCCGAGGAGATCGGGAAGGCTCGAGAGATTTGCTCTAGGAGCTCAATTCAGTCTTAGGCCGAGGAAGCAAGTAGCGGTCGGCCAGCATGCGCATCAGCGGATATCCCACCAAAATGCCGATGGAAAGAATGATTACGAAAGAAAAAGCATCGCCAATCATGTGTTCTGTCTCCCGTTTCGCGGAAAATGGAGCCATCAGCTTTTTGACCGGGCATTTTTTCTTTTGGTTGGCTCTATTCCGGTTCAGCGGAACACCCGGTAAATATCAACAAGGTCTAGTCTAGAGAAAACTGTGTCCAAAATTTGGCTATTTCGGCTTATTTCAAGATCATTTATAGTAAACGATCATAGTTAACATAAAAGGTTAACATTTATATTTGAGTACTTCATTTTTCACTTGACATTTACTATATTTATATTGTTTTATACTTGTCATAAGGCAGTCGCGATGGCGGCGTGTTAATATTTTCGGAAGGTAATCAAGTAGCGTTAAGGGGCTTTGTTGCGGTGGCTTTTAGCCGGCTCTTTTTCGCAAAAGTGTTTTTTTTCAGCATCAATTTCGATGCAGCGAGCGGCCCATTAATCGCTCTAAGTGATGAAGTGGAGATGAGCGTTATTTTTAGAATCAACAGCCATTGCCGTGACAGACCGGAGAGGGATGACCTGGCGATAGCGGTTTTTTAGAGCACCAATTCATATATCGGCTGTTGGGAGACCCCGCCTCGATCATATTATCGCGGCGGGGTCTTTTTTTATTTATTTACCGCCCTGGCGTCACTGCGATTCAGCTAACAGGCGAGTTATCACAAAGGGGCTCTTCAAATTTCAATTAACCCTTTGTGTTAGCGAAGCTTTATTAAATATAAGCGATTGTTAATGTCACGTAATCGCCCATTCAAATAGATGAAAAGGGGAGATGGCGGTGCGCGACTCGCACGACGACCTCGATGGACTTGAGCGATTGGAGCATGAAGGCTCCAACGGGCTCTTGTCGGCTCTGCTGAGCAAAACTGCCCCGCTGTTGCTGGTGTGCGGCGCAGCGGCCATCGTGATGTCGGCGCTCAGTGAGGACGCGTCCCAACAGTCTGGTGCGCCCACCCAGACCGCGTCCAACCATGTGGAGGCCCTGGTCCCGAGCCAATCCACCGGCAACACCGGTGGGGAACCCTATGGCGAGCAGGCAACCACCTCTGAACTTTTTATCCGGGCCAATGCTTTAGGTCACTTTCTGGTGGACACCGAAGTCAACGGCGAACCGGTACGGTTCCTGGTGGATACAGGCGCGACCAAGGTGGCCCTGGCCGCCAAAGATGCTCAACGGCTCGGCCTAACGGTGGACCGGCTTCGCTTTACTGAAGTCTATAAGACCGCCAACGGCGAGGTGCATGCAGCACCGGTGACCTTGCGGCAAATCCGCATCGGCCAGTTCGTCCTGCGCGATGTGGAGGCCATTGTCACCAATTCACCCATGAATGTGTCTCTTTTAGGCATGAGCTATTTGGGCCGGCTGCAAAGCTACGAAGTCCGGGACAACAAAATGGTCATGGCCTGGTAGGGCCGCCTTTTTTACCCTACTCAAAAGACCGTCAAGCAATGGTCTCGTTAGTCAACCATCTCATCAGTTAAGTCCCATCAATCAAAACGCGAGGACGGCATCTGAAAAGGCTGGTCGATTTCGTAGGCGCGTGCGGCCTGCAAAACCAGGCGATCGCCATAGGAAGGACCGACAATCTGGAATCCCACCGGCAATCCGGCGCTGGTCAGGCCGCAGGGCACCGAGGCCGCGGGCTGTTGCGTGAGGTTGAAAGGATAGGTAAAGGGCGTCCAATTGACCCAACGGTCGTTGTCTTGGTCCCGGGGATATTCCTCACCCGCCGCAAAGGCCGGGATCGGCAGGGCCGGGGTTAGCAATAGATCGTAGTCCTGGTGAAAAAGGTTCATGGTGGTGCCCATGGCTTCCCGCTTGGCCACCGCATCCAGATAATCCATCAAGCCATAGGCCGACCCAGCCGCCGCGATATCCCGAAAGCCCGGATCCAGGGCCGATTTTTGCGCTTCCGTAAAGTTTTGACTGAGATTGGCGGCACCGGCAAACCAAAGGGTCCGAAAGACCTGCTCAACATCCCGCAATGTGGGCTCGGCCTCTTCCAGGGTGGCGCCCAGGTCGGCAAATTTTAGAGCCGCCGCTTTGACGAGGGCCGCCACCTCAGGATCGACCGGGTGTCCGCCAAGGGTCGGCGAAAAGGCGATTTTCAGACCGGACACCCCATCGTCCAGACCGGCGGTGAAGTCGGCCGCCTCCTTGGGCAAAGCATACCAATCCCGCGGGTCCGGCTCGGCAATGACATTGAGCATCAGGGCTCCATCGGTCACGGTCCGGGTCATGGGGCCGATATGGGCGACGGTGCCGAAGGGGCTCAGGGGAAAGGCAGGCACCCGACCGAAGGACGGTTTGATGCCGAAGATACCCGTAAAGGCGGCCGGAATACGGACCGAACCACCACCATCCGTCCCGATGGCCAGAGCACCCATCCCGGCAGCCACCGCCGCCGAAGCCCCGCCGCTGGAGCCGCCGGGCGTCTTGCCCGGATCCCAGGGGTTGCGGGTAACCCCGGTGAGAGGCGAATCGGTCACGCCCTTCCAGCCGAACTCGGGCGTGGTGGTCTTGCCCAGAATGACCGCCCCGTGTTCGCGCAGACGGGCACTGCAGGGGGCATCCTGGCGCGCAAGCGGTGCATCAGCCAGGGTCTTGGAGCCCTTCGCGGTTCGCCAGCCCTTCAGATCCACGATGTCCTTGATGGAGGTTGGCACACCATCGATGCGGCCCTTGGGCACGCCCAGGCGCCAGCGTTCCTCGGCCTCCTTAGCCGCTGCCAGCGCCCCCTCCTCATCGACTCCGACAAAAGCGTTTAAGGTCTCATCGTGGCGCGCGATCGCCGCCAGAGCCGCCTGGGTCGCTTCGACCGGCGATACGGATCCTTCGGCATAGGACTTGACCAAGTCGGCGGCCGAAGCCATGCCTAGGTCACTTGGCAGTTGTGACGTCATATTGTGTCGTTTCCTCGACTAATTTGTACCTGGCGCGCACGCCCTGTTCGGTCTTAGCAAATCGCCTCACATTTCGGAACCGGCAATTGGGGCCAGCGCAGTCTTTGACGGGAAGCGTTTGAACAGTTTCGGAAAGAAATCTAATCTTTGCCGGACCGAGCCTTGCCGATCGGTGAGCGTTGCCCAAGAATGGTAAATTTTATTAGGAACAAGCCGATGAAAAAACTAAGCAAAAGCATGGGGTTGGCCCTATTCCTCTCCGCCGGTGTCTGTTTCGCCGCAAGCCCCTGGCCGGCGTCGCCCGCCCTGGCTCAAAGCGCGGACCAAGAGGATCCCAGCGAGCTTGCCAAGGAAGGCCTGGACCGTATGCTGCGGGCCATTGAGCTGATGATCGAGATGATCCCGCAATACGATCTGCCCGAAGTTCTGCCCAATGGGGATATTCTCATTCGGCGCATCAATCCGCCCCACGGTGACGAGACCCAGGACGATCCGCCTCTGATGGATGATGAAACTGACACCTAACCGCCGCCGGCATCACACAAAAAAGGTCCAAATGCCATGACTGATTCCCAAGCAACGCCAGCCCTCTCCGACGGTTTGGGCGCCTTTATCCCCGATGGCGTTTTTCAAGTCTCCGGCAGCGCCACGGGCCCGCTGGCGGGCCTGACCTTTGCCGCTAAGGACATTTTTGACGTCGAGGGCCTCGTAACCGGCTGCGGCAATCCCCAGTGGGCCGCCAGCCATGGACCGGCCCAGCATAACGCAGTGACGGTGCAAAAACTGTTGGACGCGGGCGCCACATTGATGGGCAAGACCATCACGGACGAATTGGCCTTTAGCCTGAATGGGCAAAATTTCCATTACGGAACTCCCACCAACGCCAATGCACCGGGCCGCATTCCCGGCGGCTCGTCATCGGGCTCGGCAGCGGCCGTGGCCGGCGGGTTGGTGGACATCGCCCTGGGCACGGATACCGGCGGTTCGGTGCGCATTCCAGCCAGCTATTGCGGCATCTTTGGCATTCGCACCAGCCATGACCGGGTCAGCCGGGCCGGCGTCATGCCCCTGGCCGACAGCTTCGATACGGTGGGCTGGTTCGCCCGCGATGCCGAGCTGATGCGCCGGGTGGGCGAGGTGCTGCTGGAAGAGGCGCCACCGCAAGACTTTGAGCCGAAAGGGCTTTTGATCGCGGCCGATGCCTTTGCTTTGTTGGAGGAGGATATGCGGGCCCGCCTGCTGCCCATCGTGGCCCAACTGGAAAGCCGCTTGGGCAAGGCCGAAAGCGTGGACATCGCCGCGCCGGGCGGCGGTTTTGAAAGCTTGATGCTGGCCTTCCGCAGCCTGCAAGCCCGGGAGATTTGGGCAGAGCACGGCGCGTGGATCAGCGCCGCTCAGCCCACCTTCGGACCGGAGATCGCCGAGCGCTTTGATTGGGTGCAAAGCATCACGCCCGAGGCCGCCGCCGCCGCCCATGCCAAGCGAGAGGCCTTTACCCGGGCCACGGTGGATTTGCTGAACAACGGGGCGATCCTGTGCCTGCCCACGGCGCGGGGGATCGCGCCCCTGTGCGAGGCAAGCCCTGAGTCATTGCGCCAGCACCGGGGCGATACCTTGGGCTTAACCAGCATTGCCAACTTGACTGGCTTGCCTCAGATTAGCTTGCCGGTCGCCACCCATCAGGGCTGCCCATTGGGGCTTTCTCTCATGGCCGCCAAGGGACAAGATGCCGCGTTACTGGCCTTTGCGGAGAGTTTTCTCTCAGGAATTGAACGGGCCAGCGGACAGGGCGAAAAATAGGCTTTTAGAGAGACCTGGAGACGACCTTATACTCACCCGGCACTCACCAGCCAGCATCAAATTGACGTCATAAGGCTAGCGTATTTTGATCAATATGCGATAAGCACGCCTGTCTTGACGGGAGCAAAAAGAAATCGGAGCTGACATCGTGGCCTTGCGGGCAAAGTACGATCTCATCATCATCGGTAGCGGTCCGGCCGGGCGGCGCGCCGCCATTCAAGCGGCCAAGCTGGGGCGTCAGGTTCTGGTGGTGGAGCGGGGCCGACGGGTAGGCGGCGTGTCGGTGCACACAGGCACCATCCCTAGCAAAACCCTTCGCGAGACGGTCCTGAACCTGGCCGGCTGGCGCGAGCGCGGCTTTTACGGCCGCGCCTATCGGGTCAAGCACGACATTACCGCCCAGGACCTGCGCAACCGCCTGCACATCACCCTCACCCACGAAATCGAGGTGCTGGAGCTGCAGTTTGCCCGCAACAGGGTTGAAACCCTTAGGGGCACGGCAAGCTTCGCCGGCTCCAAGGAAATCCGGGTCATTGGGGATGAGGGCGAGGAGCATCACTTTACCGGGGAGAGGATCATTCTAGCCGTCGGCACCACGCCCTATCGACCCGACAACGTTCCCTTCGACGGAGAGTACATTCTGGACAGTGACGATATCTTGGATATGAAGCGCCTGCCCCGCACCTTGGCGGTGATCGGCGGCGGCGTGATCGGCATTGAATATGCGACCATCTTCAGCGCCCTGGATATCCCGGTTACCTTGATCGAATCCCGCGCCACCTTGTTGGACTATACGGACCGGGAACTGATTGACGATTTTATTTACCAACTGCGCGACCGGGGCATGGTCTTGCGTCTGGGCTGCCATGTGGAAAAAATCGAGCGCGGGGAGAACGGGCCCTGCGTTATCACTCTCAAAAACAATCGCATCGTGCGCAGCGATGCTATTCTTTACGCGGCCGGGCGCAACGGGACTGTGAACTCGTTAAACCTAGAAGCTTGCGGCCTGGTCGCGGATGACCGGGGTCGCCTGAACGTCGATAAGAATACCTTCCAGACCGATGTTCCCCATATCTACGCGGTGGGCGATGTCATCGGATTTCCTAGCTTGGCCTCCACCTCAATGGAGCAAGGCCGCATCGCTGCCTGTCACGCCATGGGCGTGGAAGCCTCTCAACCGCCGGAATATTTCCCTTATGGCATCTACGCTGTCCCGGAAATTTCCACCTGCGGTATGAGTGAGGAAGAGGTGCAGGAACGGGGCATCCCTTATGAATGCGGCATCGCCCGCTTTCGCGAAACCTCTCGCGGCCATATCATGGGTATCGACAGCGGCATGATGAAGATGATCTTTTCCCTTAAGACCCGCAGGCTGCTGGGCGCCCACATCGTCGGCGAAGGGGCAACGGAACTCATCCACATCGGTCAAGCGGTTTTGAACCTGAAAGGCACCGTCGATTATTTTGTCGAGAACACTTTCAACTATCCGACCCTGGCGGAGGCCTATAAAATCGCCGCATTGGATGCTTGGAACCGCATGCCCCAGGCCCAATAGGAGCCATGGCATGTCGGTGACCCGCGAAAAGCTTAGCGCCAACAAGTATGCCGAAGAGGCAAAGGAAGTATCAGGTGTCACCGTTTTAACAGAGGCTGAACGGGATGCCACACGCCTGGAACTATTGAATGAAATGGAGGCGGGCGAGGATGTTTGGGTTTTCGCCTATGGCTCGCTCATCTGGAACCCCGCCTTTCACTTTGCCGAAAAATGTCAGGGCCGACTCTACGGCTATCATCGGTCATTTTGCCTCTATAGCTATTTTGCCCGCGGCACCCCGGCCATACCCGGCCTGGCGCTGGCTTTGGACCGGGGTGGCTCGTGCCAGGGCATGCTGTTTCGCATCGCTTCGGATTTGGTGGACAGCGAAACCAAGGTCATCTGGGCGCGGGAGATGTTCAGCGGTATCTATCGCCCGCTGTGGGTGCGCGTTCGCACGGGCACAGGCACGACCCGGGCCATCACCTTCGTGGCCGAGCGGAAGCGGCAAAATTACACCGGCGCCCTGCCCCTCAAACAGCAAGCTCAAATCATCGCCCGTGCCCAAGGCCAACTGGGAAGCTGTACGGATTATCTAACCGCCACGGTCGCCTGCCTGGAAGAATTGAACATTCACGACCAGGGCCTGAGCACCCTGAACAAGCTCGTCAAATCAATCAGCTAACACTTTGAGGTTCTACCGTGCCGCCAATCCTGTTGCACCACTATCCCCAATCACCGGTTTCGGAAAAGGTCCGCGTCGCCCTGGGTATCAAAGGGCTTGCCTGGGGATCGGTCATCGTCCCGCGTATTCCGCCCAAGCCCGACCTGATGCCGCTGACCGGCGGCTATCGCCGGGCGCCGGTGCTGCAAATCGGCGCGGACATCTATTGCGACAGTCAGTGTATTTTGCGGGCCTTGGAGCGGCGCTTTCCTGAGCCCAGTTTCTTTCCCGGCGGGGACCACGGCTTGGCCTGGGGGTTGAGCCGCTGGAGCGACGGCGAACTTATGAACCTGGCTGTCCGTTTGGTCCTGGGCAGCGGTGCCGCCGAGCTGCCGCCGGACTTTGCGCGAGACCGGGCACGGCTTTATTTTGGCCCCGATGTTCAGGCGACTGACCTGGGCCCCGAGCTGCCCCATATCACCGGGCAAATTCGTGCCGCCATGGGTTGGCTGGAGGACGCCTTGGGCGGCAACCAAGGCTATTTGACCGGTGACCAACCCGGCCTGGCGGACGCCCTGGCCTATTACCTGGTATGGTTTCTGCGTGGACGCTGGGCCGAGGGGCCAGACTTCCTCGCGCAGTTCCCCCGCTTGGTTCAGTGGGAGAAGAAAGTGGCCGCCATCGGCCATGGCGAAGTCTCGGAGGTCTCCTCCCAAGAAGCTCTGGGGATTGCGCGGGGCAGCGATCCCGAGACGGGGCAACAGGCCGACCCCTTGGATCCACAGGGCCTGGAGCCGGGCATGAGGATTTCCGTCCTGCCCGACGTGGATGGGGGCGATCCCGCGGTGATGGGCCAGCTTCAGGCCTTGGACCGGGACAGCCTCTGCCTGATCCGTGACGAACCTGCCGTGGGCAGGGTGGCCATCCATTTTCCCCGGGCCGGTTACCGGGTGTCTCTGCTGGATTAACGTTGCTCCTGCATCAACGTTGCTCCGGGATTAACGTTGCTCCGGGATTAACGTTGCTCCGGGATTAACGTTGCCCCTTAGTTAACGTTGCCCCTCAGTTAACGTTGCTCCGGGAATAAATTAGCCATCCACAAGAAAAACCTAGCGACAGCTGCGGCCCGCTGCGCTAGAACCCGGCTGAACACAGTTTTGGAGAGCCACCATGTTCGATATGAGCGAGGGACCGGTAAAGACACGGCGGGAACAGGGCATTTTGGAAGTGACCCTTGACCGGCCCAAGGCCAATGCCATTGATCTGGCCACCAGCCGCATCATGGGTGATGTGTTCCAAGCTTTTCGCGACGATCCGGATCTGCGGGTGGCCATCGTAACCGGGGGCGGGGAAAAGTTCTTCTGCGCCGGCTGGGACCTGAAGGCGGCGGCCGGCGGCGATGCGGTCGACGACGATTACGGCGTGGGCGGCTTCGGCGGTATGCAGGAGCTGAGAGACCTAAACAAACCCATTGTGGCGGCGGTCAACGGCATCTGCTGCGGCGGTGGTTTCGAGCTGGCTCTGTCCGCCGACATCATCCTGGCCGCCGACCATGCCAGCTTTGCCCTACCGGAAATTCGCTCAGGGACAGTAGCCGACGCGGCAAGCGTCAAGCTGCCCAAGCGCATCCCTTATCACATCGCCATGGAGATGCTGCTGACGGGCCGCTGGCTCGATGTGGAGGAAGGACACCGTTGGGGATTCGTCAACCGGATCATTCCGGCAGCCGACCTCCTGGATCAGGCCTGGGAGCTGGCTCGCCACTTGGAGTCGGGGCCGCCCTTGGTTTATGCCGCCGCCAAGGAGATCATCCGCGAGGCTGAAGGCATGCGCTTCCAAGACGCCATGAACCGCATTACCCGGCGCCAATTCCGCACGGTGGACATGCTTTATGCCAGCGAAGACCAGGCGGAAGGCGCCCGGGCCTTTGCCGAGAAACGCGACCCGGTTTGGAAAGGCCGCTGAGCCGATAGGATCGGTGCCCCTCAGGAATCGTAGGAAATCAAGGTGGTGCAGGGGATATCCAGGCGGGCCTTTCCGTTCAGAAAGGCCAGCTCGATAATACAGGCAGACGCGGGCACCGTGCCACCGGCCTTGCGAATAAGCTGAGCGGCGGCATTCATAGTGCCGCCCGTGGCGAGGATGTCATCCAGCAACATCACCCTTTGGCCGGGCTGAACAGCATCATCGTGAATTTCGATGGTATCCTGGCCGTATTCCAGCTCGTAGGAATGGGGAATGGTGGCGCCTGGCAGCTTTCCCAGCTTGCGTACCATGATGAAGCCCAGCCCCATGCGTAGGGCCACCGGGGCCGCCACCAAAAAGCCCCGGGACTCGATGCCGGCCAAGACGTCGGGCTTGTACTCGGCGCAGATCTCCGCCAGGTGGTCCACCGTATGGGACCAGGCCCCCGGATGAGCCAGGAGGGGCGAGATGTCGTAAAAAAGAATGCCCGGCTTGGGGAAGTCCGGGACGCCGCGGATGTGATCTTTGAGGTTCATTGGTTTTCCGCTCAACTAGGATTGACTGTGCCAGTGACACGCGAAAGGGGTCGCTAAGGCGATTCGGCGCCAAAAAACTGGCGGGGACAAAAGCATTCTCCGACGGCCTTTGCAACCGGCCATCCCGGCCCGACAAAGCATGCCCGCCCAGTCATGGACTTGAGCGCGTCGGATTCCGGACACCCCTTAGGTCCCACACCCCTTGCAATCGTCATCCCGGATTGATAGGACCGGAGGCGTTCCAGTCGCGGGTTCTCATCCCCGGCTTGGTCGTCCCCTTTTCGCCAAAAAAAAGGTGCAGCTATGCAATTTGAAGGCATCTATCCCCCCGTCATGACTCCTTTCAACAGTGACCTCACAGTCGATTGGGATGGCTTCGCACGGCTTTTGGACTTCCTAATCGAGCAAGGGGTACACGGCCTGATCCTGGGCGGCACAACTGGTGAATTCTATGCCATGACCCGGGAGGAACGGATCGAGCAATTTAAGCGGGGCAAGGAAATCATTGCCGGGCGCCTGCCCATGATTGCCGGGGTCAACGCGCTTAATGCTGCAGAATGCCCCGACTATGCCCGCGCGGCAAGGGATGCGGGTGCCGACGCGCTGCTGGTGGCCGCCCCGCCCTATTCCCAGCCCACGCAGGAAGAATTGGCGGCCCATTGCCTCAAGATCGAAGCTGCGTCCGGTTTGCCGATCATGCTCTACAACTATCCGGGCCGGGTCGGCATGGAGATGGAAGAGGCCTTTTTGGACTTGGTTGCGGATCACAAAAATATCGTGGCTATCAAAGAGGCCAGCGGCGATATCAATCGGGTGCATCTGTTGGCAAACAATTACCCCAACCTGCAACTCAGCATCGGCGCGGAAGACCAAGCTTTAGAGTTCTTCGCCTGGGGCGCGCGGAGCTGGGTGAGCCCCATCCCAAACTTTTTGCCGATGCCGGTGGTTAAGCTCTATGAGGCTTGCGCCCTGGAGCGGGATTTCCAAAAGGGGCGCCGCTTGATGGAAACCTTGATGCCCATTACCACCATTTTGGAGCGCAGCGGCAAATACCTGCAATCCATCAAAGCCGCCGCGCGCTTTTTCGATCTGCCCGCCGGTCCGGTGCGCCCGCCCCTACAAGACTTGGAAGACGAAAAGGCGCTGGCCGACTTGCATCAGGTTTTGGACACAGCTCAAAAATCCGCGGCAGAGGTAATTGGAGCTCGTTAGTTTCCGAACTTTTAACTGTCCCCGTTTCCCAGACTGGATGAGAAGGGGTTAATGCCGATAGGAGCAGAGGACGCGGTCCATGCGGTATTGGTCCTTCATTGATGCTTTTGGCTTCGACAACCTGAAACTCCGCCAAGCTGAGGTGCCGGCACCTGGGCCTCGTGATGTCCTTATCGAAATGCGTGCCGCCTCCTTGAACTTTCGGGATCTGGTGGTTCTGCGCGGACAACATGGCAGGGCGGTGCAGCCGCCCTTGATTCCTCTCTCGGACGGCGTGGGGGTTGTGCGGCAGATCGGCGCCGAGGTACGAAACATCGCCGTGGGAGACCGTGTCTCTCCCTGTTTTTTTCAGAACTGGGCCGGGGGCACGCCCCCCGCCGATTTGGAAGTGGGCCGGCTGGGCGGGCCCCTGGACGGCGTGCTGGCCACCCATCGGGTCTTTCCCGCCAGCGGAGTGGTGCGGGTTCCCGAGCACCTTAGCGATGCCGAGGTCGCGACCTTGCCCTGCGCCGGCGTGACGGCATGGAGCGCGCTCAACCAGCCCACGTCGCTGGGTCCTGGTGAAAGTCTCTTGATCTTAGGATCCGGTGGCGTCGCCCTGATAGCCCTGCAGCTTGCTAAAGCCGTCGGGGTGCGAACCATCGTCACCACCTCCACGGCCGAGCGGGCTGAACACCTCAAGGCACTGGGGGCAGACCTGGTGATTGATCGATCCACCACACCGGATTGGGCAAAGGCCGTGCGCGCGACCACCGGAGGGCTGGGGTGCGACCGGGTTTTAGAGCTGGGCGGCGCGAAAACGCTTGGCGAGTCTCTCAAGGCCGTTAAAACGGGCGGCGCGGTGATCCTGATCGGAAACGTGACGGGGAACACCGCGGAATTGTTTTTGCCTACAGTCTTGACCCGCTGCTTGACTTTGCGGTCGGTCACCGTCGGCTCCCGTCAAGCCTTCGAAGCGCTGAATCAGGCGGTCTCTCAACACAACTTGCACCCCGTCATCGGCAAGAGCTTTACCTTCGACGATGTCGCCGGGGCTTTCGCCGCCCTGGAGCAGCAGGCCGTTTTTGGCAAGATTTGCATCTCGATTGGAGAGAGCTCCAATTGACGGGGATCCCAATTGACGGGAATCCCAATTGACGTGAAAAGCGGGGCAAAAAGGAAAAGAAGGGGAGCCCACAGCTCGGCGGGTTAGGCGATAAAGAGACTCCCCCTCTTGCACTGATGCGCCTTACGGCGGGAGAACGCTTCGTCACTTCCCGAAAAACGCAAGAGCGCATAAGGATAACGCCCGAAGAGCCCATCGGTTCCAAGGAACCGAACGTGGACGCCGATTTCCATAAAAGGAGGCGGCGGCCCGCGCTGGCGTCTTAGCCTTAATTTTCTATATGTGACCGGGGTAACATTCGCAGCCATCTTGGACGGTAAAGTTACCTTACGGAACGAAAGGGGAGCATCCCAAGGGGTTGCCGCCCAAAAGAAAATTGGACTGCACAAGGACCCATCGTCAAACGTGTCAAAAGTCTCTCACTCTCTGCCCGCCTGTTTTTTTTAACAAGTAGCCTGGTCAGTTCTTCTGGGTCATTTTGAGGCTGAATATCAGAGGATAGAATACGGGGATTAGCTTAGCCAGGTTTCCCTGTTGCCTCGCAGGCGGGCATTTTTTTTGACGAACCATGTCGGTCATCGCCGGTTTGACCAGGCCGATTTGATGAGCCGGCTCGCTTTCAATTCATGCAAAAAACCTTTTCGGCCACCGTCCGATCGTCTACCAGGCGAACCCAGGGCACGTCCCCGAAGGGGGAGGTGGAGATCCAAATTTTAATTCGCGATTCCTCTCCCTGTCCCTTTTTCTCAGGTTCTTTCCCGGATAAGAGGTCGGCGGGGCAATTGCCGATGAACCAAGCCGGTGCACTCGCCAGGTCCGTAACATAGATAGTTAGGTCAGAGCCTTGCTGGCCGTGGGACCAAACAGCCCGATGCACTTCCGGAAGGGTCGCCCAAGACATACTGGACGAACACAAGAGCACCATAACCGCAAAGAGCCGGCATCTAGGTGTGGCGCCGAGAAACATTCCCAATCATAGCAAGTTTTAAGCGGGTCTAAGCAACTAGTTTTCTCGATTCAAAAAGGGCTCCCGATGTTGGGGAGCCCTTTTCGACGAGGAGAGATAGATCGTTGTATTGGATCTAGTGCTTGGCCTTGCTTTCTTCCGCGACGCTCTTGCGCGCCTCTTTCACGCGGGCGGCCACATCCTGAGGTCCCATCTTTGGCTTTTTCTCAGACTCGTCACGGGACACCTTCCCGCCGCGCTGATTGGCCTCTTGAGAGGCCGCGGCAATGGTCTTGCCAAAGGTCTCGTAGGCATTCGTTACTTGGAGCAGCCAGGCGGCAAAAGAGGAAATCCGCTCGGCCACCTCGACCATTTGCGGGTCGTCGCCGTCAAAAACACCTTGGAAATTAGAGAGCGTTTGCAGAGCCTCTTTGGCGGAGAGGGTGATCTCGATGGTGGTCCACCCCTGTGCGTCATCGGCGATAACCACTCGGGATTGGGCCCCGCCCGAGGTCAACTGTTCCTGCAAAAGGTCGATTTGGGCTTTTTGCGCGTTTTCGACTAATTTGCGCCGCTGGGTGATCGGCAATGATTCAAAGCAGCCTTCCAGAGCGAAAATGAAGTCATTCAGCATGATCGCCGCACCGGTTTCCGCATCGGGACACCCAATCCGCACCTTGGTGCCGCGGTAAGTCGCATTAATGAACAAGGCTAGTCCTCCTGAAGTTAAAAGGTTTCACCGGAAATTTTTGCGCCGGCCCGACTTGCAGAACCACCCGACTGCGCCCAGCCGATTTCGTTCCGTAATCAATCCACCTTTATCAAAGTTGAAAAAACTAACTGAAGTGATTTTGAATAAAGATAAAAATAAGCTGTAATTAATTGTTAAATTTTTATTTCAAATCACTTTATTTCTCGTTTACACGCTCTTTTTTGACCTACAAGTATTTAAAAAACGTAACTGAAGATCATCAATCATTCGTTAGCCTTCTGTTAAGGACTTATTTGCCATGATGGGCCGCGAAGATTGGGGGGATCGCAATCTTTCCACAGGATCGACTGATCGCGGTCGCAGGTCCCAAGGGGCCAGCCTGCCCAGGCGGCCAGTGCCCCAATCGAGAAGTTGGTACTTGAAACGAGGAGACCCGAAAGATGATGGAAGCTTTGCGTGGTCGTCGGCAGAACCGAAACGAGGAAAGCGATGCCAAGACGGCCGATACGAGAAGGAATTCCGGCGCAGCCGCTGGAGGAAGTGCCGCCTCGGATGCCAACAGCCCTCTTCCGCAAACCTCTTCGTCCCACACACCTTCGTTCGGAGGCACGTCAGCCTTTGGACTTAACCCCTCCAGTCAGCAACCGAGGTCCACAATGCCCACACCCATGAGCAATCCCATCGCCGACCAAATGGGTCGGCTGCAGCGTAACGCCAGCAGCATTGGCGCTAGCCAAGCGAGCCCCCATGCCGACAAGAGCGCCAGCGAACACCGCCTCACCGTCGGCCCCGGTATTAAGTTGAAAGGCGAGATCGCGAACTGTGAATCCCTGGTAGTCGAGGGACACATTGAAGCCACGGCCAACAGTCAATCGGTTCAGATCGCCGAATGTGGCTCATTTACTGGCGAAGCGGAAATCGGCGTCGCCGATATCAGCGGCACTTTCGAGGGAACGCTGACGATTACCGAACGCCTTATCATTCGCTCCACCGGCAGCGTTTCGGGCAAAATCCGCTATTGCGGCATCGAGATCGAGTCCGGCGGCCGCCTGGCCGGTGACATCCAGGTGACCGAGGCCCCGGCCAGCAAAGCCGAAGAACCTGAGGCCACAACCGAAAAAACGCCCGAGAAAAAAGCCGAGAGCAGCCCCGCCAGCCAGGCGGCAAGCAGCAATTCCAGCGAACAGGCGGCACCCGCGGCCAAGACGGCCTCGAGCGGGAAGTAACGCTTTTAACGCAACAATTTTGCACGCTGTCTTTATGCAGCCCCGGATTGGAGCCCAGAGGTTTCGTCCGGGGCTTTTTTTGCCCAGCGCCTAAAATGCGATAAAAAAAGGCGGGCCATAGGCCCGCCTTTTGTCACTCATGCACTTGAAGCTTAGGAATCCAACCACCAACGCTCGTAAGCGCGGGCGCCGTCCAGGGGCCAGTTGCCGGTGAGCTTTTCACCATGCATCACGTTGGCCCGGCGGGCATAAACCCGATTGCGGAAGAAGGGCACGACCGTACCGCCTTCGTCGCGATAGATCTGCTGCATTTCCGAATAAAGCTCGCCCCGCTTGTTGTCGTCCAACTCAGCACGGGCTTCCTTCATGAGCTGATTAAAGCGCTCGCCCTTGTAATGAGACTCGTTCCAGGCTGCATCGGCAGAATAGGCCAGCGAGAACATCACGTCAGGCGTCGGACGGGCGCCCCACTGGACCACCACGAAAGGTTTGACCAGCCACACATTGGACCAATAGCCGTCATTGGGCTCGCGCACGACATTGATGTCGATACCAACGGGCGCCAATTGCTCTTTGTAGAGCAAGCACATATCGACCGCGCCCGGGAACGCCGTATCAGCGGCGGACAAATCAACGCTAATATTGCCCACACCTGATTGATCCAAGTGGAACTTGGCCTTGTCCGGATCGTACTGACGCTGTTCCAAATCCGCCCAGTAAGGCAGGGTCGGGCCGATGGGGTGATCGTTACCCAGCGTGCCATGTCCGCGGATCACCTTCTGCAAGATGGCGTCGCGATCGATACCGTATTTTAGCGCCAAACGGAAATCGTTGTTGTCGAAGGGCGCCACGTCCACAAACATAGGGATCGTCACGTGGGCACCACTGGCGACTTCATCAATCTCAATGTTGGGGTCCCGGCCCAGGAGGTGAACGGTTTTTAGATCAGGCTCAGTGATGGCATCCAAATCACCCGTCTTGATCGCCGCTTGACGTGCCGTTGGGTCATTGACCGCCAGGATATCCACCTCATCAAAGTGGCCCTTGCCTTGTTTGAAATAGTTCGGGTTCTTTTTCAAGTGGGCACGAACGCCGGGCTCGAAGGTCTCGATGGAATAGGCGCCTGTCCCGTTGCCGGTTATATCCACATTGCCTTCACCGTCTGAGGGCATCATCACCATGTGATAATCGGACATCACATAGGGGAAGTCGGCGCTGCCCTCTTTCAGCGTAATCACCAAGGTGTGCTCGCCATCGGTTTTGATATCTTCGATGGGATCAACCAGGGCCTTGGCAGCAGATTTGGAATCTTCGCCCCGGTGATAGTTGATGGAGGCCATGGCATCTTCCGCCGTGAAGGGCTTGCCGTCGTGGAAGGTAACGCCTTTTTCCAACTCGAAAGTCCAAACCGTCGCATCCGGCGAGGCTTCCCAGCCCGAGGCCGCGTCGGGTCCGACGACATTGTCTTCATTGATCTCGGTCAAATAATTCCGCATGGCATGATTCATTTGAATCATGAACTGAGATTCAGTGGTGTGCGGATCAAGCTTATCGGTAGTGTTGCCGTCATCCAGACCCACACGGAAGGTGCCACCCGGTTTCGGCGTGGCAGCTTTGACCTTCTTGCTCCACAAGGTTGTAGCGGCCGGAACCGTCAGGCCCAGCGCCAAAGCGCCTTCCATGAAGCGGCGACGGCTGATGATCCCGCTTTTGGCTTGATCGACAAGGCCGTTCAAGCGCGGATCTGCTTTATCTGACATGAAGATTTCCTTTCCCTGTTCTTTGTTTAATTCAAGTAGACTAGATTCTTGAGCTACCAATGTCTTTAGACCGACACCTTTTTCCCATATCACTACAAATTGATCCGTTCCGCAATGTCAGTCAAATTTCCCATCGCAGAAACTTCGACGCAAACAGGCACCTTTTGAGACCCTTTTCCGATCTCTTTGCAAAAAATTGGCCTAGTCGCAAAAAATTCAAGCCCTCAAGACCATCAGCCACCCTTAAAGCCGCTCCAGGACCCTCTCACGACAGGGATTTCTCGACCAGACGCACCCAGTATTCCACCCCAGCCGGCATAATGTCGTCATTGAAGTCATAATAGGGGTTATGCAAAGAACAAGCGCTGGGTCCGCTGTCGCTGCCGTTGCCTATAAAAACAAAACAGCCAGGCTTTTCCTGAAGCATATAGGCGAAGTCCTCGGAGCCCATCAGGGGTTTGCCCGAGCGATTGACCGCGTCCTCGCCAAGCGCTTGTTCGGCCACCTCCGCGGCAAAGCGGGTTTGCTCGACCCAATTGAATACCGCGGGATAGCCCACATCAAAGGTTATGGTGCCTTCTGCACCCTGGGCTTGACAATAGCCAGCGACCAGGCTGCTCATCTCTTGGCGCAAGAGCTGTTGGGTCTCGACACTGAAGCAGCGCACCGTGCCGCGCAAAAGGGCCTCCTCGGGCAGCACATTAACGGCTGAGCCGGCGTGAAACTGGGTCACACTCATCACAACGTTTTCCAAAGGATCCACGCGCCGTGAGGAAATGCTCTGCAAGGCACCGACCAGACCAGAGGCGATCACGATTGTATCTCGGCCCAAATGGGGCATAGCGGCATGGGCCCCCTGCCCCCTGACGGTCAATTCGAAAGACATGCTGCCGGCCAGGATGGGTCCCTCGCGCAGGGCAATGTGACCCGCCGGAATGCCCGGCATATTGTGCATGCCATAGACCGCATTCACGGGGAAGCGCTCGAAGAGCCCATCGTCGATCATCGCTTTGGCACCGGCCCCCCCCTCCTCGGCTGGCTGAAAGATCAGGGCCACTTGGCCGTTAAAATTTCGATTTTCCGCCAGGTAGCGACCGGCGCCGAGCAGCATGGCCGTATGGCCGTCATGGCCGCAGCCATGCATTTTGCCCTCATGGACCGAGCGGTGCTCGAATGAATTGAGCTCGGCCATGGGAAGGGCGTCCAGATCCGCCCGCAAGCCGATCATAGGGCCCCCGTCCCGGTCATTCTGGCCCCGAACCAGACCCACCAGCCCCGTACCGCCGAGGCCGCGGACAACCTCAATGCCCCAGGATTCGAGCTTTTCCGCTACCAGGTCGCTGGTACGATGTTCTTCATAGGCCAGCTCGGGGTGCTTATGGATGTCACGGCGCCAAAGCTTCATATCCTCGGCAAGATCGGCGATGGAGTTGCGTATGGGCATGGTTTCCTCGATTAAATCCCTGAAATTCAGTCCTGCCGTTGTGACAAGAGCCACATTAGAACCTCTCCCGCCTCGACGCTCAGTGGTGTAGCTTTCGGCCAAATGACGTAAAAGTCCAGGCCCTTGGCGTAATGGCTGTCGAGCACACGCACCAAAAGCCCTTGGCGGATCAAATGCTGGGTGACGTGGTCCCAGCCCATGGCGATGCCTTCGCCAGCCATGGCGGCCTGCAGCACCAGGGCATAGTCGTTGAGGCGCAGACCCTCGCCCCGGTCGCGAAAGGCAACCCCCTGGGCGGCAAACCAGTCCGCCCAGGCCGGGCGGGGCCGGTAAGGTTCCTCCAAATGTATTAGATTGTGGCCGGTCAAGGCCACCGGGTCGCCCGGGGCCTGGATCTTGGCCAGGTAAGCGGGACTGCAGACGGGAAAGATACGCTCGGCCGCCAAATGGGCCGCTTCGTACCCCTCCCAAGCCCCGTCGCCGCGCCGGATCGCCAGGGCATTGGCCTCGCCGGTGATTTCGATGTCCTTGTCGGTGGCCTGCAGGCGAATGTCGATTTGGGGATAAGCGGCCTTAAAGTCCGCCAGACGGGGCACCATCCAATAGTTGGCAAAGGCGGTCGAGGCCGACAGAGTGACGTGGCGGCTGGCACTTTGCAGGGCAATCTTTTCCGCCGATTGCCAAATTTGCATAAGCCCAAATGATACATCGTTATAAAAGCGCTCACCGGCGTCAGTCAGGCTGATAACCCGATGCCGGCGATGAAACAGGGCCACACCCAAGGCCTGCTCAATGCGTTTGACAGCATGGCTGACCGCCGGTTGAGAGACATTCAGCTCGGCCGCCGCACGGGTGAAGGAGAGATGCCGGGCCGCCGCCTCGAAGGCGAAGAGCGCGGTGGGAGACTGGATACGACGGATCAGTTTTTGCATAAATTCATTTTATGGATAGCCTGACAAATTTCAAGCATCACAAGGTCATCCTGCTGCCCTATAGTAAGCGATCCAAAAGATTTCCCAGGTGCGCCAGCACCGGCGAAGAGCCTTAAAAGGGAGGAGCTAGAGAAATGGCGGCCACACAAAGAGCCTCGTCGCGTCGCGCCCGGCGAGAACAGCGGAGCAAAAGCGTAACCGCGACCGGCGCCCCTTTTGTCAAACGCGCCATTCCCTATTACGATTTCCTGAGTGAAGAAGGGCTCGTCCGCCTGGAAGAGCAGGCCGACTGGCTGATCCAAGAGGTCGGGCTAGAGTTCCGCGAGGACCCGGAGGCTTTGCGGATTTGGAAAGCGGGTGGCGCCGATGTCAATGACACCCGTGTTCGCCTGCCCCGAGGCATGGCCCGTGAGCTTTGCAAAACCGCCCCGTTCCAATTCACCCAGGTGGCGCGCAACCCGGCCCGATCGGTGCAGATCGGCGGCGACAACGCGGTGTTCGCCCCCGTCTATGGCCCGCCCTTCGTGCGATGCCTGGAAAAAGGCCGTCGATATGGCGCTTTGGAGGACTTCGAAAAACTGGTCAAGCTGACATCCATGCTGCCGGCGCTGCACCACTCGGGTTTTGTCACTTGCGAGCCCTGCGACATACCGGTGAACAAGCGCCACCTGGACATGCTCTATACCCATTACCGCTGTTCCGATAAAGCGACCCTGGGCGCTATCACGGAAAAATCCCGAGCCGAAGATTGTGTCGCCATGGCCAAGATTTTGTTCGGCGAGGAGATGATGGCAGAGAACTGCGTCATCATGGGCAACGTCAACACCAACTCGCCCTTGCTGGTGGACCGGGTGGTCACCGAGGCCATCCAGGTCTATTGCGGCGCGGGCCAAGGCATCGTGGTGGCGCCCTTTATCTTGGGCGGCGCCATGGGGCCGGTGACCACCGCCGCCTCCATTGCGCAAGCCCTGGCCGAAGCCATGATGTGCTGTGCCTTTAGCCAGCTTGTCAAACCGGGCGCTCCCTTCGTGCTGGGCAACTTCCTGTCGTCTATGAGCCTGAAAAGCGGGGCGCCCACCTTTGGCATGCCCGAGCCGGTGATGTCCAACTACATCATCGGCCAGTTGGCGCGGCGCCTGGGCGTGCCCTTGCGCAGCGGCGGCTCGCTCACGGCCTCGAAACTGCCGGACGCCCAGGCCGCCGCCGAGTCCGCGGATTCCATGCATGCCACCGCGATCGGCGGGGCCAACTTCGTGCTCCATGCCGCCGGCTGGCTTGAGGGGGGGCTGGTGACCTCCTTTGAAAAGCTGATCATCGACGCGGATCGCCTGGGCGCCTATCAAGTGCTGCTCGAAGGCCTGCCCCTGGATGACAATGCCATCGCCCAGGATGCCTATAGGGAGGTTGAGCCCTCGGGCCACTTCCTGGGCTGTGGCCACACCATGGCGAATTACGAAACCGCCTTTTACGACGCGACCATGTCGGATTCTGAGTCCTTCGAGCAGTGGTCGGAAAAGGGCGCGCAGGACACCATGACCCGTGCCCACGCGCGATGGAACG